>DFWY01000123.1 GCA_002381615.1 Polaromonas sp. UBA4122 | reverse complement strand
ACCAGTTGCCGCACGCGCTTCATCTCCACTCTTTCCGGCGCGGCTCCGTTAACGCCATTGCCATATAACTCGACGCGCACTGCCTCCGGGTCGAGATCATCGAAATAGATTTGAACCTCAAATACGTGCTGCTCGCCATTGGTCTCAAGCTTCACTTCGCCGAAGCGCAGAGCGGTCCATTTTTCGTCTAGAGCACGCAGCCAATTAACTAAATCCACGCCGATTGCGCCTTTATCGACAGCCCGCGCAAGGTAGGCTGAGGCCGCCGGGAGGTAGTGTTGCTCGGTGTATTCACACAACGAGCGGTTGGTGGAAAAGCGCGGTGTCAATTGCGCCATGCTTTCCCGCATCCGGGTCACCCAGGCGCTTGGGATACCTTGTTCATCACGAATATAAAACTCCGGGATCACCTCGCGTTCGAGTAGGTCATAAAGGGCTTCAGCTTCGATAGCGTCCCGGGCGGGATCGTTATCATGTTCCTGACCATCCCCCAATGCCCATCCTACTTCCGGCGTGTAGGCTTCAGCCCACCAACCGTCCAGTTCAGACAGATTGATGCCGCCATTGACCAGTACTTTCATGCCGCTCGTTCCACACGCTTCCCAAGGGCGTCGCGGCGTGTTGAGCCAGACATCCACTCCCTGCACCAATTGCTCGGCCAAATGCATGTCGTAGTCACTGAGGAAGGCCACATGGAGGCGTGCCTCAGGCCGGCCGATGAAATGCATCCACTGCTGAATCAGAGCCTGCCCCGCCAAGTCTGCGGGATGGGCCTTGCCAGCCATGATGAGCTGTACCGGGCGTTGCGGATTAGTCAGCAGGCGCAGCAGTCGTTCCGGATCGTGCAGCAGCAGATTCGGTCTTTTATAGCTTGCAAAACGGCGTGCAAAACCCAGCGTCAACGTATTGCAGTCAAACAGATGATTCGCCCCATCAACCGTCTCGGGCGACGCTCCGGATGTAGCCAACTGCCGGGACCATCGTCCACGAGCGTATTCAACAAGAGACATGCGAGCGACGCTGCGAAATTGCCAGAGCCTGGCGTCGGAGACGTACCGAATGTTCTGCTCCTGGGTTTCCGTTGTCCCCAGCCAGCGGTTCTTTCCACACGCTTGCGTCCAAAGATTATCGGCCGCCTCCGAATCCCAGGTCGGCATATGGACGCCGTTGGTCACGTGTCCTACCGGCACTTCATCCGCCGGCCAGTGTGGAAAAAGTGGCTCAAACAGGTGTCGGCTCACCTTGCCATGCAAGCGACTCACGCCATTCACTGCCCCGCTCCCCCGGATTGCTAGATAGGCCATGTTGAAAGGTTCCGACGCGTCGTTCGGGTTCTGGCGGCCCAGTGCCAGCAAATCGTGGCTGGTTATACCGAGCCTCTGCTCGGCATAACCAGCGAGGTATTGCACGATGAGCGCCGGAGCGAAACGATCAAAACCGGCAGCCACCGCCGTGTGGGTGGTGAAGAGGTTGCCTGCCCGGGTAACGGCCAGCGCGACCTCGAAGGATCGCCCGGTTTCCTCCATGAAGCTTCGCGCGCGCTCCAGCACCACGAAGGCCGCATGCCCTTCATTCAAGTGGCAGACTTCCGGCTTGATGCCGAGCGCCGCGAGCAGCAGCCATCCGCCAATCCCGAGCAGCATTTCCTGTTTGAGGCGCAACTCCGGCCCGCCTCCGTAAAGTTCGCTGGTAATGCCTCGATGCGCGGGGTAATTCGCGGCGTCATTACTGTCCAGCAGGTACAGCTTCACGCGACCGACCTGAACCTGCCAGGCGCGCAGCCAGACCGAGTTACCGGGTAATGCGACCTCTAATCGCAACCACTCCCCATTCGGTCTACGCAACGGTGTGATCGGCAACTGTCCGGGGTCGTTATACGGGAAGAGTGCCTGTTGCGCGCCATCCTTATCGATCACCTGGCGAAAATAGCCTTGCTGGTAGAGCAGCCCCACCCCGATCACCGGGACGCCCAAATCGCTGGCGGCCTTGAGTTGATCGCCGGCCACGTTGCCAAGTCCGCCCGAATAAATAGGCAACGCTTCGCTCAACATGAATTCCATACAGAAATACGCAACACAGCGCAGCGGAGATTGCGGGTAGGCTTGCTGAAACCACGCAGGCGCTTGCGCCATGTCGCACTTGGCTTGCACCAGATCGTCAACGATTTTGCGGAAAGCGGGATCGGCGAAAACACGCTGGAGCTCCTCCCGTGAGACCGTCTGCAAGACGACCCAAGGGTTATGCGTGAGCTCCCAGAGCGCGGGATCCAGTTGCCGCCACACTCGGTCGGTGGCACGATTCCACGACGAACGCATATCCAGGGCAAGCTCGGCCAGCGAATCGAATCCCTCTACGTCCGTGGGGAAAAGATGCTCCTTCGGGTGGCTGATTCGTGTTTGTTCGCTCATAACCTTTCCTTCAAATCTGTCCCGGACGCCATCTCGGGCTACTGCGTGGCACCGCCAGCGCATCACTGCCGATAGCCTGTTTTTTTGTCAGTATCCGGCGCCGATGCCGTCGGTGTTTGGCTGTACGAATCACGTCGATCGGGAAGCGCATCCCTTTGGTAGCCAGCGTTTCATTTTAAACCTTCTCTGTCAAAGCACTCAGCATAGACCAGCGGGCGGCTTGACCGTCAACGCTGTTGCTGCCGACCTCATATTGACCATCTAAAGCTGATTGTGCCGATTCAAAATGACCAGCGTTACCACTCGAAAACCCCCGGTCATGCCTAAATCGGCATGGGTGGTCAATAGTGCGCCGGCAACAACAGGCTATTCCTGTGGTCCACTTGGTCGTTCAGCGTCAACAATGAAAGTTGTTATCTGTTGAAGAAGATCAGAGGCAGGTCATTAAGGGGAATTGAATGGGTTTAGAAGACCGGGACTGGTGGAGGGAGGCGCAAAAAGAGCGGGCAGAAAAAGAAAACAGTTTTGGCGGGCCGAGGCCAGTTAAACGCTTGCCGTCTAACGGTCTTTTAAAAGGCCTCAAGTGGGGACCTTTTGGAATTGTGGTGTTCTGGATGGTCGTCATGGGTCTGCTTTATGTCACCATGAACCATTACCTGAAACCCAAGCCGCTCGTAGTGTCAGCATCTGGCGACTTGGTCATTTCCAGAGCGAGAGATGGACACTTTTACGCCCCTGGCGCTGTAAACGGAAAGCCCGTCAGTTTCCTGGTAGATACAGGGGCGTCACTAGTCACCGTTAGTGAACAATTTGCGCGTGAGGCTGGGCTGTCAGGAGGTGTCGCGACGGTGTTTAAGACTGCAAATGGAGACATGCCTGGGCGCATCGTAACGGACGTTCCCGTCACCCTGGGACCGATAGATGTTTCGGGGGTGAGGGTCGCTGTTGGGTTTGTTGGGCACGAGGTTGGTGACGCATTGCTTGGACAGAGTTTCTTGGCAAAATTTGAAATTCTTCTCCAAAAAGACCAAATGACATTACGAAAAAGGTAGGCCGAACCTACAGCCGAACCAATGCAGAAACCCGAAGGGTCCTATCCAGAACCGGCAACGACATGAAACCGTGAACTAATGGCAATGCCTGCCGGTCGTCTATGTATGACGTTTATCTGAAGGCGAACGCATGGCCTGTCAGTTCGGCGAAGTCGACGAGCTCGGCTTGCTGGTTACATTAGAGGCAGCACTGGTTACTGGCACCCAGCCCGGGCGCTTCTTCATATGCATTGTTGCACTCCTCAGCGTTGACAACCAACTTTTAGGGAAATCATGGCAATCATCAAGAAATACAAATTCAAGTCCCGCGCATTGGGCCAGAGTATGCATGAAATGGGTGGCTTCAACTCGGAGACCAGCACTTTCACTCCCCTAAAAGTCCGTAAAGGTTTTGAAGTTCATCAAGCACTTGACGCCATCACTCTCGCAGTCGAGGCAGGCATCATTGATAACAAGAAGTTTGTTTCTCAGCTTTTCGATAAAAAATCGGACTTTACGAAGTTCGTTACTTATCTGTCTGAGTACGAAGACGTTAGCTGCCGCCGAATCATCGACAGATGGTGGACTGCGCTGTCCCGCCTCGCAGACTGGGACGATGAAGAAGGTTTTATCAGCTCCGCAGAGATTGCTGAAAAGCTGCTTGAAGTCGCTATCGACTCAGGTCAAATCAAGGCATAAGCCTGGTTCTCGTTCAAAGCGCCGCCCTCCTGGGTCAGGGCGTTAGCCGCCAAGCGTCATGACAGGTCACCGGCTGTCACGCCTGCGCGGGGTGGTCAACACCCCTACCCTGCTCACCGGCCTGCTGCGCTGTGATACCTGACCATTCCGCCCAGGTGCACACGCGCATGGACAAACAGGAAATCCTGAAAGGCGAACTATTGGACATAACGCAAGGCGGCGTTACTATTCAAGAAGAAAAACATAGAAGGAGTTCACATGATCAAGTTTGAAGCAGTTCAGTCGATTGAAGAAGGACGGGCAGATGAACTCCCAAGGTTTAGGCTCAAGCGAGCAAAAGTACCTGGCGGCTGGCTTGTTCTTTGCGATACACCTACACCTGAGGGCAGTTATTCGATTTGCTTTTATCCCGACCCAAACCACTCTTGGAGCGGGTCTAGCCTAGGCTGAACAATAAGCAACGGTTGCCTGTCTTGGAAAGGCCGCGCATGTCGTCTTCTCGTCGTAGACTTGCCATATGTTTGATCACAGGTATTGACAATGAAAACGCGGATTGTCGTTGCCATGTTGTTGGCAACGGTCTGTTTGGTTGCTTGCTCTCATGAGCCAATACCAAAAGCCAGTTTGCAAACGTGCAATGATGCGATGCGAGATTACGATGCCGCTGTCCGCGGTAGCAATGTGGATGCACCTGCGGATGCCAAGAGTCGGGTTCTTCAAGAGTGTTATACAGGGTCAGGTAGGACACCGATTTTGCAGGAACCTATTTCAATCGGAACAGACCGCAAAGCCGCTGCGCCGGTCAAGGCGGCACCTGCAGCCCCAACGATTGTGATTCCCAGCGCTCCGAGCGTGCTTACGACATGTGATGCAGGTGGCTGCTGGGACAATCTCGGAAACCGCTACAACGGCACGGGCGCGACTCTGATTGGTCCCACTGGAAAACTCTGCATCCGCATCGATGATCGGATCGAGTGTCGCTGAGCAAGACATGGGGTTTTGCGAGAGTTGTCATGACACGCAGGCCTTTTCCAAATTTTCGACGTTGAGTCATGGAGTTGGACTGGACGTAAGCTGAAAAGCACTCCCGTACAACTGTGGGAATTCTGTCGCGGAACCCTCATGGCGATTCGCCACGATGCGTGGCACACTGAACCAACATTTTTTTAAGGGAACCATGTCTCGCAGGCTCTTTTTCTGGCTGATGGCACTGGCAGCAATGCTGTGTCCGATGCAAGTGGCCATGACGGCCGATGGGCAGTCGGTCGTGTCCGACAGCGATGTCCGAGTCGAGCGTTCAGGTGGGAATTTCACGGTGGACTTGACCATGTATGCGCCGGTGGCACCTTCGCTGGCCTGGGCGGTGCTCACCGATTTTGAGCATATGGGCGAGTTCGTGCCCAATCTGATCAGCAGCCAAGTGACCGAACGCAGCGATATCATGCTCAAGGTCATCCAAAAGGGTGTGGCCCGTTATGGCCTCTTTTCGTCCAATTTCGAATCCATCCGGGAGATCCACCTGACCCCGTTGCGCGAGATCCGGGCGCATGGCGTGGGCGGCAACATCAGGCGCATGGAAAGCGTGATGCAGCTACAAGCCGACGGGGCAGGCACCCGACTGACCTACCATGCCGAGGTGCTGCCGGGCTTTTGGTTTCCGCCACTCATCGGGCCTGCCCTGGTGCGACACGAAACAGCCGAGCAATTCTCTGCCATGTTGCACGAAATGATCAGGCGTCAATGACGTCAGACGGTGGGCCAGCTACACAGCCAGTTCAGAGCTTATGGCGTGATACTGCTCAGGACGGGCCCACTATTGCACAGGTTATGTGCCGGCAAGGATGTGTCAACTGAACTCCGTAGCGAGGGACAACTCTTGGCCGAATCAGGCAGTTCGAGATGGCAAACTCAGCGTCCGCTTTCGCTGGAGTCTGTGTAAAAACGCTGGCGAAAACCTCTTTCGCACACGTGGAGGAAAAAAGTCGACCTCATGGAACGGCCTACAAGCGACGATCAGCTGGCCGGTTTGCGGTAAACGAAACGACACATGCAAAATATTATTGATGCAGTATGCAATCTTTCAGTCAAATTTCCCCGGCATACTTACTGAGCGACCTTTCCTTGACAGCTAAAACGCTGCCGTCTCTTCTGTTGATACTGACTTGGTTGGCTGTAATGCGCTCGACCCGGTCTTCTGGTTTGTGGGTTGCAGTCATCAGTCTTCCCGGGACGTTTATGCATGAAGCATTGCATGGACTGGTGGGTTTGGTTCTTTTTGCAAAACCCAGATCATTTTCAATCTTCCCTAAACGCCAAGGGAACACTTGGATGTTGGGTTCGGTTGGTTTTACAAATCTAAATATCTGGAACGCCGCACCAGTCGCATTTGCCCCACTGTTGATGCTGGGTCTCGGGTGGCTGCTCTATGAGCATTGGATGCTGCCAACTTTCCTGATGTCCAATTACTTGATTTGGGTTGCGTCTGGATACGTGGTGGCTTGCTCTTTGTTTTCCTGCATTCCATCAACCACCGACATCAAGGTTGGGGCCGTGTCCGGATTGATGTACGGCAGTGTAGGTTTTGGGTTGTGGCATTTCGTCCATTGAGAAATGGGTTCAAGTTCCACAGGCACCCCCCACCGAACCAATGCAGAACCCAGAAGGATCAGCCCAAGGCACCCTTCAGCTCATCTCCATCACTCTCGCCACATCACCATGGCATTCCGAACATAAACCGACCAGCAACAAGTCGCCCGCTTTGACAGCCCCGGTGAAGTTGGTAATGGTCACCTCATGACGGCATTTTCCGCTCCAGACATTGGAAAGCAGCAGCTTTTTGGTTTCAGTTGGAATGCTTGCCCACAACTTGGCGGCAGGGTCGGTGAATTTCGGGATTGACCCTGATGGCCACTTCAAATTC
>DFWY01000077.1:453-6237 GCA_002381615.1 Polaromonas sp. UBA4122 | reverse complement strand
ATTCATTGAACGCTAAATGGTATTAAATAAGGAGCTGCTTGTGACCGTCAATAAAGGGCTACAGGCCGATTTGGCTATCAATTTTTCTGCTGCAAGCGTTTTGGGGGCCGCCACAGACGATAAATCCGCCCAAGTCTGGCCCGCCACGTTGCCCGATCAGGTGCGCGCCGTGGCCCAAATGCTGGCCAGCGCCGCTAACGCGCTGCTGCAGTCCGCCATCGAAGCCCGCTCCAACGGCCGGGGGGGCCTGGAAAAATAGCCTGCCGCGAGGGCGAGGGCTGGCGCGGGGTGAAAGTGCCAGGCAGACCGAGCGCAAAATTGCACGCAACCGCCAGTATCAGCTTCGGTGCCGGAAATTCCGGCAAGGAACATTCCAATGCGGACGGGGTCGAATCAATCCGGATTTAACAGGAGTAAGTGCGCCATGAAAATCTTTAAAACTGTTTCAAGCATTGCTGTTGCGGTGTTGCTTATGGCGGGTTGTGCCTTCACTATGGTGCAGCCTGGCATGTCGCGTGAGGAAGTCATTGCCCATTACGGCACGCCATCGCGGGTGCTGCCTCTGGGCGCGGGGACGCGGCTGCAGTATCTGACCCAGCCTGCCGGTCAGACGGCCGTAATGGTCGATCTGGATGCTGCGGGAAAGGTGGTTGCCGCCCGGCAGGTTCTTAAGCTCAACGAGTTTTCAAAAATCGAGCTGGGCAAGTGGACGCGCGAGGACATGGAGCGCGAGTTTGGCCGGCCGGCAACGGTTGACCGCGTGGCCTCCTGGCCTGGCGATATCATGACCTACCGCTGGCTTGACAGCGACGAAAGCAAGTACTTCTGGGCTTATCTGGATGGCCGAAATGTGGTTCAGCGCACCGGGCAGGGCATGGAGTTTCCCTTCAGGATGCACGACGACTGACCTTTGCCTTGAGGCCGTCCGGGCCCGTTTTTCGGCGGTAGCGCCGCCCGGGATGGCGCTTGGCCCGTTATCTGTATTACAGGGACACCGTCCGGCCGATTTCCGGCCAGCGGTGATGCAAATACAGCCAGGACACCAGTCCAATGCACATCATGCCCAGCGAAACTGCGGCCAGCGCAGGCGTTGAGTGCATCACCAGCGGCGCCACTACGCCAGCCACAATCCCGTTGGCGGTCGAGCCAATGAAGGCTTGCAGGGAAGACGCCATGCCGCGCCGCTCGGGGTAAAGATCAAGCACCAACAGCGTGATGACAGGCACCATCAGTGCCCAGCCAAACGCAAACACGGCGATCGGGAACAAGGCCCATGACACCTGGGCCTTGAACAGCAGATTGGCGGCCAGGTTGACCAGCGAAGTCGCCAGCATGATGACAAAGCCATGGCGTATCTGCTGCTTGGGCGCAATTCTCCCCGCCAGGCGACCGCTCAACCAGGCGCCGGACATGATGCCGGAAATGGTGAGCATGAAAAACCAGAAAAACTGGGTAGGCTGCAGGCCCAAGTGATTGCCCAGAAATGCCGGTGCCGATAGCACATACAGAAACATGCCGTTGAAAGGCACGCCGCTGGCCAGTGCCAGCAGCAAAAAGCGCGGGCTGGAGCCCAGTTGCCAGTAGCCGCGCAGCAGGTGCCGAACTTCAAAGGGTTGGCGATCTTCGCGTCTCAGGGTTTCTGGTAAAAACCGGTAGTTGGTGCCCCAAAGCACCGCGCCGACAGCCGTCAGAAACCAGAAAATGCTGTGCCAGCCTAGGTGCACAAAAAGCCAGCCGCCCACAATGGGCGCCAGCGCGGGCGCCACGCCGAAATAGATGGTGACCTGGCTCATGACCTGCTGCGCCTGCGCGGGCGGGAACATGTCGCGTATCACCGCACGCGACACCACGATGCCCGCGCCGGTTGACAGGCCCTGCATCGCCCTGAAAAAAACCAGTTGCCCAATGCTCTGCGACAACGCACAGCCGGCCGACGCCAGCGTGAACATGGCAATTCCCCACAACACCACAGGCCGGCGACCAAAGCTGTCGGCCAGCGCGCCGTGAAACAGGTTCATGAAGGCAAAGCCGAACAGGTAGGCCGACAGCGTTTGCTGCATTTCCACGGGCGACGCGCTGAGCGACTGGGCCATGCCGGCAAATGCCGGAATGTAGGTGTCAATCGAAAATGGCCCCAACATGCCGAGCACCGCCAGCAGGGCAGCGAGGGTCCAGCGCGGCGCGCGCCAGAGCTGGTCTGCGTTCGGGTTCATTCGTTTTTGAGCTTTAACGCAGTTTCATACAGCTCGTTGCGCGGCGCGCCGGTGATTTCCGCGGCGACCTTCACCGCGGTTTTCAGGGGCAGTTCGGCCAGCAGCAGTTGCAGCACGCGTGTGCTGTCTTCCGGGCTTTCCTGGGGGGCCGAGGCATGCAGCACCAGCGCAAACTCACCGCGCGTGCGCTGGGGTCCGGCGGCCAGCCAGGCGGAAAAGTCCTGCGCGGGCATGGTCGCAATTTCCTCGAACTGCTTGGTCAGCTCGCGGCCCACGGTGACCAGCCGACCCTGCAGTACCGCCATGGCGCGTGCCAGGGCTTCAATGCGGTGCGGTGCTTCAAGAATCACTATGGCCCGCGTGTCGGCTTGCAGGGCCTGGATGGCGTGGTCGCGCTCACCGGCCTTGTTTGGCAAAAAGCCGGCAAACACAAAACCTGTGCCGCCGTCTGCGCTGCCTTCTGCGCGTGTCACGCCCGCTGCGCTGAGCACGGTGGTGACGCTGCTGGCGCCCGGCAAAGGCATCACCTTCAGCCCGGCAGCCCGAACCGCGGCGACCAGGCGCGCGCCAGGGTCGCTCACGGCGGGCGTGCCGGCATCGCTGACATAGGCCACGCGCTCGCCCCGCTGCAGGCGCTCCACGACCAGCCCGGCCGCTTCCGCTTCATTGTGCTGGTGGACGGCCAGCAGGGGCTTCCCTGCCCCAGTTTCTATGCCATATTGGCGCAACAGGGGTTGCGTGTGGCGGGTGTCTTCGCAGGCGATGGCGTTAACCAGCTGCAGCACATACAGGGCGCGCAGGCTGATGTCGGACAGGTTGCCAATGGGGGTGGCCACGACATAAAGCGTGGCTTCTGGATAATGTTGCATGCCCGCTGCGGCGCGTGCCGCATCCAGTGCCAATTCGAAAGAAGCGTTCAATGTGGTTTTCCAGAAAACAGGTGGCCAAGTCGCCGCCGGATGGCGAGGTAGATGGCGCCCAAGCGTTGTCAAGGCAGATTACCACCAAGTCGCGTGGTGATGCTGCGGAGGCTGCCGCGCTCGCCTACCTGGTCCGGGCCGGCTTGAGACTCATCGAGACCAATTATCGGACGCCGGGGCGCGGCGGTGGCGAGATTGACCTGGTGATGCGTGCGCCCGACGGCACGCTGGTGTTTGTCGAGGTCCGTCAGCGATCGGGCGCCTCGCACGGGGGCGCGGCGGCCAGCATCAGTGCCGTCAAACAGCGGCGCATCATTTTCGCGGCGCGCCACTACCTGATGCGCTTTGCTACGCCGCCGCCTTGCCGCTTTGATGTGCTGCTGGTGCAAGGGTCGCTGGTGAAGGGCGTGCAAAGCGAGGGGCCGGATGCTTGCATCGAATGGCTGCCCGCAGCGTTTGACGCCTCCTGAGGCCTGCGCTTCCCCAACCTCTCCCAGGATGCGAATGCAGCGCTTCGGTGATTCAGGTGAGGGGGCAGATTTTGTAAGCAACCATTGCCCTTTGCCGGGTGCAAGTCCCTTTTGGGGCGGATCTTCATCCTGACCCGGTATCATTGGCCCATGCCTGAACAACGTATTGCACAGCAATTTATCGAAAGTGCCGACCTCAAATACCAAGCGGCGCAGGTTCTGTCCAAACCCATCGCTGCGGCGGTGCAGGCCATTCTGGCCAGCGTCACCAGTGGTGGCAAAGTGCTGGCCTGCGGCAACGGTGGCTCGGCGGCCGATGCCCAACACTTCGCCGCCGAATTTGTAGGCCGCTATGAGCGCGAGCGGCCTGAGCTTGGCGCGATTGCCCTGACCACGGACAGCTCCATCATCACGGCCATCGCCAACGATTACGATTTCAGCGTGATTTTTTCCAAGCAGATTCGTGCGCTGGGCGGCGCTGGCGACGTGTTGCTGGCGATAAGCACCAGCGGCAACTCGGCCAATGTGCTGGCGGCCATCGAAGCCGCCCACGAGCGCGAGATGACCGTGGTGGCACTCACGGGCAAGGGCGGCGGCAAAATGACTCACGCGCTGCGCGAAACCGATGTGCATATTTGTGTGCCGCATGAGCGAACCGCGCGCATCCAGGAGGTGCATCTTCTCGTCCTTCACTGTATTTGTGACGGTGTGGACACCCAGTTACTTGGTGATCAGGAGTCTTCAGTATGAAACATGTTGCGATGAAACGGCTGGCTTTGTCGATAGGCGCGGCGGCTTTGCTGTCCGGCGCGCTCACGGCCTGCGTACCCCTGGTTGTGGGCGGCGCCGTTGCAGGAGGCTCCATGCTCGCCACCGACCGCCGCACGTCCGGTACCCAGCTTGAAGACGAGGGGATCGAGTTGCGGGCCCTCAGCCGCATTCGCAGCAACGTAGGTGAACGGGGCCATGTGAGCCTGACCAGCTACAACCGGCAGGTGTTGTTGACGGGCGAAGTGCCCAATGCACAGGACAAGCAGCTGGTCGAACAGATCGTCTCCCGTGTCGAAAATGTGAACTCCGTTGTCAACGAGTTGGCCGTCATGGGCAACTCCAGCCTGACCCAGCGCTCATCCGACATCCTAGTGACCGGCAACGTCAAGGCCAGGCTGCTGGATGCCCGGGACTTGCAGTCCAATGCCTTCAAGGTCGTCACCGCGCGCGGCATCACCTACCTGATGGGGCTTGTGACGCAGCGCGAGGCAGACCGTGCCACTGCGGTGGTTCGCGCAACGACTGGCGTGCAAAAAGTCGTCCGGATTTTCGAGATCCTCAGCGAGGGCGAGCTGGCGGGCACGCTGCCCATGCCAGCCAAACCGCAACCCGCTGCTGCCAAGCCATCCGGCGGCTGAAGCCTGCTGGCCGACAAGTGGGCCACGGCTCACTTGTGGCGGTGCCGGTTTGACTGGCGCAGGCTACGCGGCTGGCGTGCCTATTTCAGGCGCTTGATCAGGCTGGAGCTATCCCAGCGCTGGCCGCCCATGGCCTGTACATCGGCGTAGAACTGGTCCACCAGGGCCGTGATGGGCAAACGGGCGCCATTGCGCTTGGCTTCGTCCAGCGCCAGCCCCAGGTCCTTGCGCATCCAGTCGACCGCGAAGCCGAAATCAAATTTGTCGGCCACCATGGTTTTTCCGCGGTTGTCGAGCTGCCAGCTTTGTGCTGCGCCCTTGCCGATCACGTCCAGCACCTGGTTCATGTCCAGCCCGGCATTCTGGCCAAACGCCACGGCTTCACTCAGGCCCTGCACCAGTCCTGCAATGCAGATCTGGTTGACCATCTTGGTGAGCTGGCCGGCACCGCTTTCGCCCATCCGCGTGAAGGCCTTTGAAAAAGCCATGCCGGCCGGCTTGACGGCATCGAACGCTGCTGCGTCGCCGCCACACATGACCGTGAGCGCACCGTTCTGGGCGCCCGCCTGACCGCCCGACACCGGCGCATCGATGAAGTGAAGTCCGATGTTTTTTGCGGCGGTGTAGAGCTCACGGGCGACATGGGTCGAAGCCGTGGTGTGGTCTACAAATACGGCGCCGGGCTTCATGCCGGCAAACGCACCGTCCGCGCCCAGCGTGACCGAGCGCAGGTCATCGTCGTTGCCGACGCAGCAAAACACGATCTCGGCAT
>DFWY01000077.1:0-266 GCA_002381615.1 Polaromonas sp. UBA4122 | reverse complement strand
GCATCGGCCGCCGCCAGGCGCGGCGACTCCGCGCTTGTGGGTTGGCTGGAAGCCTCAAATTCAGCGCACCAAGCCGCTGATTTAGCGGCGCTGCGGTTGTACACCGTGACCTGATGGCCCGCCAGTGCCAGATGGCCGGCCATGGGGTAACCCATGACGCCAAGGCCCAGAAAGGCGGCTTTGCGTGGAGTGGAAGCTTCGTAGGTTTTGGGGTTTGTGCTGGACATCGTGGAGCTTAGGAAATTAGGGTTTTGACAGGCTCAGCC
>DFWY01000064.1 GCA_002381615.1 Polaromonas sp. UBA4122 | reverse complement strand
TCGGCGCCGACGTTGAAAATCTGGATCACGCCCTTCGCGTCGGTGGCGATACTCGAGAAGTTGGCGCTGTTGAAAATCGCGCTCTGCAAAGCACCGGCCTTGAGCAATGCTTCCTGGTGTTGTGCTTCAGTAACTCCATCCGCCTTGGCGATAAGGTTTTCGAGGGTCTGACTTTTTCTTGTTTTTGCCATTGTCTATTTTGATAAAAGCGGATAAATATCTGAAAGGGAAACGCGCTTGACGAACTGGCATCAAAAAAATCTCCACGCGCAGCATGAAAACCATCGCAGTACATGACAATCTGGAGGATACGCATTGTTTTGTTCTGCCTTTGTACGCTGGCGCACATAAGCAGAATAAAGTTGCCCAACTCGAAGGGTCTGACCAATGGCGTTGCTTGAGGGAGCTTTCGTCGCTCAAGGAGACGGAGACGCTTATACCGCGCCTGATCTGCTGAATGCTTTACACTGAACCTTTAGTAAGCTTGGTGCATACCATCAACGCCATTGAATGAACGTCTCTTGATATTTTTTATGGAAACCAGTGACGTGCTGCGGCACCAAATAATTAATAGTCTCGTGGCACAGCACACTGAAAAAGTGGCTGATGCCGCGATTGACTTATGGGAGCAGATGGCGACCCAAATCATTTCGATCGTCGGTGACGGTGGTTTCAATTCACTTTACGTGCGTAGTATATTCCTTACCCGGTCAACATTTCCCTGGCTCGCGGCCAGCCCACTGCCACCACCGGCTGATCAACGGTTCGCGGGATTAAAAATGAGCCTTGAAGGACAAACGCCCGCGCAAGCCAGCGAAGCAAACAATTTGTTGCTGATCACTTTCACCGACATTCTGGTCTCGTTGATTGGCGAACAGCTAACCACCAGTATTTTACGTTCGGCTTGGGGCGATGACGCTTCACACAGGGCCGGCAAGGAGTTCAAAAATGAGTAGCAAGGTAAGCATACGTCGCCTGAAAACTGGCGTACCGGGTCTGGACAACCTGTTGGGCGGTGGCCTGCCGGAATTCTCGTTTAACCTGATCGCGGGCACGCCGGGAAGCGGAAAAACCACGCTCGCTCACCAGATCATGTTTTCGCTGGCCAACCCGAATAATCGGGCACTGTTCTTCACAGTACTCGGGGAACCCGCTTTGAAGATGCTGCGTTATCAACAGCAGTTTCCGTTTTTTGATATCGACAAAGTCAATGAGTCGATCCGCTTTGTCAACCTGTCAGAAGATCTCCTGGACGGAGATTTTGACCGCGTGTTGTCACGCATTGGCGAAGAAGTGAAAGCCTATGCGCCCAGTCTGGTTTTTGTGGATTCGTTTCGATCAGTCGCGCGGTCGGCAAAGCAGAATGAACAGGGAGAATCCGAGTTGCAGCGGTTCGTGCAACAACTGGGCATGCAAATGACGAGCTGGCAGGCCACAACATTCTTGATCGGTGAGTATTTGTTGCCAGAATCTGAGTCGAGCCCCATCTTTACCGTGGCCGATGGCATTCTGTGGCTGTCGCAAAATTTGCACCGCAATTCAATGCTGCGCAAGATGCAAGTGGTCAAAATGCGCGGTCAAGCCCAGGCACCGGGTTTGCATACGTTCCGCATCGATGATGAAGGAATTCGGGTTTTCCCGCGTGCGATTGTCAAAGACGACATATCGGCTGAGTTGGCAACCAGGGCATCCACTCTTGAGTCACGTGTGGCAATGGGAATACCCGGCCTGGATGACATGTTGGGCGGCGGCTTGCCTGTGGGTTATTCGCTGCTGGTGGTCGGGCCATCCGGTTGCGGAAAAACCATATTGACGACGGAATTTCTCGCCGAAGGCGCCCGCAGAGGCGAGCCCGGTGTGATTGCGGCGTTTGAGAAAAGTCCCAGCCAAATGCTGGGCAACAGGAGGCTGTATTCGCTGGTCCAGGCGGGACAGGTTGGGGTGATCGACACGCGCTCCCTGGATTTGTCGATTGATGAAACCTTGCATGATTTGATCGCCATGATTCATCGAATGAAGGCAAAGCGCGTCGTCATTGACTCCTTGTCCGGATTTGAGCTGGCACTGGCACCCGAATTTAGCGAAGATTTCCGTGGATCGCTGTACCGGATGATTGCCGAGCTGACGGGCATGGGCGTGACCATATTGATGACCTCGGAACTGGAAGACCGCTATACCGATTTGCGCTTCAGTCCCTTTGGGAGTGCTTTTCTCGCTGACGCAATTATCGTGCAGCGCTATATCGAAATCGCCGGGCAATTCAAACGCGTCATCTCGGTCGTTAAAGTCCGTGGCAGCGAACACAGCAAAGACATTCGACTCTTTGAAATCACTGACGAAGGCATCGTTATTGGCGAGACCTTGTCCGAGTATGACGGAATCATGACGGGCCGGCCAAAAATTAACCCGTGACCAGAACGATCAGTTGATGGAAGGGCGTAATGAAAAGAAAGGGCAATGACGTCGGCTCTGATACCGATGGCCGTGGTCAACCAGGTGAGGCAACCCAGCGTCAATACCAGGTTCCAGCGATCCTCGAAAAAGATATCCCGCGCAGGGAAGGCGCTGTCATGGCTGATGAAGCAGCCGTGCTAAGGCGCGAGAAATTGGTCTCGGCACGCGAAGATGCCGCATATTTGCGTGAGAATGCTGTCGACTTGCGCGAGCGGGAAATTCGTGCGGCAGAGACGCTACAGGCAGCGTCCGCCGACCAGACGCTGATGATGCAGCAAGCTAACGAAAAGCTGGTCATTGCCACCATTGAAGCGCACAAACTGGCCGAACAAGTCAAAACAGCCAGTGTTCACCTGGACAGTGCCCGGCAAGTGGCGGAAAAAGCCAACCGCGCCAAATCGGAGTTCCTGTCCAGCATGAGCCACGAGTTGCGCTCCCCGCTCAATGCGATCCTCGGTTTTGCCCAACTCATGGAGTCGGGCTCACCGCTGCCAACCCCCACCCAAAAGGGCAGCATCGACCAGATTCTCCATGCGGGCTGGTATCTGCTGGAATTGATTAACGAAATCCTTGATCTCACGTTGATCGAGTCCGGCAAGCTGTCGCTGTCGATGGAAGCCATGTCTCTGCCCGACGTGCTGCTCGACTGCCAGAACATGATCGATCCACAGGCACGAAAAAACGATATCCACGTCAGCTTTCCCCAGCTCGATAGGCCTTACTTTGTCCATGCCGACCGGACCCGGGTGAAGCAGGTGCTCGTCAATCTGCTTTCCAACGCAATCAAATACAACCGCGCGGGCGGAACAGTCGATGTGACGTGCCGCGCAATCAGCGCGAAGCGCATCCGGATCAGTGTGCAGGATCGCGGCGAAGGATTGCCCCCAGAAAAACTCGCCCAACTGTTCCAACCCTTCAATCGTCTCGGGCAAGAAACCGGTGCCGAAGAAGGCACCGGCATCGGCCTGGTGGTGGCCAAGCGGCTGGTCGAGTTGATGGACGGCGAAATCGGCGCGGATAGCACCGTCGGGGATGGCAGTGTGTTCTGGATCGAGTTGAACTTGGTAGCCGCACCCCAATTGGCCGGCGCGGCAGACAAACCGTTTGCACTACTCCAAGCGCAAGTTCAGCAGGGTACAGCGCTACGCGCGCTGCTGTATGTCGAAGACAACCGGGCCAACATGCAGTTGGTCGAGCAACTCATCGCGCGTCGTCCCGATATGCGCTTGTTGAGTGCGACGGATGGCATGCACGGCATCACGCTGGCGCGCATCCATCAGCCGGACGTGATCATGATGGACATCAATCTGCCGGGCATCAGCGGCATCGAGGTGCTGAAAATTTTGGTCAATGACCCGGCCACAAAGCACATCCCGGTGCTGGCCCTCAGTGCCAATGCCATGCCTCATGACATCGAGAAAGGCTTGGCGGCAGGGTTCTTTCGCTATCTCACCAAGCCCATCAAAATCAACGAGTTCATGGCGGCACTGGATCTGGCGCTGGAATTTTCGAAAGCAGAATTAGATGGTGCACTGACCCAGCATCCCTGTGATGGTGGGTAATGCCGATCCTCTTAATGCCAGTGTGTTGCTTCCAATCGGAAATTGACCAGGGATACGATTTGATAATCACTGGTGACAGTCAAATCGGCGCAGGTACTACTCAATAGTCAACCGGCGCCAACAGTGCGAGCACAATGACAGTTCATGGAGCTGGTCGAAAATGACTCGCGACTGAGCGACCGCTCCCAGGATAAGAGCAGACATCGAGGAACATGTGTCTGAAAGATATCTGATGGACGTCCGGACCGTCAATGCCATAATTTTCGAGCAGTTGAATACGAGCGAATGATCTCCAATTGAATGGGAGGTGGCAGCAATCTGAAGTCTTATTTGATGTTGATAGACTTCATCTAATGATTGACACCGTTAAACCACATTCTCCAATGATGGCCCAGTACCTCGCCATCAAGGCTGAGTACCCCGACACGCTGGTGCTCTACCGCATGGGCGATTTCTATGAAGTCTTCTTTGCCGATGCCGAAAAAGCCGCGCGGCTGCTCGACATCACGCTGACACGGCGCGGTCAGTCGGCCGGTGAGCCGGTGGTCATGGCCGGCTTTCCCTTTCATTCCCTTGAGGGCTATCTGGCCAAACTCATCAAGCTCGGTGAGTCGGTAGCGATTTGCGAGCAGGTGGGCGACGTGGCCACAGCCAAGGGGCCGGTCGAGCGCAAGGTGGTGCGTGTGGTGACGCCCGGCACGCTGCTAGATGCCGAACTGCTCGACGACAAAACCGAATCCATCCTGCTGGCCATACACCAGGGCAGCCGCAACACCTGCGGCCTGGCTTGGCTCAGCGTGACGCAGGGCGAGATTCATCTGGCCCAATGCACCAATGATGAATTGGAAACCTGGCTGGCCCGCGTCAACCCCAGCGAGCTGCTGTACAACGTGGACGTCACGCCCGCCTTTGAGCAGCGCCTGAAAGCTCAGCGCTGCGCGGCCAGCGCCCGCCCGGCCTGGCAATTTGATGCGGCACTGGGCGCACGCCGTCTGCTGGAGCAGCTCAAGGCGGTCTCGCTGGCGGCCTGGAACGCCGAAGGCCTGAACGAAGCCCACGCAGCCGCGTCGGCACTGCTGGGCTACGCCGAACACACGCAAGGCCGCGCCCTGCCCCATGTTCAGGGCCTGCAGGTGGTGCGCTCGGGCGAGCTGATTGAGCTGCCGCCCACCACGCGGCGCAACCTGGAACTCACCCAAACCCTGCGCGGCGAAGACTCACCCACGCTGTTTTCACTGCTCGACACCTGCACCACCGGCATGGGCAGCCGCGCGCTGAAAAGTTGGCTGCTCAGCCCGCGCCGCGACCGCGCCCAAGCCGCCACACGGCTCGAAGCGATTGCACAGTTGCGCGGAGGTTCGCAGCAAAGCTTGCGCGCCCAGCTCAAGGGCTGCAGCGATGTCGAGCGCATCACCGCCCGCATTGCGCTGCGCCAAGTCAGGCCGCGCGAGTTGGTGGCGCTACAGGGAACGCTACAAAAAGCAGAGCTGCTTGCGCCCGTGGATATTCGGCTAGCAGCACTTTTGACCACTATTTTTGAAGATTTACAGCCGCCACCCGGCTGCGCTGCGCTGCTGGGGCGCTATGTGCTTGACGAACCGGCGGCGCTGGTTCGCGACGGCGGCGTCATTAACCACGGCTGCGACGCCGACCTGGACGAGTTGCGTGCCATCCAGACCAACTGCGATGCATTTCTGCTCGACCTGGAGGGCCGTGAAAAAGCCCGCACCGGCATTGCCAACCTGCGCGTGCAGTTCAACAAGGTGCATGGCTTTTACATCGAGGTCACGCAGGGCCAGTTGGACAAGGTGCCCGACGACTACCGCCGCCGCCAGACCCTGAAAAACGCCGAGCGCTACATCACACCCGAGCTCAAGGCCTTTGAAGACAAGGCCCTGTCGGCTCAGGAGCGGGCGCTGGCGCGCGAGAAGTGGTTGTACGAGCAGTTGCTCGACCAGCTGCAGGACTTCATTCCCGCCTTGAGCCGGCTGGCGCGCGCGCTGGCTTCGCTCGATGCGCTCTGCGCGCTGGCCGAGCGCTCGCTCACGCTCAACTGGTGCGCGCCGGTGTTTGTCAAAGAACCCTGCATTGACATCGCCCAGGGCCGCCACCCGGTGGTCGAGGCGCGGCTGGCCGAAACAGGCGGCGGCGCCTTCATCGCGAATGACTGCAGCCTCACCGGCAAAAGCCGCATGCAGGTGATTACCGGCCCCAACATGGGCGGTAAATCAACCTACATGCGCCAAGTGGCGCTCATTGTGCTGCTAGCCAGCGTCGGCTCCTATGTGCCCGCCAGCAGTTGCCGGCTCGGGCCGATTGACGCCATCCACACCCGCATAGGCGCGGCCGACGATGTGGCCAACGCGCAGTCCACCTTCATGCTGGAGATGCTCGAAGCCGCGCAGATCCTGCACGCCGCCACGCCGCATTCGCTGGTGCTGATGGATGAAATCGGCCGCGGCACCTCCACCTTCGACGGCCTGGCGCTGGCTGGCGGCATTGCCGCCTACCTGCACAACAAATCGCAGGCGTTCACGCTGTTTGCCACGCATTACTTTGAGCTGACCGAATTCCCGGCCCAGCACCATGGGGCGATCAATGTGCACGTCAGCGCAGTCGAGTCCGGCGCAGACATCGTGTTTTTGCACCACATCGAGCCCGGCCCCGCCAGCAAGAGCTACGGGATTGCCGTTGCCAAGCTGGCTGGCGTGCCTGCAGCCGTCGTCAACCATGCCAGGCATGCTCTCAATGCGCTGGAAACCCAGCAAAACCAAACGCGCGCCCAGGTGGACCTGTTTGCCGCGCCGCCGCAAGCGGCCACGACCGAGCAAAGCGCCGTGGACAAGGCATTGGGTACCATAGACCCTGACGCGCTAAGCCCACGCGAAGCGCTGGATGCGCTCTACCGGCTAAAAAAACTGTCCGCCCCCGCCTGAAGCGCTGAAACCGTGAACCCACATTCCTGAATATTCCAGCCCCCTCATGACTTACTGCGTCGCTGTAAAACTCAATGCCGGCCTGGTGTTTTTGTCGGACTCCCGCACCAACGCGGGCCTTGACAACATCAGCACCTTCCGCAAGATGATCGTCTACGAAAAGCCTGGCGACCGCTTCATGGTGCTGCTGTCGGCCGGCAATCTGTCAATCTCGCAATCGGTTCGCGAGATTTTGCAGGTGGAGCAACTCAGGGACCGCAAGGACCCGGAAAACGCCGACCCGATCACGATCTGGAATGCCAAAAGCATGTTTGACGCCGCCCGCGTGCTGGGTTCCGCCATTCGCCGCGTCTACCAGCGCGACGCCGAGGCGCTGAAAAAAGCTGATGTGGATTTCAATGTGTCTCTGGTGCTGGGCGGGCAAATTCGCGGAGAAGGCATGCGCCTGTTCCAGGTCTACTCAGCCGGCAACTTCATTGAGGCCACCGACGAGACACCCTACTTCCAGCTCGGCGAATCTAAATACGGCAAGCCCGTGCTGGACCGTGTGCTGACCCCCGAAACACCGCTGGCCGAGGCCGCCAAATGCGTGCTGGTGTCCATGGACTCGACCATCAAGTCAAACCTGACGGTGGGCCTGCCGCTGGACCTGGTGGTCTATGAAGCGAACACTTTCAAGAGTGACAAGATCGTCTGCATTGACCACGACAACCCCTACTACCGGATGATGCACAACAGCTGGGGACAAAAGCTGCGCGAGGTGTTCGACAGCATTGAGGATCCGGTGTGGGACGACGCGCACACCGACATTCCGCTCAAAATGCCCGCAGCCCGCCATGAAGCGCTCAAAAAGATCAGCACGCCTGACGAGAAGCTGATTTAAACCTTTACTTCAGGGCTAAGCCTGCAGCACACACGCTGCCACGCCCCAAAAATTCCGTGCCCTCCAACGCCAAACCCCTCATTATTTTTTCCCACGGCAACAGCTTTCCGGCCAGCACCTATGGCATGCTGTTTCAGAGCCTGAGGGCCAGAGGCTTTCAGGTCAAGGCGATTGAAAAATTCGGCCACGACCCGCGCTACCCGGTCACCAGCAACTGGCCGCATCTGGTGCAACAGCTCGCCGACTTCACCAGCCAGGAAGTTGAAAAATCTGGCCAGCCGGCTTTTCTGGTGGGCCATTCGTTGGGCGGCTTTTTAAGCCTGATGTGCGCGGCCCAACACCCGGTGCTCGGCGGGCAGCCCGTCAGGGGCGTGCTGCTGATCGACTCGCCGATTCTGGGGGGCTGGCGTGCCACCGCGCTGAGCGTGGCCAAACGCGCGCAACTGGTGGGCTCCATATCGCCCGGCGCCATCAGCCGCAAACGCAGGCACCAGTGGCTGGGCGTTGATGAAGTGCTGGCGCATTTCCGTAGCAAAAAGGCCTTTGCCCGATGGGACGATCAGGTCCTGCGTGACTATATTGAGCACGGTACGCACGACGCCGCGGGCCAGCGCCTGCTGAGCTTTGACCGCGATGTGGAAACCGCCATTTACAACACCCTGCCCGACAACCTCGATCGCCTGCTCAAGCAGCATCCGCTCAAGTGCCCCGTCGCGTTCATTGGCGCGCGCCAGTCGGTCGAGGTAAAACGGCTGGGCATGGCCATGACTGAAAAAGTCACCAAAGGCCGCATCATGATGCTCGATGGCAGCCACCTGTTTCCCATGGAAAAGCCGGTGGCCACCGCGGCGGCCATTGAAGCCGCGCTGCTAAACATGATGGACTGAGCAGCGAACGCACCAAGCCACCGCCAAAACCGGTTTATTCAGGTCAACGGACCCAATCTGGCCGGTGGCCTCAGTCCGCCCATGTCACCACGCCACTCCAGGCCGTGGCCAGTACCACGATGCCAAACGCAATGCGGTACCAGGCAAAGGGCACAAAGCTGTGGGTGGCGATGTAGCGCAACAGCCAGCGAATGCACAGCCAGGCACTGATAAAAGAAAACAGCAGCCCAACCCCGAACAGCGGCAGGTCGGCCATGGAGAGCAAGGCACGTTCCTTGTACAGGCTGTAGACACCGGCGCCAATCAACGTGGGAATGGCCAGATAAAAAGAAAATTCAGTCGCCGCCTTGCGCGACAGCCCCATCAGCATGCCGCCAATGATGGTGGCGCCGCTGCGGCTGGTGCCCGGAATCATGGCCAAACACTGCGCCAGCCCCACCTTGAGCGCGTCCATCGTCGTCATGTCCTCCACCGCGTGGATGCGCGCGACAGCCGGGTTGCGCTGCTGGCGCCTTTCAGCCCACAAAATGATGAAGCCGCCAATGATGAAGGTGCTGGCCACCACCACGGCGTTGAAAAGATGTTCCTTGATGGCTTTGCCAAACAGCAGGCCCAGCACGACGGCCGGCAGGAAAGCCACTAAGACATTGAGCGCAAATTGCTGCGCCTGCTTATCGGTAGGCAAGGCGATCAGCGTGGCGCGGATTTTTTGCCAATACACCAGAATGACGGCAAAGATGGCGCCGGTCTGGATGGCGATGTCAAACACCTTGGCCTTGTCGTCGTCAAATCCCATCAGCGAGCCCGCCAGGATCAAGTGCCCCGTGGAGGAAATGGGAAGAAACTCGGTCAAACCTTCGACGATGCCCATAATGACGGCTTTGATCAACAGTGCAATATCCACGCTGGCTCCTTAAATTGGGTGTCATTATCGTTCCTGGGCTTAAGCCTTCCTGAAGCGTGCTGCCCTGATGCCTGCCGTTGTTGGAAAAAATTCCCGAGTGGGGCGGCCCAGCGATGAAACTCGCTGGCTGGTGGACTGTTCCGGCAAGGAGTTAGCGCAGCGTCCTACAGTCCCGCCAACGGTTTCGGTTTGTACTTGCAGCAACTACAGCAACTACAGCAACTACAGCAACTACAGCAACTGCAGCAACCAGAGGAATCCCATGAAAAGCACACATAACACCCTGTGGGCCTACAGCAAAAGCGCAGCAGTCACGCTCGCAATGGTTACCGGTACGGCCGCCCTGATGGCCGCCTGCTCCGGCGTCAAACCACCCCCCAAGGAATACACCCAAGAGCGCCAAGACGATCAAATCCAGGTGCCACCGGGCAACGTGGTGGCGCTTGAAACCACCGCGACCGGCCTGGTTAATTACGAATGCAAAGCCAACGCCGGCAGCATCGGCTGGGTGTTGGTAAGGATGCAGGCTGAGCTGGTTGACCGCACTGGCAAACAGGTCGCCACCTATTCCGGCCCACCGGCTGTCTGGACCCACATTGATGGCTCCAACGTGATGGGCCAGCAAGTCGCCATGGCACCACGCCCGGGTGCCACCAACCTAAACTACCAATTATTGAAGGGCACGCCCGGCGCCGGGGCTGGTGTGCTGCAAAACGTCACCTACATTCAGCGCATCAAAACCAAAGGCGGACAGGACCTGAGCAAGGCCTGCACGCAAACCGACAGCGGCGACAAACTGACCCTGCCCTACCAAGCTGACTACATTTTCTGGAAAGCCGCCTAAGGCTGCCGTTTCAGGCCCGCCTTCAAAGGCGCGTCCGTCCATTGCTGTTTAGTGGCAATAAAAAAAGGCCCGCAGACTCAGGTTTGCGGGCCTTTCTTTTTTTCTTTTCTTTCCCGGTGATGCCCTGCAAAGGTGAACCCATAAGATGGGACCCACAAAAAAGCCTGCATGAAGCGGGCTTTTTATTCAGGTCAACTTGACCTTAGTCGTCACGGTTTCCGCGCCGGTTTTCATGCCCGCCTTCTCGCTGGTAGTATACCGGCGCATAACCCTGACCATACATGGGGCGTGGCCGCTGCACGTAGTAGCCGTCATGGCGTCCGTGCCGCTCATGGGGGCGACCGTAGTAAACCGGCTGCGGCACCCCATAAACGGGCTGAGGCTGGTAATAAACTGGTGCTGGTTGCATGTAAACAGGCTGCGGCTCAATATACACAGGCTGAGGCTGCACATAAACAGGCATTGCATTGCCTACATTCAGTTCCACACCGGGGGAGCCGACGCCCACCGACCAGAACACGTTGTCTCTTGCTTGGGCAGCACCCGCAAAGCTCAGGGCGGCAACTGCCAGAGTGGCCGCGGCACCCGCCAAGACTACAGAACGGTTTGACTTGTTAGCTGTCTTCATAAACTTCTCCTGGAAAGGGCTGGAAATGCCCATACGCTTATTTAACGCAGGGCACGGTGTAACCGCCTACCGCCTGCACAGTGAAGAGCGTAGCCAAACGTAACCTTGGGTTTGCCCACACCACCGCCTAAAATCACCCGACGACCTCCCCTGCACCCCCAAAGCCGCTAGCCCTGCTGACAAAGAAACCCACAAGCCCAGCAACTTTTTGCGACAGATTATTGAAAAGGATCTGGCCGAAGGCACCTACGCCATGCGCCGCTGGGGTGGCAGCCCGGGCGACGCCGCACACCATGCCAAGGGCCAGCCTGACCTTTAGCCGCGCAGTCCTGTCAAAGAAAGCCGATCGAGATCCACGGCACCGCCGCCACGACGATGGTGCCGATGAGCAGCGCCACCATGTAGCCGACGATGGGGCGGATGCCCGCATCGGGGTTCACGCGCCCAATCGCACAGGCCGCGTAGTAGCCCACACCGAGCGGCGGCGCGAACAGCCCCAACCCCATCGATAGCACCACGACCATCGCGTAGTGCACCTCGTGCACGCCGAGCTGGCGCGCGATCGGGAACAGCAGGGGGCCGAACAGCACGATGGCCGGAATGCCCTCCAGCACCGAACCGAGGACCGTGAAGGCGACAATTGAGACCGCCAGGAACATCGGCACGCCACCGGGCAGCGCAGCCATCATTTCGGCCAACCAGCGCGAAAAGCCTGACTGCGTGAGCCCCCAGGCCATGGCCGTGGCCGTGCCGATGATCAGCAGGATCGCTCCCGACAGCGACGCTGTGTTCACCAGCATCGGGCCGAGCCGCTTCCAGTCGAACTGACGGTAGACAAAAAGACCAGCGAGCATGGCGTAAGCGATGCCGATGGTCGACACCTCGGTTGCCGTGGCCACGCCTTCGACCACTGCTGCCCGGATGACGAAAGGCAAAGCCAGCGCCGGCAAGGCAATCACCAGCAGTCGGCCCACCTCCTTCCACGGTGTGCGCTGCACCTGGCTCAGGTCTTCATGACGATAGCGGTACCAGACCACGAGGCACAGCACCAAGCCGAGTACGACTGCGGGCAGCAGGCCGCCGGTGAACAGAGCTGCGATGGACACGCCGGTGACCGAGCCGATCGTGATCAGTACCAGGCTGGGCGGCACGGTCTCGGTCTGCGCGCCGGTGGCCGCGAGCAAAGCCACCAGGTCGCCCTCCTTCGCGCCGCGCTTTTTCATCTCGGGAAACAGTGCCGGAGCGATGGCCGCCATGTCGGCTGCTTTGGAGCCGGAGATCCCCGAAACCAGGTACATGGCGCCGATCAGCACATACGACAAGCCGCCCCGGACATGACCGAGCAAGCCAGCCAGGAAAGCCACCATGGCGCGGGCCATGCCGGTCATCTCGATCAGCAAGCCGAGGAAAACGAACAGCGGCACCGCCAGCAGGATCAGATGCGACATGCCTTCGTCCATGCGACCGACGATCACGGGCAATGGCGTGCTCGTGGTGAGCGCCAGGTAGCCGAAGGTGCCGAGGCCAAAGGCGAACGCTATCGGAATGCCGGCGAACACGCAGCCAGCCGCCACGCCGACAAAGAAAATCAGCAGGTTCAGGCGACCGAGGTTCTCGAACATAGGCCCGGCGACCCAGAACGCACCGACGATGGCTGTCACGATGGCTAGCGCTTGCAGCGACTGCTTGAGGTTCGATACCCGCACCAAACGCAGCGCGGCGAAGGCTGCCATCAGCGCAATGCCCACCGGCAACGCCGCCGCGCGCCATACATTGGAGATCTCGAGCGCGGACGTGGTGATGGCCCGCTCATCCGCAGCGTATTCCCAGGCCGGCCAAGCCACCAGGCCCAGGAACGCCAGGCAGGCGCTCGTGGCCACGGCCTCCAGCAGGGCCCGCTGCCGCGGTCCCGCCTTGCTGACCAGCGCGGTCATGCGCATGTGTTCGCCTCGCCGCAAGGCCACCACCGCGCCCATCATCGCCAGCCACAGGAACAGAAGAGACGCCAGTTCGTCCGACCACACCAGCGGGCGGTGCAGGACGAAGCGCGCGACCACACCCCAGAACAGCACGCCGATGTCGGCCAGCACCAGCAGTGCGGCGGGCACTTCGACCAGCAGGCCGAGCGTGGCATCGAGGCGAGCCAGCCATGGCCGCCCCGATGCATTCACGTCAGGTACATCATGCATGGGCACCCCACCCAGTGGATCGGTTCCCGGCCGCTGGATGAGCGGCGACACTCATCCCAGCTTGCCGGTGCTGCGCTCGAGAAGGGCCCAGGCTTCGTCGCCGAACTTGGCTTTCCATTCGGCATAGAAACCCGCCTTGCGCATGCGCTCGCGGAAGCTGTCCGTCTTGGGCAGGTTGAACACCAGGCCCTTGTCGCTGAGCTCTTTCTGCACCGTGGCATTCAGCGCTGCGACGTCGACGCGCTCCTTCATGCCCGCCGCGTTGATGTGTTTGGCGACGATGGTGCGCAAGTCTTCCGGCAGCCGCTCCCAGGCCTTCTTGTTGGCCAGGAACCAGAAGCCATCCCACATGTGGTTCGTGAGCGAACAGTATTTCTGCACCTCGTACAACTTGGCCGTCGCGATGATCGCCAGCGGATTCTCCTGTCCCTCGACGACCTTGGTCTGCAACGCCGAATACACCTCGCTGAAATTGATCGATGTGGGAGCGGCGTCGAACGCCTTGAACATCGACGTCCACAGCGGAGACGGCGGTACGCGAATCTTCATGCCCTTCAAATCGTCCGCGGTCACGATCGGCCGGGTTGACGACGTGATCTGCCGGAAACCGTTGTCCCAGATCTTATCCATCGCGACCAGGCCGGACTTGGCGATCTGTGCCCGGACATGGGCACCGAGTTCGCCATCCAGCGCTTTCCACACCGTGCCATAGTCAGGGAACGCGAAGCCGATGCCGGTGATCGCGGCGGACGGTACCAGCGTCGAGAGGATCAACCCGGAGAGCGTGAAGAACTCGACACCGCCAGAGCGTACCTGGCTCAGCATGTCGGTGTCAGATCCGAGCTGATTGTTCGGAAAGATCTGGATGTCGACGCGGCCCTTGGTCTCCGCGCGAATCGCGTCCGCCATCTCTTTGGCGCGGATGTTCATCGGGTGCATCACCGGGAGGTTGTTCGCGTACTTGTAGGCGAACTCAGCCTTTTGGGCGAACGCACGGCCCATGGGCAGTGCGAGTGCACCGGCGCTGGCGCCGGCGAGAAGGGTACGTCGAGTGATTTGCATGGTTTGTCTCCTTTGCAGTGGTTGAAAATGAACTATTTGGACTTTATTATTTGGCCAAGGTGCTTGCATGGCAGCACCGGCTCAAGCAGCTATCGAGGCGTTTCAGTGGGGACAAGCTGATTCCCGGGAATATTTTAGGATAGAAACGTCGTCCTCACGACCAGGGTCGGCGGCCATCAACATGGCGCCAGCTCCTTCACCTCGCCGCGCTCGATGAGCAGGCGCTTGATATCCTTTTTTGTGATCTTTCCGTAGCCCGATTTCGGCAGCGCGTCCCAGAAAAATACCTGCCGCGGCCAACGGTAGCGGGCGCAGCGGCCTTCCAGGTGGACCAGGAGCGCGGCTTCGTCCACCCCTACTGCGCCTTCGCGCCGCACGACCACTGCCACGCCGATCTCGCCCCACTTTTCATCGGGTATGCCCAGGATCGCCACCTCGGCAACACCGGGGTGCGTTAATAGTACCTCTTCGACCTCGCGCGGGTAGACGTTGGAGCCACCCGAGATGTACATATCGGACTCGCGCCCGGTGATGTAGAGCAGCCCGCGCTCGTCCATTCGTCCCAGGTCGCCGGTGTGGAACCATCCGCCACGCATCGCTTTCCCGGTGGCCTCGGGGTTGGCGTGGTAACCGCTGAAAACGGCTGGGCCGCGACAGCAGATCTCGCCGATTTCCCCAGTTTTCACCGGTTGCAGGTTCGCGTCAAGGATGGCCACCTCCATGCCGGTTCGCGGGCGACCGCAAGAGCCGATGTTGGCATTCGAATCATTATCGTCGACCGAATGCATTTCGGGCGGCAGTACCGTGATGCAGCCAGTCACCTCACCGAGGCCAAAGTACTGCACCAGCACTTTGCCGAGCTTGCGCAACGCGAGCTTCTGGTCCGCACGGTACATCGGCGCGCCGGCATAAATCATGTAGCGCAGTGAACTGTGGTCGAAGCGGTCGACGGCCGGATGCTCGACCAGCATTTTCACAATGGTCGGCACGGTGAACAGGTTGCTGACGCGGTGCCGCTCCACGAGTTGCCAAAAAACTTCGGGTTCCAGCTTCTCGCTGGGCAGCAATACAGTGGCTGCCCCGCGCGCGACGTTCATCAGCGCATGGATGCCGGCGCCATGCGACAGCGGCGCCACAGCGATCGAGCGGTCCTTCTCCATGGTGCCGGGGATCAGGTCGGCCAGGTGATTGGTCACCACGAAGGCCATTTGCCCATGCGTGAGCACAGCGGCCTTGGGCCTGCCGGTCGTGCCCGACGTATAGAAGAACCACAGCGGGTCATCGTAGCTCACCGTCACTTCAGGTGGCCGCTCAACAGACACTTGGCCCAGGTGCTGTTGTACCAGCGCTTCATACGAGTACTCGCCCCGACGAGGCTCGCCGATGCAGATGACGTGCTTCAGTTGCGGCGATGCCTCGCGCACCGCATCCGCATGACCAGCAAAGTTCGCTTCGACGATCATGGCCACCGCGCCGCTCGATGCGCCGAGGTAGGCTACTTCTGGTGGCGTCAGCCGGAAGTTGGTGGGCACCCAGACGCAGCCGAGACGAAACGCTACCCAGCAACTCTCGAACATCTGCAGGTTGTTGCGCGACTGCGCGAGTATCCTGTCACCCTTCTTCAAGCCAAGCTGACGCATGGCACTGACCATGGCGTCGACACGGCGGTCGATCTCTTCCCAGGTCCACCGCTGGTCACCCTGGATCAGCGCGGCATGCTCGGGATACAGGCAGGCGGTGTGGGTGAGCAGCCGCCCGAGGTTCATCACCGGAGCATCGTTCATGCCGCCTCTAGCACGCTGAGGTAGTTGGCTACTGCAGCTCCGCCCATGTTGAACACTGCGCCCAGGCGGGCACCCTCGATCTGCATTGCGCCGGCCTGGCCGGACAACTGCATGGCCGCCATCACATGTTGCGACACACCGGTGGCGCCGATCGGGTGGCCACGCGATTTGAGGCCACCGGACGGGTTGACGGGCAGCTTGCCGTCTTTGCGTGTCACGCCGTCGAGGATCACGCGCGCGCCCCGTCCGTGTGGCGCCAAGCCCATGGCCTCGTATTCGAGCAGCTCGGCGATCGTGAAACAGTCGTGCGTCTCGACGAAGTGCAGGTCGGCCAGCGAGACACCGGCAGCATTCAAGCCGCGGCTCCAGGCCAGCGCGGCACCTTCGAAACGGGTCGGATCGCGACGGGACAACGGCAGGAATTCGTTGATCTGCGTGCGCGAGCGCCAGCGCACAGGGGGGGCGGCGGCCCCCGACACGGGCTCAGTGGACAACACCAGTGCGGCGGCGCCGTCGGAGACCAGGGAACAGTCTGAGCGCTTGAGTGGGCCGGCGACGAACGGGTTCTTGTCCGAGGGCTGGCGACAGAAGTCGAAGCCCAGGTCGCGCCGCATGTGGGCATAAGGGTTATGAACCCCGTTGGCATGGTTCTTCGCAGAGATCGCGGCCAGTGCGTCGGACTGGTCACCGAAGCGCTCAAAGTAGCCGGCGGCAATCTGGCCGAACACGCCGGCAAAGCCACCGGGCGTGTCGCCTTCTTCTTTGACATACGAGCACTTCAGCAGCGTTTCACCGATCTGTGCGTTGGGCAGGGTATTCATTTTCTCCATACCCACCACCAACGCACGCTTGACCCGGCCACTGGCAAGCGCATCGAGAGCGGCCCAGATGGCGGCCGAGCCGGTCGCGCACGCGTTTTCCATCCGGACCGCCGGCGTGTGGCGAAACTCGGGAATGGCCACCGCCGCCAGGGAGGCGCTGAAGTCCTGGCGCACGAAGCCGCCGTTGAAGTGGCCGATGAAGATGCCGTCGATGTCCGCGGGTTCCAGCCCGGCGCTGGCGATCGCCGGAAGTGCTGCATCACGAATGAGCTGTTCGAGGTCAAGGTTGTCGAGTTTGCCGAACGGGGTGTGACCCCAGCCGATGATGTGTGGTGTGTTCATGATGTGCACGATGTGGTGGTAGGGAGACTATAGAAACTTATGTTTCTTGATGGTCAGGTTCAATAAATGAACCCATCTCTTAACTTAACTTGTATCCTCGTGAAGTAATTCCAAGTGAAGGGCCAACTTACCAGCCCTAATTTGCACTTGAATTTGAATAAGATGGTCCACTATTTACGCATCTGAGTTCGGGTAAATACTTATCCATAGGTCCACAATATGAACCAATTTTGAGCAGCCATGCTAGAAAAGCAAGCAGAGAAGACAGAGGTGACCGGGGCACAGACCTTACGCCGAGGCCTGTCGGTATTGCGCCTTCTTACCCGCATCGGGCCAGGCGGTTTGCGAATGGGCGAGATCGGTCGTCGCCTCGATCTCAACAAGGCAACCGCCATTCGCCTGACTCGTACCCTGGTCGACGAAGGATTTGTGCTGCACGACCATGGATCTGGCCGCTATCGCCTGGGCCCGGAGGCATTCGCCGTAGGACTGGCCGCTGAGCCAAGCTACGAACTTCAGCGGCTGGCGGCACCCACCCTGCGCGCGCTGGCTGTTGAATCGGGTGATACCGTGTTCTTCAGCGTGCTGCACGGCTACGAGAGCATCTGCCTGTCCCGTGACGAAGGGGACTTTCCTATTCGCAACCAGCTCATCAAGGCGGGTGACCGATGGCCACTGGGTGTCGGTGCCGGCAGTTGTGCCGTCCTGGCCGCACTCTCAGATACAGAGATTGATGACGTATTGAGGCGCAATGCCGCCTTGCGGACCGAACGATTCCCACGGTGCACGGATGCAGCCATCAGGCGGCTAATTCGGGAGACGCGGAATCGGGGCTACTGCGTGCAACCAGGATTGGTCATCGAGGACAGCTGGGCGGTCGGGGTTGTTGTTCACGATGCCTCCGGTAGCCCCGTGGCATCGATCAGCATTGCCGCGATCAAATCCCGCTTGGGCACCGCGCGCAGTGCCGCCCTTGGAAACCGATTGATGCAAGCAAGTCGGGCATTGGCATTGCTGCAAGCGGAGGCCAGAAATACGGTTGATTCATGAAGTAGGATGGCGCCTTCCAGCACTTTAAGGCGCGGGCGGTCGAGGTGGAAGTGTGGCGACCGGCCAGTACCCACTATCAGGCAATCCACTCATTTTTAGGAGCATCCAATGACTTTCATTAATTCATCCAGCCCGGTGGCCGTGGTCACCGGCGGCGCGCGCGGCATCGGCCTGGCGATTGGCCAGTGGTTTCTGGCCCACGGGCACCGGGTCGTGTTGCTCGACATTGATGGCGACACGCTGAGCAAAACTAACGCTACGCTCAATGATCCAGAGCACGTGCTGGCGGTGCTGTGTGACGTATCCAACCCGCAGCAGGTCCAAGCTGCCGTGCAGAAGGTGACTGGCGCTTTCGGTCGGGTTGACGCCCTGGTCAACAATGCCGGCGTGGCGGTGTTCAAACCGATTGCTGAAACCTCTTTTGAAGAGTGGCGCCACGTGCTGGGGACTAACCTCGACGGTGCGTTTCTCTGTACCCAGGCCTTTGCGCCGGTCATGCGCAAGACCGGTGGCGGCAGTATTGTCAATATTGCGTCCATCTCGGGCCTGCGCGCCAGCACGCTGCGCGTCGCCTACGGCACCAGCAAGGCCGCACTCATCCACCTCACCAAGCAACAGGCAGTTGAGCTGGGTCACGTTGGCATCCGCGTCAACGCCATCGCACCGGGCCCGGTCGATACCGAGATGGCCAAGCTGGTCCACAGCGTCGCCATTCGCTCCGACTACTACGATGCGATTCCACTGAACCGCTACGGCACCACCGAGGAAATCGCCTCGGTCGCAGGTTTTCTCTGCAGCTCGGCCGCGAGCTTTGTGACCGGGCAGGTCCTGGCGGTGGACGGTGGTTTTGATGCGGCCGGCGTGGGCCTGCCCACGCTTCGCAAACGAGATGCTGCATAACGGACTCCATGGCTCAGTCGGCCTCGACGCACAGGGCGAAGTGCATGCGTAGCATCCTGCACCCGGGCGAGATCGCGGCAGAGCGCGTGCAGGTGGTGCAGACCGCTGCGAAGCAGGCAGAACTCGCGCTTGCGCCGGGGCGATCACTGCTGGATACGCTGGCCGATGCGCTGGCACCGTATGGCGCCACCAGTGCGGTGCTGAGCCTCAAGGGCGGTTCCTTCTTTCCGTTTGCCTACGTGATGCCCGCCACATCGAAAACGCCCGATCACGCGGTGTACTTCAGCGAACGCTTTGACGCCGTGGGGCCGGCCCGCCTCGAGTTCGGTACTGTCACTTATGGGCAGCGCGATGGCCGGCCCTGGCTGCATTGCCATGCTACGTGGATCGAGTCCGAAGGGACCCGCCGCTGCGGCCATGTGCTGCCCGACGCCGCCATCATTTCCGAGACACTGCATGCTTCGGTGTGCCTCCTGGAAGGCGCCGAATTTCACGTCCGCCCCAACGCCGAAACCAATTTTCCCTTGTTCAAACCCGAACCCACGGCACGGCGGATAAGCGAACCTTCGGCCAAGGATTCCCTTGCGGTCCGCCTGGCCCCGAATGTAGACGTTTGCACCGCCATCGAAGACATTTGCCTGGAACACGGCATCTCCGACGCGACGATCCAGGGGGGAGTCGGCAGCATTGTGGGCACTGTTTTCGACGACGGCTGGACCGTCGATCCGTTCGTGACCGAGGTCCTGATCCGATCTGGCCGGGTGCGTGAAGACCCGCACGGCGCGCCGCTCGCGGAGATCGACGTGACCCTGGTGGACTTTACGGGAAACATGGCAGAGGGCAGGCTCCTGCGCGGCGCCAATCCTGTGCTGGTCACCTTCGAACTGGTGCTGGTACCCGTCTAAAATCAAACGCATGAGCCTCCCTACCCCCGCCACACCCAAGCCAGCCGCAGCCGCTGCCACCGAAACCGTCAAGCCCAGCAACTTTCTGCGCCAGATCATCGAGCACGACCTGGCCCGGGGCACCTACGCCATGCGCCGCTGGGGCGGCAGCCCGGGCGACGCGGCCCACCACGCCCAGGGTGAGCCCGACCCGGCCAAAATCCGCACCCGCTTCCCGCCCGAGCCCAATGGTTACCTGCACATCGGCCACGCCAAAAGCATCTGCCTGAACTTTGGCCTGGCGCGCGACTACGGCGGCGTGTGCCACCTGCGCTTTGACGACACCAACCCCGAGAAGGAAGATGTCGAGTACGTCAACAGCATCATGGATTCCGTGAAGTGGCTGGGCTTTGGCTGGGAAAACAATGGCGAAAGCAACCTCTACCAGGCCAGCGACTACTTCGACTTCATGTACCGCGCAGCGGAATACCTGATCGAAGCCGGCCACGCCTATGTGGACGAACAAACTGTGGAACAAATCCGCATCAACCGCGGCGACTTCGGCAAACCCGGCGTCAACAGCAAGTTCAGAGCCCGCACCCCGGCCGAGAATCTGGCCCGGTTCAGGGAAATGCAGGGCGGCCAACACGAAGACGGCGCCATGGTGCTGCGCGCCAAGATTGACATGGCCAGCCCCAACATCAACCTGCGCGATCCCGCCATCTACCGCATTCGCCGCGCCACACACCACAACACCGGCGACAAATGGTGCATCTACCCGATGTACACCTTTGCGCACCCGATTGAGGACGCGCTGGAGAACATCACCCACAGCTTGTGCACGCTGGAATTTGAAGACCAGCGCCCGTTTTACGACTGGCTGCTGGAGCGCCTGATTGAAGGCGGCCTGCTGAGCGCCCCGCCACCCCGGCAATACGAGTTTGCCCGCCTGAACCTCACCTATGTCGTCACCAGCAAACGCAAGCTGGCGCAACTGGTGTACGACCACAAGGTCAAGGGCTGGGACGACCCGCGCATGCCCACCATCGTCGGCCTGCGCCGCCGTGGCTACACACCCGAGGCGATTCACCTGTTTGCCGAACGCATAGGCGTCACCAAGAGCGACAGCTGGATTGACTACAGCACGCTGGAAGGCTGCCTGCGCGAAACGCTGGACGGCAGCGCCTCTCGCGCCATGGCCGTGCTGGACCCGGTGAAACTGGTGCTGAGCAACTGGGATGACGTGATGGGCGCAGGCTTTCTGGACGACTGCAGCGCACCCATTCACCCGCACCACCCCGAGCTAAGCAAACGCAGCTTCAAAATCGGCAAAGAAGTGTGGATCGATCGCAGCGACTTTGAAGAAACGCCGCCCAAAGGCTTCTTCCGCTTGTTCCCCCCGCGAACGGACCCATCGGGGACTGCGCTTCCAGGAAGCAAGGTGCGCCTGAAATACGGCCACGTCATCGAGTGCACCGGCTGCACCAAAGACGCTGCGGGCAAGATCACCGAAGTGCATGCCACCCTCATCCCCGACACCAAAAGCGGCACGCCAGGCAGCGACAGCGTCAAGGTCAAAGGCGTCATCACCTGGGTCGCCGTGGCCGATGGCCTGAGCGCCGAAGTGCGCCTGTACGACCGCCTGTTCACCGACGCCCAGCCCGATGCGGGCGGCAAAGACTTCATCGAAGGCCTGAACCCCAACAGCCTGAAAGTGGTGCAAGCGGTGGTGGAGCCGTCACTGGCCAGCGCGAAGGCAGACGACAAGTTTCAGTTTGAACGGCATGGGTACTTTGTGGCGGATCGGGTGGACCACACGAAAGCGAAGCCGGTGTTTAATCTGGCGGTGGGGTTGAAGGATAGTTGGGGGAAGTAAACAATTACGCAGTCAACAAAAAAATGACACGCACGCAAAAAGAGGGAAGCGCAAGTTCCAGCCCTCATGAGGGACTACTTGACATCGTTCATGTTGGCGACGCACGAACCGCGACAAAGGCCATTCCAGACAACTTTATCAACCTCACCATCACCTCACCACCGTACTTCGACCTGAAGGACTATGGCATGCCCAAGCAAATTGGGTTCGGACAACAGTACGACGACTATCTCAATGACTTAGCGAGTGTTTTTTCAGAAGTATTCAGAGCAACAAGGGGCGATGGCTCACTATGGATTGTTGTTGACACATTCCGAAAAGATCAAGAAGTTTTTCCTCTGCCGTTCGATTTGGCGACCCGTCTCAAGCCAATTGGTTGGACGCTCCGTGACATCATCATTTGGAAGAAGGAACGAACACTGCCTTGGACTCAAGCCGGGGCAACGCGTAAGATATTCGAATACATCCTAGTCTTTTCAAAGGGCATCAATTCGTTCCGCTACGATCCCGACAAATATAGACAGACGTCCGATCTCAAGCGGTGGTGGGTACGCTATCCAGAACGATATAACCCAAAAGGAAAATCCTTAGAGGAAATTTGGAGCTATGACATTCCAACGCAAGGATCTTGGGGCGCCAAGTACATTCGCCATTTCTGTCCATTGCCCTCCGAACTAGTTTCTAGAATCATCCAATTGACGACTGGCCCCGACGGCATAGTGTTAGATCCTTTTGCTGGCTCAGGCACAGTGCCCACGGTGAGCCATCTGCTAGGTCGATCCTTTATCGGCATTGAGCTCAATCCCGCGTATGTCAAGATGTTTGAGAATCATCTCAAACAGCAAAAGGCGAAGGAATCACAGCAGGCCATTCATTTTGACGATTCAGAAGACAAAGAATCGTTTGCGAAAACAATTGTCAATCTGCGAGTTCTAAAATTTGGTCGACTCATTCTCCGAACTTTGCGAAAAGAACGGCCTGACGATAGCGTACAGATCTATGCGTTCAGACTCCCAGACAAAGCGGATCAAAAATTCAAACACTATGCAGCCGAGTATTTAGTTGTATTACCCGAATCCCAGGCACGAGAGGCCGTGATACAGAAAATTGAAGAGTTGTGCTCCAAGCCACCGCTTTCAAAATTTGGCATCCAAGCCACACTCAAATTCATCAAGTCCAAGAGACAAGTCAGTCCCGCAAGGCAGAAGCTGCCCTACTATCGGTATACACACTCAAACTCCCATTTCAATGTTGGGCGTGCTAACTTCTCCCAAATATGGGCGGGTGACGGCGAACTGTTCAGCCCGATTAAGCTTGAGGTGGAGGAACCACATGAATAAAACTGCAACTCGGACCAAATTAACGCCGCTCAAGAAAAAGCGAAAGCCGAAACGGCAGGTAGATCCGAAGGTACGGGAAAGAGTACGGCAACGACTTTCAACTAGAGCAGTGTTTCAGCGGATCGGATTCGACTGGATTAAATCAGACGACATTCAGTTTACTTTCGATGGCCGAACAGGTGAAATCGACGATATTTTGGTTTTCGAGAACGTACTGGTCATCGCCGAGTACACCACCGGCAAGCCAGACTCGGGCCATCTTGCAAGAAAAAGCATTCTCTACGAAAAGATTCTCAAACAGCCCGGCAACTGGATTGCCGAGTACGCAGGCATCAATGAATCGTTCAGCGCGGCGATGGCTGCTAGCAAATATCAACCTGATGAGTTTCAACTGTTCGTCTGCTATGCATCACTGCATGGTGCCGATCAAGAAATAGAAACAGCTTTTCCTCACTACCGGTTTCTAGATGGAACCCGTCTCCGCTACTTTGATGCGTTGAGTAAGACTATCCAGCGGTCGGCCAAACATGAGTTCTTTAACTATCTGGGGGTGAACCTCCGAAAACTCGGTTCACGAATTCATTCGACGGAAGACGATTCAAAAAACTTTAGCGGCTACTTACTACCAGAATCGAATAGCGGATATCAAAGAGGATTCAAAGTCGTATCTTTCTACGCTGATCCTGCCACGTTGCTCGAGATGTCATACGTACTTCGAAAAGACAGTTGGCGTGACCCTGATGGCTTGTATCAGCGAATTTTGATACATGGAAAAATAAAAAGCATGCGACGATATTTGACTGATGCTAAACGCGTCTTCGTCAACAACATCATTGTTACCCTTCCGCCGGAGACCGTAATAAATGATCCCACTACTGGAAAGAACGCGGACAACTCGCAACTAGTGAGTGTCACCCCAGTAAAAATATCAATTCCCCGGCAGGCCAGCATGATTGGTCTTATTGATGGCCAGCATCGCGTTTTTTCCTATCACGATGCGCCAAAAGATCCACTCGATGCCGAGATTGCTAAACAGCGGATGCGCCAGAATTTACTCGTTACGGGCCTCATATTTCCCACTTCGTGGACTCGCCAACAAAAGCGCGAATTCGAAGCGAAATTGTTTCTCGAAATCAACGACACACAAGCGCGCGCAAAGACACTACTCAAGCAAAGCATTGAAGTGCTTCTGAACCCATTTTCTACACTCGCTATCGCCAAGGAAGTAATCAATCGAATGTCACGTAGTGGCCCGCTCAATGGGTTGCTACAGACTAATTTTTTTGACCCACCCGACAGAATTAAAACAAGCTCGATCGTCAGCTATGGCTTGAGACCGTTAGTCAAGACCGATGGGGATGACTCCCTGTACGCTGCTTGGAGCCACAAAGACAAGGCACTCTTGACAGATCGCACTGCGAGCCAAGATCGGCGAAATGAGTTGTTGCACTTCTATATTGAGTTCTGCGCCATTCAGATAAATGAATTTTTGATTGAGGCGAAGATGGCAATTGGTCCAGATAAGTGGCGTGTGAGCACCCCGAAAGATAGACAAATCCTGGGGCCAACCGTTGTCAATGGCTTCTTTGTATGCATTCGCCAGCTAGTCGAGTCAGGCAACTTGCTTGGAAGGCAGCACTATGCAAAAAAATTAACACCGCTAGCAACTGTTAACTTCTCGACATATACATCCAGTGCTTGGAAGAGTCTGGGGGACAAACTTTTTGAACTCTGTTTTTAGGCTTTGATGGGACTCAGCTGTGTCCATCCACACCGGTTAGCTCAAATTGGGGGGGTTACCCAAGCACAGCGGCAACGGCAGTCATGGGCCGTTCGGCCAACGGCTGGCTGGAGTGGAAAAGCCCGCAGGGCAGAACGCTGGACGAGGTGAAGCGGCAGTCTGTGACCGTGGCGGACTGATAATTGCTATATTTTTTATAGCTTCTTGTGCATATTTCACGGGGGCTATAGGTCTAAAACGTATAAATTATTGTGGCAATCGGCCGTTCTAACAGACCCAAAAAAAGAAACTTTGACCCCACCATGCCCCTATCCTGGAACGAAATCAAATCCCGCGCGCTGACCTTCAGCCGCACCTGGGCTGACGCTGCCAACGAAGACAGCCAGGGCAAACCGTTCTGGATTGACTTCTTTGAAATCTTTGGCATCACCGACAAACGCGTCGCCACCTTCGAGCACGCCGTCAAAAAGCTGCTCGGTGAGAAAGCCAGAGTGGACGGCTTTGTCGATCTGTTCTGGCCCGGCATGTTGCTGGTGGAGCAAAAGTCGCGCGGCAAGAATCTGGACGCCGCGCTGACGCAGGCACTGTCTTACTTCCCCGGCATTGCCGAGCGCGACTTGCCGCAGCTCGTCATCGTGTGTGACTTCGCTCATTTTCGGGTACATCGGCTCACCACCAACGAGACGTTTGAGTTTGCCCTCAAAGACCTGCACAAAAACATCAAGCTGTTTGGTTTCATCGCGGGCTACAAGGCGCTGGAGATCAAGCCGCAAGACCCGGTCAACATCAAGGCCGCCGAGCGCATGGGGCGGCTGCACGATGCACTCAAGGCCAGCGGCTATACCGGGCACCCGCTCGAAGTGTTGCTGGTGCGTCTGCTGTTTTGTCTGTTTGCCGATGACACCGGCATCTTTCAGCCCGCGCAGTCGTTTCGTACGTTCATCGAGGAACGCACGTCAACTGATGGCTCCGACTTGGGCTCACGGCTGGGGCAACTGTTCCAAGTGTTAAACACACCAGAAGACAAACGCAGCAAGGCACTGGACGAACAGGTGGCAGCCTTCCAGTATGTGAATGGCAAGCTGTTTGAGGAACCGCTGCCCATGGCCGATTTCACCAGCGCCATGCGGGAAGCGCTGCTGGACGCCTGCGCGCTCGACTGGTCGGCCATCAGCCCCGCCATCTTCGGCAGCCTGTTTCAGAGCATCATGGACGACAAGGCGCGCCGCAACTTGGGCGCCCATTACACGTCCGAAGAAAACATCCTCAAGCTGATCAAGCCGCTGTTTCTGGACGATCTGTGGGCCGAGTTCAACAAGGTTAAAGGCAACAAGAATCGGCTGTTTGAGTTTCACAAAAAGCTCCGGCTGTTGACTTTTTTTGACCCAGCCTGCGGCTGCGGGAACTTCCTCGTCATCAGCTACCGCGAGCTGCGTCTGCTGGAGCTGGAAGTGCTGCGCGCCAGCATTTCCGATAGGCAACTTGGCGTGGACATCCACGGCCTCATCGGCATCAACGTCGACCAGTTCTACGGTATCGAGATCGAGGAGTTTCCGGCCCAGATTGCGCAGGTCGCGCTATGGCTGATGGATCACCAGATGAACCTGCGCGTGAGCGAAGAGTTTGGCCTGTACTTCGCCCGCATCCCGTTGCGCACCACGCCGCACATCGTGCACGGCAATGCGCTGCGGCTGGACTGGAATGAGGTGCTGCCTGCGGAGCGGTGCAGCTTTGTGCTGGGGAATCCGCCGTTCTCCGGTAAGCATTACCAAAGCAAAGAGCAAAAAGCCGAGGCGCTCCTTGTTTACGATGGAATGAAGTCGGCATCTGACCTTGACTACGTCGCCGCTTGGTTTGTCAAAGCAGCTAAATACGTCCAGGGAACCGCTGCCGCCTGCGCCTTTGTGTCCACCAACAGCCTGACCCAAGGCGAGCAAGTACCGCTTTTATGGCCACTTCTGCTGCAGAAGTACGGCATCAAAATTCGCTTTGCCCACCGGACCTTCCAATGGAGTAATGAAGCAAGCGGCATGGCTGCGGTGCATTGCGTGATCATCGGTTTCGGTTGCACTGAGGTGCAGCAAAAGAGACTTTTCGAATACGAAACACCCAAGTCAACGCCGCACGAACTGACCGTTGAACACATCAGTCCATATCTGACGACAGCACCCGATGTGATTGTCAGCAAGAGGAGTTCGCCCATTGGCAATGCGCCCAACATGGGCTGTGGCAGCAAACCGTCCGATGGCGGTAATCTGATTCTGGACACTGCCGAAAAAAGTGAACTGCTGGCCGTTGAACCTGGCGCTGCCGCTTACCTCAAGCCGTTCGTTGGCTCGCAAGAGTTCTTGAATGGCGGAGAGCGCTGGTGCTTATGGCTGGAGAACATAACTCCCGCCGCGCTGAAGCAACTACCCCATGTACTGCGCCGCGTGCAGCTAGTGAAAACGTTTCGTGAGGCCAGTACTGCTGAGCCGACCCGCCGCGCAGCAGCCACGCCCAGCCGTTTCTTTTTCGTAGCGCAACCCAACACGCAATACATCGCGATACCCGAGGTTTCGTCAGAGCGGCGCACTTACGTACCCGTTGGGTATCTGCCCGCCGAAGTCATTGCCAGCAATAAGCTCTACATCATTGACAAACCAAGTCTGTTCGTTTTCGGAGTACTGCAATCCATGATGCACGGAGCATGGACGCGTACGGTCGCCGGACGACTGAAAAGCGACATTCAGTATTCCGGGACGATGGTCTACAACAACTTCCCCTGGCCCGACTTCCCCCAGAATTCCAAGCAAAATCAGCCTCCAGCCCCCGTCGATAAAGCGCAAGCAGCTATCGAAACTGCAGCACAAGTCGTGCTCGATGCCCGTGCCCAGTTCCAGTCTGGCGAACAGCCCGCCACGCTGGCCGATCTGTACGACCCGCTGACCATGCCGCCCGAGTTGCTCCGCGCGCACCAGAAGCTCGACGCGGCGGTGGACAAGGCCTATGAGCGGAGTGGCGGCAAGAAAAGCTACAAAAGCGACGCCGAGCGCGTAGCCTTTCTGTTTGAGCTGTACCAGAAATACACCAGCTTGCTGCCCACCGGAAAACCCCAAATCAAACGCAAAGCCAGGTCCGCCGGGGCCGATTAGGAGACTTTTCCATGCCGACCCTGTCCATCTTCTTCGGCATCGTCATCCGCATGTGGCACGACGACCATCCGCCGCCCCATATCCACGCTGAGTACCAAGGCTTCGAGGCGCTGGTGGACATCGCCACCGGTGAGGTACGCGATGGGAGCCTGCCGCGTAAGGTCGCCAGCATTGTCAAGGAGTGGTGTCTGGTGCATCAGGCAGAACTGCAGGACAATTGGCAACGCGCCCAACGGTTCGAGCCGCTGGACAGAATTCAAGGAGCTGACCGTGATTAAAGTACTCAACGCAAGGCTGGCTGACTCATTCAAACTGGAGCTTGACTTCTCGGACCACGCGCATGGCGTGTTTGACGCAAACGCCTACCTGGCAAGTCGATCTGGACCGCTGTTGGACAAATTACGTGAGCCCGAATATTTCAAGCGATTTTTCATCGATGCGGGTGCGCTTTGCTGGCCGAATGGCCTGGAAATTTCCCCCGCACGTTTACGTGAACTTTGTGTGATATCAGCTACGGCCTAGCGAAACGCAACATGGCCGAAACTGACCCCGCACGGCAAGACGCTGGATGAGGTGAAGCGGCAATCGGTGAGCTTGGCGGGCTTCGCTTAACCTCCCCCGGTCATAAACAAAGGAAGGAAACCACCATGAAGAAACTCAACGTCACCATCAAGCTAGAGATGTCCGTCCCAGATGACTGGGAACTTGTCCAAACCTCTGAAGGCGGGCAAGTGTTGAAGCTACCTAACAATCAATTTCTGGACATTGCCATCGAGCCCCTGTTTGCCAGCAATCCCGAGGAAACATGGACAAGCAGCGAGGACGATGATGTCCTGAACGATATTTTTGACATGGTCGAGAGCGAGGATGTTGTCTACGAGTTCGTCAAGCAATCCTGACCAGGCGAGGGCCAAATCATGGAAAATCGACATCCATGAACGAAACCACTCTATTTCCCCCTCTGCCCGACCATCTGTCAATTGACCCGCGCAGTCCCTTTCACGTCGCTGCCGTGTTCGAACATGACATTGGTATTCGATTGAATGACAAGGAGCGTCTGGATGTCGCGGAATACTGCATCAGCGAGGGCTGGGTTAAGGTGCCCGCAGGCAAGACGCTGGATCGCAAGGGCAATCCGCTGTTGATCAAGTTGAAGGGCAGGGTCGAAGCGTTTTATCAATAAGCGACTTCTAAACCCCTGCATCGACTCCTTCGCCATGCCCCAACCCGATTTCAGCCCCGCAGCCGACCGCAACAAGCAGCCCATCCTCGATGTGCTTCGCCAGGTGCTGCCTGAACGCGGCAGCGCGTTGGAGATTGCCTCGGGCACCGGCCAGCATGTGGCCTGGTTTGCCTCTGGCCTGCCGCACTGGACCTGGCAGCCCACCGACGCACAGCCCGGCGCGCTGAACACCATTGCAGCATGCGTGGCCCAGCAGGGTCTGCCCAATGTACGCGCACCTTTGCGGCTCGACGTGATGGCGCCGCGCTGGTTGCCAGACGATGCGCAGTTTGATCTCATCTACTGCGCCAACATGCTGCACATCTCACCGTGGACGACCTGCGCCTCGTTGATGCGCGGCAGCGCCCGGCACCTGGCGCCGGGCGGCCTGCTCATTACCTACGGGCCTTATCTGGAAGACGGTGTGCCCACCTCCGCTGGCAACCTGGCGTTTGACCAGAGCCTGCGCGTGCAAAACCCCGACTGGGGCATTCGTTTGCGCGAAGACGTGGAGCAAGAGGCCGCCCGCGCCGGGCTGCGACTGTCCGCACGGCACGCCATGCCGGCAAACAACCTCTTGCTGGTGTGGGCTCGGCGGGACACGGATAATCCACCGCCATGAATCTTCCTCTTTCTCTCTTCCCCCTCGGCTGGCAGCACTATCTGCTGGGCGGGGTATTCATTGGCATGGGTGCGGCGCTGCTGTTCGTGCTGACGGGCCGCATCGGCGGCATGAGCACGGTGTTCTCAAGCACCTGGTCTTTCGTGGTGCGCCGGCCGTTTTTTCAGCAGGCGCGGTTTGTCGATTCGCGCGGCTGGCGGCTGGTGTATGCGCTGGGATTGATCCTGGGCGCGCTGGTGTGGTGGCTGGGCTTTGCGGGCGGAGCTTCGCAAGCCACTGCGGTACCGGCATGGCAGTTGCTGGTGGGCGGGTTTTTTGTGGGCTACGGGGCGCGCTTGGGCAACGGCTGCACGTCGGGTCACGGCATTTGCGGGCTGGGCTCGCTGCAATGGCCTTCCGCGCTGGCAGTGCTGACCTTCATGGCGACCGCGTTCCTGACGGCCAACCTGGCCGCAAGGTGGCTGGCATGAGCGCGGTAAACAGGACCCTTCCCCGGATGCTCGCCACGCTGGCGGCGGGCGCGCTGTTTGGCTTTGGCCTGTCGTACTCCACCATGATCCGGCCCGAGGTGGTGCTGAGCTTTCTGCGCTTTCAGGACTTCGGCCTCATGCTGGTGATGGGTGGCGCGGTGATGGTGGTGCTGCTGGCCTACAAGCTGACGCCCCGCCTGCTCGCCCGGCCGCTGCTGGACGACCACTTCCACGCACACCCGAGCGTCTGGAACCGTGACACGGCAGTGGGTGCGGCCCTGTTCGGCGTGGGCTGGGGCCTGTGCGGCGTGTGCCCCGGCCCGGCCATTGCGGGCCTGGGCGCGGGCAACTGGAGCCTGCTGTGGGCGCTGGCCGGCATTGCGCTGGGCGCGCTGGTGCAAGGCCTAAGGGCGAAGTGACCGGCTGCGGGCTAGCTGATGGAGTGGAAGAGCCCGCTGGGCAAGACGCTGGATGAGGTGAAGCCGCAGTC
>DFWY01000146.1 GCA_002381615.1 Polaromonas sp. UBA4122 | reverse complement strand
GGCGAAGGGCAGGTATGTGTCTGTTCTTGACGGTGGCGGCCGTGTCGATCAGCTTTCAAGTTCTATAACGGCAACAGACTGAACCTGTGAACTGGACTGATGGGTTGAATTGGCCGCGCCCGCTGCAAGCTGGAACTGGTTATGCATCAGCGGCCTGCGACGGATGAAGATACTTGCAAAACCGCCACTCATGGACGGGCTGGTCGTCAATGTATACCGGTGCCCACTTTCCCGGCATTGCGACTACCCTATCCTTGAGACGCAATCGGGTCTACGCGACCAGGGTTTGACGCAAACGCCGGGCTCAGCCCAGCCGCGCCACCGGCAACAGGCGAAACGCCAGCGTGCCCAGCGCCAGCAGTGACGCCACGCAAACCAACACACCCGAATAAGGGTCCTGCCCCAAGGCCAGCGACCAGGACGCCGCCAAGCCGCTCAGGCTCTGCACGAAGGCCACACCTAGAAACATTGCCATGGTGAAGACCGACATGGCGCGACCGCTTATTTCAGCGTTATAGGAGGCACGCACGTTGGCGTACTGCAGAATGGCGGCTCCGGAGAGCACCGCCACCGCCACCATGCCGCCAACGTCCACCCAGTCCAGAGGTAGAAACGCCATCAGCGCAAAGACCACGGCGATGGCCAGCGCTGCGCGCACAATCCAGGGCCGTCGCCGTGCTGGGCCGGGATCGAAGTGGCCAAACAGCGCGGGCGTGAACAGCGACAGCACCGAAACTACCAGAGCCACGTTGCCGGTCTGTACCAGCGACATACCGTGGCGGTGTATGAGCAAAGGTCCCAGCCAGAGACCGCGAATGGTCAGGAAAGACGCGTAATTGACCAGAGCCAGCGCCAGAATGCCCCAGGTCTGTGGCAGCAGAAACAGCGCGCCAAAACCACGCAAGGCGTGTCCCAGGCTGTCCGGGCGGTGCTGGGCAGCGGCCAAGTCCTCCCGCAACTGCGACTGCACCAACAGCCACGAAACGCACGCCAGCCCCGCCAGCACGGCAAAGCCCATGCGCCACGAACTTACATGAATGAGCCAGGCCAATGGCGTACCGGTGAGCACCAGCCCCAGCCCACCCATCCCCATGGCCACTCCGGATATTGCGGCAAAGCGGTGCGCCGGGAAGCGCCTTGCGATGAAAAGCGTGCACACCACAAAGGCCGGCGAGCAACCGATGCCGATCAATGCCTGGCCAAGCACCAGAACGGCGTAGTTCGGCGCCAGCGCGGAGGCGAGCGCACCAAGGATGGCCAGCGGAAAAGTGCACAGCCAGGTGCGACGCAGCCCGTAAAAATCCAGCGCCACCCCAATGACGAACTGGCTCAGGCCGAAGGAAAAGGAAAATGTGGCGGCAAACAAGCCCAACGCCTGCGTGGACAAACCGAAATCCTGCTGCAAACCAGTCGCCATCATTGCGGTAACGGTGCGAAAGGCCTGGCTGAGCGCGAAGGCGCTGACCAGTGTCAGCAAAGGCAGCCAGGGCACAGCGGCTGCAGATTGGGCAGGAGATTCAGGCGAGGTGGACATGGCGGGGACAGGAAACGGGATAAGGCCAACGGCAGTATCCCCCTAGCGTACTGTACCGGTGGTCTCGACGGGTTTTAACCTGAATCAGTGGTGGTTTTGAATTGGAATGGACGGCTGACTGACCGTCGTGAGCCAATGTCTGGCGGCCGTTCGCTAAGGACTGCTGCACTACCGAATTGCGTTGCGCTCGTTTGCCGACTTCCATTCGTGAAAACTGGCAGCTGGAGACACCTTGCGGGTCGCCACGAACTGCTTCTTTACGGCGTTGAACTGGAGTACCGGATAGCGGACTGTGGTGAAGACCCGCAATGTGTCTTGGGAGTCACTCACGAGTCACATTTGACCGACAGGTTTTGGTCGATAGTGCGCGGTGAATGGCTGGCGCCACGGCTCGTTCAGGTGGCGAGGGAGCCAGAGTCGGCGGAGTTTTGAGGGTATAAAATTTCCTGAATATGAGTGAGAACAAGAGCATCGCCTTCTTCGACGAGCAGTTTCGGCGTCAGTCGAAGGACGTCGCGTTCAAGCTTAATCCGTTTGAGGAAGTGGCACTTCCCTACCTACGCGGCGAAGTGCTTGATTTCGGTTGCGGCTTGGGAAATCTGGCATTTGCCGCCGCAAAGAGGGGATGCAAGGTCACGGCCCTGGATGCCAGCCCTGCCGCAATTGAGCTTATCCGATTACGCGCCGCGGCTGAAAATGCCCCGGTTTTGGCGTCACTTGCCGATTTGCGCGACTATTCGATAATCGGTGAATACGACTGCATCGTCTCCATCGGTCTGCTGATGTTTTTTGACTGTTCGACTGCGTCCAAAGTCCTGTCTCAGCTGCAGGCGCATGTTCGACCTGGTGGCATTGCTGCAATCAATGTCCTGGTTGAGGGAACGACTTACCTGGACATGTTTGACCCTGGCGGTTACTGTCTATTCGGCCCGGCGGAAATCCAGGGACGGTTCGAAGGATGGACGATCGAGCATTCTGTGTGCCATGATTTCGAGGCATCCAACGGCACCCTTAAACGTTTCTCAACAGTGATCGCCCGCAAGCCGAACGCATGAATGGTGGCAGTGGTAGTAATTTGAATATGACCAGTTCATCCTGCTTCGGTGACACCGACCCAAAGCTGCTCCCTGCATTGAGCGCCTCAACGTCCAATCAAGGTGCAATAGGCGTTGCGTGTATCGGGTGCCACGGAATCAACCAGTAGCTCGTACGACGTTTTGTGCCGAACCAGGATCCGTGTAGAGGCTACTGCTTTGGACTTGCAGAACCAGTGACAGGTGTGCTGCATCAAAAATAGCTCGGCTGACATGGTGAAGGCCTTGCTTTTGGGCGTCTGATTGAGGCTGTTTTTCGCTGCATTTGTGATCCCTCGGGCATGAATGCTCAAGGCCTTCCGCAGGTCAAACGTAGCGTTTGGAAAAAGCTTGTCTGCATAGGGGATTGATACAGCCAGCTTGCTCACGCGCGCGTCTGTCTCATTGACCCTGGAAAACTCGGCGACGAAGCTATTGAACTGATCACACAGCTTCATCTCGGCTGTGCTCAATAGACTCCAGATTTGTTCACGTCGGTCTGGATCATCCTCCCCAAGCGCTCGCATGTAACCCTCTGTCAGGCTTTCCATCAGCTTTTCAATCTGGTACTTCCCGAGATGACTTCCCAGCAAGGCAATACGCCTTTTCTCGTCTCTCGATTTGAGTGTGTAAGCGCCTATGGCGATCAGGATCACCAGAACAAAAATTTCCATGACTACTTTTCGGGTCGATTGAGCATGACCAGAGTGTAGTCACCTCAAATCCCCGAGCCAGTCAGAACGATGTGACCTTGAATGCCCACGCCATGAGATGAGGGAGCGACTGACCGGTTCTGGCCGATGGTTGCCAGTTAAATCAGCCGTGTTGCCGTAGCCCGAATGCGGCGTTGCGGCTTGCTTTGGGCGCTAGCGCCCAACAGACCTAACCAGTTCTTGCTTGACTTCCCGCCCCAGCTCAATCACCGCCATGGCGTAGTAGCTGCTCCAGTTGTAGCGGGTGATGGCGTAAAAATTCTCGGTGCCCGCCACATACGTGGGCGCATCCGGGCCATTGAGCAACTCGATCAGTGCCAGCGGCCCCGGGTGTTGCAGCGCTGGGCCTTCCAGCACGGCGCCTTTGGCGGTGAAACTGGCCACGCTGAAAGTCGGCAGGATGTCGGGTGCCATCAGGGCGTCCATGTCCAGACGGCTGGCGTCAAAACTCACCGGGTAGTGCGTGGGCATGCCGGGCTGCCAGTTGAAGGTCTTGAAATAATTGGCGACCGAGCCAATCACGTCGGCCGGGCTGTTCCACAGGTCGATGGTGCCGTCGCCGTCGAAGTCCACCGCATACTTGATCCAGCTCGACGGCATGAACTGCGGCATGCCCATGGCACCGGCATAGCTGCCCTGTATTTCAAGGGCCTCCATCGGGGTGGCGCCGCGGCGGCTTTCCAGGGTCAGAAACTGCTCGATCTCGCTTTTGAAATACTCGCTGCGCTCCGTGGCGCGCGGGTGGTCGGCCGGAAAGTCGAAGGCCAGCGTGCTCAGCGCGTCCATCACGCGGAAGCTGCCGGTGTCGCGGCCGTAAATGGTTTCCACACCGATGATGCCGACGATGATTTCAGCGGGCACGCCATACTCTTTTTCAGCGCGCTCCAGCGCCTGCTGGTTGGCCTGCCAGAAGCGCACGCCGGCCTCAATGCGGATGGGGTCGATGAAGCGGCTGCGGTAAACCCGCCAGTTTTTGACAAAGGGTTTGGTGGGCGGCTGCATCAGCCGTGAGACCGTGGAGATATAGCGCGACTGGCCAATAGCCTCGCGCACCCAGGCGGGGTCCAGGTCGCGCCGGCTGGCCAGGTCGTCTGCAAACTGCATGGCCTCGGTGCGCGTGGCATACAGGGGGCCATGGGACTGTGCGGCGTTGTAGGCAACCGTCTTTTTAAAGGATTTTGCCTCGCTAACGCCCGCTGCGCCTGCGAGAGCAGCTATAAAAAAAATAGCAAATCTAAAACGATGAAGAGGCGTCTGAAGTGTCATGCGAAGGAAATAGGTGGGCTGGATTCAATTTTAAGCAGGCCATGCGAGCCGGCTGAATTGTTGCTTGAGTTGATTCAGCTGAATTTGCCGGCTGGCGGATGGATTGGCGTAACGCTGCAACTCCAGTTGCATCAGCCAGTCATGCAGCGCCGGCCCCTGGCTGCCGCTCTGACTGCCGTATTTTGCCAGCACCAGCCGGGCCAACTGGCGCGGCGAGGTGGCGGGCGTGCTTTCAATGCCGGCTTGGGCCAGCCGCTGGCGCGCGCGGGCCAGCAGGCGCAGCCACGGGTCGTGCTGGGTGCGCTCCCACAGCGTCCAGCCAGCCCCGGCCAAGCTGGCCAGCACGACAATGGTGATGAGCAGGTAGCTCAAATCCTGCCAGCTCGGGGATTCAAAACCGATGTTTTTGAGCAAGTTGAGCTGCTTGCCCTGGGTGTAGTTGAGCACCCATTGGTTCCAGCCGTTGTTCACTGCTTCCCAGGTGGCGCGCAGCTGCGCTGACAGCGTGGGGCTGAAGTTGCCGAATGCCTGTGCGACCACACCCTGTGGCGCGGCCAGTCGCTGGAACGCGCCTATGCGCCCTGGTGCCACGGCTGCCGTCGGGTCGACCCGCACCCAACCCAGGCCGGCCTGCCAGACTTCGGCCCAGGCGTGCGCGTCGCTCTGCCGGATGACCCAGAACCCATCGACGCTGTTGCGTTCGCCACCCTGGTAGCCGGTGACGATGCGCGCCGGTATGTCGAGCGCGCGCATCAGGATGACAAAGCTTGAGGCGATGTGCTCGCAAAAACCTTCCTTGCGGTCAAACCAGAACTCGTCGGCCGTGTGCTGGCCATACACGCCGGGGTCCAGCGTGTAGGTGTAGCCGCCGCTGCGCAGGCGCTCCAGCGCCACCTGCACCAGCACGCCTGCGTTGGCCTGGGCATAACGCGGGTCGCGCCGTATCTGGCTGGCCAGCGCCAGCGTGCGCGGGTTAAAGCCGGGCGGCAGATCGACAAACTCCTGCAGACCGACCACGGGCTGCACCGGCCCGTGCCTGAACGCCGGATAGCTGCTGGCCTTGTAGCGCACGATGTCGGTGATGGGCCGGTCGGTGAGCCACTGCAGGTCGGCATCCATGACGCTGCGATAACCGGGCAACTGCGGTTTTTGTGCGGCGGCCTCCAGAACGAAGAGCCAGGGCCTGCTGGTGGGCTCCAGCGTGACTTCATAATCGATCGGCTTGCCGGAGACTTGCAAATTGGCTGGCAGCGTATAGCGTGAAGGCAGGCTGGCACGCCGGGGCTGCCAGCGGCGGCCATCAAAGTTTGAGAGCACGGGTCCCCGGAAATAAAGGTCGCGCTGCGGCGGGGCCTCGCCCTCGAACTTGATCCGCATGGCCACGCTGTCGTCCAGTGCCAGGTGGGCAATCGTGCCAACCTCCATGCTGGCGCTCAGGCCGCTGCGGCCGGTCATCGCGTCGCTGGGCACACCCCACAAGGGCGCCAGTCGCGGAAACAGCAAGAACAACACCAGCATGATGGGCGCGCCTAGCAGGGCCATCCAGCCCGCAGTTTTGGCGGCCTGCGCCAGGGGCGGCTTGCCGACCGGCAGGTGGGCGTTGACCAATGCGGTCAGCAGGCCGAGCAGGCCCAGCAACATGCTGAAGGCCGTCAGCAAAGACTGCGAGTAGAAAAAATTGCTCAGCATGCAGAAAAAGCCGAGGAAAAAAACCACAAAAGCATCACGCCGGGCGCGCAATTCCAGTGTTTTGAGTGTCAGCAACACCACCAGCATGGTCACGCCCGCATCGCGCCCGAGCAGGGTGCCGTGGGTGGCAAATGTCGCGGCGACCATCACGGCCAGCAAACCCAGCAGCCACCATTTACCGGGCAGCGGCCTGACCTGCAGGGCCAGCCAGCCGCGCCAGAGCAGGACGGCACCAGCCCCTGCGCTGCACCACAGCGGCAAATGGCTCACCTGAGGCAGCAACACCCAGGCAATCACCCCCAGCAAAAACAGCGTGTCCCGGCCATCACGCGGCAGGTTGCGCAGTGTGAGGAGTGCCCGCTTCAGCATACGGCCAGCGCCTCCAGGCATTGGCGTTTGTGGGCTTCGCCGCTGGACGGCTTGATTTCCAGCGCCGGCAGGCGCAGGCCATAGTCCAGCTCCCGCTGGTCGGCCTGAAGAATCCAGGCGCACAGCCGGGAGAGTTTTTGCTCGGTGCCGAAAGGGCCGGCCAGCATGAAATCCAGCCAGAGTTCATAGCGCTGGACCTGCTCGGTGTCGCGCACCACCAGCCCGCTACCGTGCCCGTCGGCGCTCATGGCATTCACTGCCTTCTTCCAGACCACGAGTTTCATGGGGTCGCCGCGGCGGTAAGCCCTGACGCCGTCAAATTCGCCTGTGCTCTGCGCCCGTGCTGCCGCTGCAGCGCCTCCAGAACGGGGCTCGCCGGGCGGCAGTGGCGGTGGGTTCAGTTCAGGCGCCGGATAGACCAGTATTTGCGCCGCGGGTCGCCAGACGGTCCAGACCCGGAAGGTGCCGAGCGGAAAGCGGGTTTCTGCGGTCAGCGTGGGCAGGCGGTGCAGGCCGCGCCGGGTCGGCGTGAACGCCACCTGCACCACGCTGCTGCCCTGCGCCGGTACGTCGGTCCAGGCCCAGTGCCGCTCGCTGCTTTTTTGCGCCTCTGCACCTTGCGGATTCATGACGCTCAGCACGCTCAGGCCAATGCCGTGGCGCGCAGAACGTCGGGTATTCGTGAGTTTTACATCAAAAGTGGCTGTAGCCCCCGCGTGACGTGCGTGAGTAGCTACTATATTAATAGCAAGCCCGCGCAGCGTGCCATGGCTGACGTGCATGCCCACCAATGCGCTGCCAGCCAGCAAAAACGTCAGCAGATAACCCAGATTGAGCTGATAGTTGATGGAGGCGACCAGCAGCACCAGCAGGGTGACGCCCAGCATCAGCCCCGGCCGCGTCGGCATGATGTACACCGTGCGCTGGGTCAGGGTAATGTGGTCCGACAGCGGCAGCCGGTTTTCAAACCACCTCTGAAACCGCCCTCTGATGAATGTTGCCCCCACGCTTGTCGCTTCGCGTACTGCGCGAGGCCTTGCAGGC
>DFWY01000172.1 GCA_002381615.1 Polaromonas sp. UBA4122 | reverse complement strand
CCCCCAGGCCGATCACTCCTACACTCGGTGTAATTTGATTGCCCATTTTATTTGGTGTTCAAGCGGTGCACCGAAAAAGGTAAATTCATATGGTCATCATAGGAATATTGAATCAATCTGGCGTCGGGGTTTACCCCGCACCGGACTGATTTCGCGCTTCTCCCAGACAAAGTTGGGGTCAACTCCGATGACTTAGGCCCGAGACGAGGGGGCGCGCCAACTGCCCGCCCGCTTGCTGCCAGAAGGCCGGATCAGCTTGCTCGACGCGCTGAATGGCGTTGTTCATGTGCTGCGAAGCTGCCTTGCGCGCGGCGGTTGCGTCGCCTGCTTCAAAGGTGCACCTAATCATTTCATGCTTCTCTGCCACCTGACGCGCAAAGTCCGCTCGCCGCGCCTCATTGGCGCGTGGCTTCCCGCAGGAACTGGCCCAAATATTCCAGTATGCCTAGAAGAAGAAAGGGATTAGGCGCCGCATCAGCAATAGCCCGGTGGTACTTGACGCCGTCGTCCACGCCGTCGCCACCGGCTTTCACAACGCACCACAATTGAAAATAGGGTTAGAAAGTGGAGTAAAAAAGCGCCATGGGCTGGGAGGCCGCATGACGCTTAGATTTCTGGCGGAAGCGGTGAGATTCGAACTCACGGAGGACTCACATCCTCGGCAGTTTTCAAGACTGCTGCATTCAACCGCTCTGCCACGCTTCCAAGTGCGATAGTTTAACCGCTGGTCAGTCTGAAAGACATCAAAGACGTGGTTCCCCTGAGGCGGTTACAATATCAGATACGGTAAAGCATCAGCTTTTTACATCGAAGCCCCTTTATCCTTGGCTTCCTTCTCAAATGCGGCGCTTCTCAGAGCCCAAATTTACGGAGCTTTGACAGTGTTTTCAGTGCCCATACAGCCCTGAACCCTCTCAGCACTGTTCTATTTTCCTGGCGAGCACTTCTTCCGACGGTGCCCACTCGTGGCCCAACCAGCACGGCCCTTTCAAGTGCTTGGCGGGTAGAAACCGAACACTCGTTGGCTTGCTCGCAAGCCGGTTACTTCTCTATTTATCAAGCCGGGACAAATACTTGGCACAGACTTTCATGAACATTGATCACACCAAAATAGCGGTGGGCAAATACCTTGTCTCACCGCTCGCCAAACAGCAGGGCGAAGGCTGCTACGCTGCCTCAGTTTCCATCCGCTCCGGACGCGGCAGTGGCACGCATGACCGCATACTGCGTTTCAGCAGGCTTTTTGACAGCGCGGCAGCCGCCGTGCATTACGCCACCGAACACGCACGGCGCTGGATTCACGAAAGCGCATCGCCGGCTTGCTCCTGACGGGTGCCTGGCCCCCCTGGGGCCAGCATACACAGACAAGTTTTCCAATTCTCTAGGAGTTACATCATGGCCAAAGAAGAACTTATTGAAATGCACGGGCTGGTTGACGAAGTGTTGCCCGACTCACGCTTTCGCGTCACGCTTGACAACGGTCACAAACTCGTGGCCTACACCTCAGGCAAGATGCGCAAAAACCATATCCGCATTTTGGCCGGTGACCAGGTGTCACTTGAACTGTCGCCTTATGACCTTAGCAAGGGGCGTATCACCTTCCGTCACATTGCAGGTCGCGGACCAGGTCCGGCCCCACGACAGGCGCGCTAAGCAAGCCGCCCCACGGTGTACTGAACGCCAAGGCCGTCGCGCCTGCGCCGTGGCTTTTGTAATAGGCCCTGAATTGCTATGTTTCTAGTAGCTGCTCACGCCCGTCCTTATTGTGCTAGAGGCCTATTGTTCTTGAATTATCTGAACGCGGCACCCTCACGCTGCGGCAGGCACGTCGCGCCGCTATGGGTCTTGTCCGTAAATCCTGATGGCCCGCAGGCCCGCAGGCCCGCAGGCTGTTGCCCGGTTGACCTTTTTCGGTCGTGTGACTTAGGCCGTTGCCCGGTCGCTTCCCTGTACAACACGCATGGAGAGAACCCGCCACCAGCTGGGCAGCAGTGCGTGTACTTCGGGTCGTGCAAACCGGTCATCCATGAGGTAAATCACGCCACGGTCCAAGCTTGAGCGAATCACCCGACCGGCAGCTTGCACCACTTTTTGCAGGCCGGGGTAAAGGTAGGTGTAGTCATAACTTTGGGCTGCACCAAAATTGGCACCCATGCGTGCCCTGATCTGCTCATTCACCGGGTTGAGTTGCGGCAGGCCCAAGGTGGCAATGAAGGCCCCGATCAAGCGCTCACCCGGCAAGTCAATGCCTTCGGCAAAAGAGCCGCCCAGCACGGCAAAGCCTATGCCCTGTCCGTCCAGTGTGAAGCGCGCCAGAAACTCGTCGCGCGCGGCTTCTTCCATGCGGCGCGTCTGTTCCCACATCGGGATGTGCGGGTAACGCGCTCTGAACAGCGTAGCCAGTTTTTGCAGGTAGTCGTAGCTGCTTAGAAACACCAGGTAATTTCCGGGCTTTTCGGCGTATTGCCGTGCCATCAGGTCCACGATGGGCGAGAGGGAGTGATCGCGGTGCTGGTAGCGGGTGGAAATGTTGCCTACCACCTGCACCGACAACTGTTCGGCCACGAACGGCGACGGCACATCGACCCAGACAGTGTTGCCCGGCAAGCCCAGGGTGTCGGCGTAATAGGTCTGCGGGCTCAAGGTGGCAGAAAACAGGGCGACTGAGCGCGCTACGGCAAAGCGCGCGGCTAGAAATGGCGCTGGCACCACGTTACGGATGCACAGTTGGGCAAAAGGCCGGCCGGCTTTTGCACTTCCGCTTTCGTGGCTGAGCGTGATGTCAAACAGCGAGTGCTTGCCGAAGCTTTCGGCCATGCGCGAGAACTGCAGCGCGTCAAAATAAAAGCGTTGCAGGCCGGCATCCACGCGCGTCGGGTGGGCTTCCAGGTCGTCGGTGATGGCGCTGGTCGCCTGCTGCAGTGCCTGAAGGAATTTGGCTGGCAGCTCGGCATACACCTGGTAGGTCTCGTCCTGGTCCTGGTGCAAATCGCGCCAAGCGCGGTGCAGGCGGTCCAGCGACTTCCTGAGGGCCGGGGTTGCAGACTGCCGCACTGCGGCCAAATCCGCCTGGTCCAGCCCGGCCGAGTACATCTTGCGTGCCCGCTCCACCATGTTGTGCGCCTCATCCACCAGCACGCTGACGCGCCACTGGTTGGCCACCGTCAGCCCGTGCAGCAGGGCGCTCACGTCGAAGTAATAGTTGTAGTCGCCCACCACCACATCACTCCAGCGCACCAAGTCCTGGCTCAGGTAGTAGGGGCACACCCCGTGCGCCAGCGCGACGGCCCGCAGCGCCTCCTTGTCCAGCAAGCCCGGAGCCAGCGGGACTGAAAGCGCCGCACTGCGCGCCCCCGGTAAGCGATCATAAAAACCTTTGGCCATTGGGCACGAGTCGCCATGGCAAGCCTTGTCCGGGTGCTCGCAGGCTTTGTCGCGCGCCACCAGCTCGACGACTCGCAGGGGCAGGTGCGGCGCGCTGTCTTTGATCAGTGCCAGCGCATCAAGCGCCAGCTTGCGGCCGGAGGTTTTAGCCGCCAGAAAAAACACCTTGTCGAGTTCCTGCCGGGGCACCGCCTTGAGCAGCGGAAAGACGGTGCCTATGGTTTTGCCAATGCCGGTGGGTGCCTGCGCCATCAGGCAGCGGCCACTGCTGCCCGACCTGTAAACCGCTTCGGCCAGTTCGCGCTGGCCCGGGCGGAAGGATTCGTGCGGAAACGCCAGGGCGCCCAGCGCCGCGTCACGCGTGGCGCGATGCGCCAGTTCCTGCGCCGCCCAATACAGAAACTTTTCGCACTGCGCCTCAAAATAGTGCTGCAGCGCGTCTGCGCTGAAGAGCTCGCTCAGCAGCGTTTCCTGCTGGCTGCCGATGTCAAAGTAAACCAGTGCCAGGCGCAGCTCGGGCAGTCCCAGTTTCTGGCACAGCAGCCAGCCGTAAATTTTGACTTGCGCCCAGTGCAGTTGCCGGTGGTTCTCGGGCAAGGTGACCAGGTCACCCCTGAAGGTTTTGACCTCTTCGAGCTGGTTTTTTTCCGGGTCGTAGCCATCGGCCCGGCCGCGCACCAGCAACTGCCGGTACTCGCCCGTCAGGCTGACCTCGGCCTGGTAGGTCTCCGCCCGGCGTGCTGCCACCAGCGCATGGCCCGCCATGCCTTCCTGCGCGGAAGGCGAGGGCGTAAAGCGCAGGTCCAGGTCACCGTGCTTGGCCGTGAACTCGCACAGGGCCCTGACGGCTACAACGTATTTCAATCGGGGTTCTCTCTCGGGTTCAGCGTGGGGAATTTTCAGGGCCGGCTTCCCGGCCGATTGGCGTCGTTCTTAAGAAAAAAATGCCTATAGCCATTATTTTACGGGTGCAAGCAGCTATTAATTCAATAGCGAATAGTGCGCCAAATTCATGAAGTCATAAGCCCTGGCACGCTCAGCAGTGCTTGAAAGCCGGGTGGAATGAAATGAAGTGGCAAGATCCGCCTTTCACAGCGCCTCGAAGAAGTCTGCTTTGAACCATGGCATGAAGGTCTGGTGCACCGCACGCAGTGCTTGCCCACAACCCGTTTCCAGAATTCATCAGCCACAGCCCATGAAGCCGCCTGTGTCTTCGCCATTGCTCCTTCGCCTCAAGTTCCAAGCAGAATGCAACACTACACTAGCTGCTACATTGCGGAATATGACGAATCAAGTAAATGGCCTGAGCGGCGATGAAACGCTGGATCTGGCCGGCAAACATATGGTGCTCGGCCTCTCGGGCGGTATAGCCTGTTACAAGGCGGCGGAGTTATGCCGCGCCCTGATCAAGGCGGGCGCCACCGTGCAGGTGGTGATGACCGAGGCGGCCGAGCAGTTCATCACGCCTGTCACTATGCAGGCCCTCAGTGGCAGGCCGGTCTATACCAGCCAGTGGGATAGCCGCCCTGTCAACGAAATCAGCAACAACATGGCGCACATCAACCTCTCGCGCGGGGCCGATGCCATTCTGATTGCGCCGTGCAGCGCCGACTTCATGGCCAAGCTGCTCCATGGCCGTGCCGATGACCTGCTGAGCCTGATGTGCCTGGCCCGACCCATTGACAAGGTGCCGCTGCTGCTGGCACCGGCGATGAACCGCGAGATGTATTCGCATCCAGCCACGCAGCGCAACCTCGTTCAGCTTGAGGCGGACGGCGCCACGGTGCTGGGCGTGGGCACAGGCTTTCAGGCCTGCGGTGAAACTGGTGACGGCCGCATGCTCGAACCAGAACAACTGCTCGAAGACATCATCGCATTTTTTGCACCCAAGGTGCTGGCCGGCCAGCACGTACTGGTCACGGCCGGACCCACTTATGAAGCCATTGATCCGGTGCGCGGCATTACCAACCTGTCGAGCGGGAAAATGGGCTTTGCCATCGCGCGCGCCGCGCGCGAGGCGGGCGCCGAAGTCACGCTGGTCGCCGGTCCGGTGAGTCTGCCCACGCCGCGCGGTGTGACCCGTATCGACGTGAAATCAGCACAAAATATGCTTGAAGCCATTACAGGACGGGTGCAAGCAGCTACTGTTTTCATAGCAACTGCCGCGGTGGCCGATTGGCGACCCGCCGCACCGTCGGGCCAAAAGATCAAGAAAGACGGCTCAGGCCATGCGCCGCAACTGGGATTTACTGAGAACACGGATATCCTGGCCACGGTCGCCCATTCCGCCGCCGCCCAGGCGGGCAAGCTGTTTTGCGTGGGCTTTGCGGCTGAAAGCCATGACCTGCTTGAGAACGCCCAAGCCAAGCGTCTGCGCAAAAATGTGCCCCTGCTGGTTGGCAACATCGGGCCAGACACCTTTGGTCAGGATCACAACACGCTGCTGCTGGTTGACGAGCTGGGCGTTACCCCGCTGCCCAGGGCATCCAAGCTGTCGCTCGCGCGGCGGCTGGTTCAGGAGATAGCGACCAGGATGGCTGCGCGCACGCCTCATAACCGGGCTTCTGGCCAGCAACCCGCAGCGTCATGATTCACCCTTCGGACACCCCACCTGACGGCGATTTCGCGCGCTATGTTGAACGTCTGACGGGCAGTAACGCGGTGGCTGGTGCGCGCGAAGACCTGCTCAAACCCAAGGAGGGCGCCCCGATCACCACGCCGTTTGCGGCGAGCGCTGGCACGACCTCCGTCAAGGCTGTTCTGGAGCCCTTGGCGAAAATGTCTTTCCTTATGCAACGTTTTCGCGATCTGGTAAAGCGCGCTGCCGAAGAAGCCAGAAAAGCTCAATCATTCCAGCAAAAAAACAGCCCATGAACATTGACGTCAAGATCATCGACCAGCGCCTTCAGGGCAATCTTCCAAACTATGCCACGCCCGGCAGTGCCGGCCTGGACCTGCGCGCCTGTCTGGATGCACCGCTTACGCTCGGCGCCAATGCCTGGCAGCTCGTGCCCACCGGTATCGCGATTTACCTGCACAACCCCGGCTATGCCGCACTCATTTTGCCGCGCTCCGGGTTGGGCCACAAGCACGGCATTGTGCTGGGCAACCTGGTGGGCCTGATCGACAGCGATTACCAGGGCCAGTTGATGGTCAGCGCCTGGAATCGCAGCGATGTGCCCTTTACCATCGAGCCCATGGAACGCATTGCGCAACTGGTGATCGTGCCGGTCGCGCAGGCACAATTCAATGTAGTCACCGAATTTCCCGTCAGCGAACGGGGCGAAGCCGGGTATGGATCGACCGGCAAAGCCTAGCGCGCAACACCCACATTTGCCCTTGCGTCAACGGGTGTCAGGCTTTTCCTACATCCCTGGATAGCGGACTCCGACGCCAGGACAGCCTGAGGCCCCACCCCGGGCTTTGGGTGATGCGCGTGTAATAAACTGATGAGAGTCCCTAGGCAAGCTGCTCGTTGATCGGAGTGAGTTGATTGCGCAAGGGCCCCATGAACATTATTCACAGGAGATTTTCATGCGCCACGCTTCCCGCTTTATTTCAGTTGCTTCTTCGGTGCTTCTTTTGGCCGGCTTGGCCGCTTGTGGCTCAACGCCGATGTATCCCCAGACACCGGTGTCGTCCTACCCTGCCCAATACCCTGCGCAGAATCAACAGAGCAACTATGTTGAATATGGACGCGTCAGCAATGTGGAACTCCTCCAGACCCAGGGACAAGGCCAGGGCTCTGGCGTCGGCGCGGTACTCGGTGGCGTGGCTGGCGCGGTCATCGGTCATCAGATCGGCAGCGGCGGCGGACGCGATGCCGCCACGGTGATCGGTGCTGTGGGTGGCGCTGTCGCCGGCAATGCCATTGAGAAGAACCGCAACACCAATGTTCGCGAAACCTACCGCATATCCGTCCAGCTCGACAACGGTGCCTACCGTTCCTACGACGTCACTTCCCCAGGCGATCTGCGTACGGGGGATCGGGTGCGGATTGAAAACGGGCAGCTGTTCCGCTACTAAGACCCTCTTTAAGGCAGTAGTGGCGCGGCAGTTTTTCTGCAGCGCCGCTTTTTTTATGCAGTTTATTTGGCTTGATCAGTGCAGCGTGCCGTTGCGTGGCGTGAGCGGCTCCAGTTTGAAAAAACCGGTGCCCAGAGTGCCTTGGTCAATTTCCTCCTCGGTCGCTTCGCGTACTGACTCGACCCTGGCGGCCAGCCGGATGGCAATGCCGGCCAGGGGATGGTTGCCGTCGAGCACCACATGCTCAGGGTAGATTTCCGTGACTGTATAAATGTGCTCATGCGGAATGTGCCCGCTGGCACCTGCCGGCAGGGCAGCACCATCAAAGGTCATGCCTTCTTCGAGCTCTGCCGGGAAAATGTCGCGTGGCTCAAGAAAAACCAAGTTTTCATCATAGTCACCGAATGCATATTCGGGCTCCAAGTGCAGCTCAAGCTGGTCTCCGGCTTGATGACCTTGCAGGGATTCCTCAATTTTGGCCAGCAAGTCATCGCCGCCGAGCAAAAACTCAACCGGCTCGTCCAGCTCATCCAGTACATCGCCCAGGGTATCTTTCAGCGTCCATGTGAGGGCTACGACGCATTGCGGGGTGATTTTCATCCGACAATTGTCCCATGGATATAAATCAATCTCTAGACCTGCTCGCTGGCCTGAGCCCGGCGCAATTCATGCGCAAGTACTGGCAAAAAAAACCGCTGCTGGTGCGCCAGGCTATTCCGGAGTTTCAGCCTTTGCTCAGCCGAGCAGCGCTGTGCAAGCTGGCTGCGCAGGAGCATGTTGAGTCCCGTCTGATTGTTCGGCAGCCCAAGGGTTGGCGCATGAAGCAAGGGCCTATCGCGCCCAGAGGTCTGCCGCCGCTGAGCCAGCAGGGCTGGACCTTGCTGGTGCAGGGAGTGGACCTGCACGATGCGGGCGCGCATGCGCTGCTGCAGAAGTTCCGTTTTGCGCCCGATGCCAGGCTCGATGACCTGATGATCTCGTTTGCGACGACGGGCGGCGGCGTGGGGCCGCACTTTGACAGTTACGACGTGTTTTTGCTGCAAGCCAGTGGACGCCGCCGCTGGAGGATAGGGCAGCAAAAAGACCGGACCCTGCAACCGGGTGTGCCCCTGAAGATTTTGCAAAACTTCCAGCCGGAGGAGGAGTTTGTGCTGGAGGCGGGCGACATGCTCTACCTGCCTCCGGGCTATGCGCATGACGGCGTTGCTGAAGCGGCTGTGGGAAGCGACGGAAAAGCGGCTGATTGCATGACTTATTCCATTGGTTTTCGGGTTCCCATCCGCAATGTGCTGGCGGCCGAATTGCTGCACCGTCTGGCTGAATTCAGTGAAGACGAGGCGCAAGCGTCGCCAGGCGAAGGACGGCGACAGGCGGCGCGCCAGCCGCGCTTGTACCGCGACCCCGGCCAGCCCGCGACCGCGACTCCCGCGGCGATGCCGGCAGGCCTGGTGACCTTTGCCGAGCAAGCTGTTCTGGATGCGCTGAAAGACCCGCTGGCCCTTAGCTGTGCCTTGGGCGAGTGCATGACCGAGCCCAAACCTTCGGTCTTGTTTGAGGAGTGCCTGCAGGCTTGGGCATCCGATGCCGCCAAAGCAGGCCAGGCCAGCCTTTATCTGGATGCGCGGACCCGCATGATGTATGACAGCGACCATGTGTTTATCAATGGCGAAAGCTATCGCGCCAAAGGTGCCGATGCCACCCTCATGCATCGACTGGCCGACCAGCGCAGTCTATCGGCCCGCGAGCTGCGCAAGGCCAGTGTGGCCGCCATCGCGCTATTGGGCGACTGGCATGATGCCGGCTGGCTGCGGCAAGAGCCGCATGACCTGTCGGATGCAGGCACCTGAAGCGCGCGGCACCAGTTCCACGGAGAACCAACGAAAGCCAAGGGGAAAGCATCATGGACTCTCAAAGAATTCCGGCTGTGCCACCTGCTCTGTTGGAAGGTCGATTCACCGGCCGCACCGAGTTTGCCGATTTGATCCGCCAGTCCTTTGCTGTAGCGGCCCTGCAGGGATGGCGTGAAATCATTTTGTGTGATCCGAGCTTTGAAGACTGGCCTCTGGGCGAGCGTGTTGTGACTCAGGCCCTGAACGACTGGTCCAAAACTGGTCGCAAGCTTACGATGCTTGCCAAAAATTACCATGAGGTGCTGCGAGGGCACACGCGCTTTGTGACTTGGCGGCGAACCTGGGCGCACATCGTGGAATGCCGCGCAAGCGCTGCTGCCCCGGCCGATGACATGCCCAGCGCCCTGTGGGGACCCGGCTGGGCATTTGAACGGCTGGACCTGCAGCGTTGCACAGGAATAGCCGGGTCTGAAGTGGCCAGGCGCGTGGCATTGAGAGAGCGCTTGAACGAGCGGCTGTTGAAAAGCTCGCCGGCTTTCCCTGCAACCACCTTGGGGCTCTAGCAGTCGGTTGGATTTGGGAGACGTCGGCTACGAATCGGCCGCTGCGGTCCATTTTTCAGCACCTTTTTGTTCCATGGCGGGACTATGGGCCTGCAAATCCGGCAAAAACTGCCCTCGCTGGGGGCCAATTCGCGCTTTCGACGTCCCAAATCCGACAGGCTGCTACTGTGGTTTTTAGGTTGCTGGCTGATGCTGGGTTGCGTTTTGTCAACTAAGGGTTTTCAGGGTTGTAATATCCAGCATATAATTTAGATCTGGGTAGAAAGAGCTCGAGTCCTTTCCCCGGTCAAAATATAACTTGAATTTTAGTTTGGGTTTTCTTTTGACAATTTCCGGAAATTGTTTTCTTAATTCATCAAGGATCGTAAAAATGAACAAATCACTCGTTTTGGCAGCCATTGTTGCCGCTGTTGCCCTGGCTGCCTGCGGCAAAAAGGAAGAAGCAGCACCCGTCGTCGTGACGCCCGCACCTGTTGTGGTTGTTCCAGCACCAGCAGCTGACGCTTCTGCCGCTGCCGGTTCCGCCGCTGATGCAGCCGGTTCCGCCTCTACTGCAGCCGGTTCCGCCTCTACTGCTGGCGCCGCCGCTGACGCAGCGGCCCAAGCTGCCAGCGCAGCCAAGTAATTTTTTCTGCTTGCGAAAAAGCCGCCTTCGGGCGGCTTTTTCATGTTTTACGCATTGGCAGGGCAATATGCGTTGCAAGAGCCTGGACCTTGCCAGTGGCCGAAACGGACCTAAATTGCAAGCCAGCGTGTGCCTGCACCGGCGTCGGCAATCACAATCTCGGTGGCGCTTCCCAACGCATCAGACATGGCCTGGCGCGCGAGTTCCGGGCGGTTGTTCTGCCCACTCAGATGCGCGGCTACCAGATGCTTGAGTCCCCCGTGAAGCAACGATCGGGCAATCGCGCCTGCGGCGGTGTTTGATAAATGCCCGTACATTCCACCGACGCGCCGCTTGAGAAAAGGTGGATAGGTCGACTGGGCCAGCAGCTCGCTGTCGTGGTTGCACTCAAGCAGCAAGGCGTCGCAGCGCGCCAGATGGGCCAGCAGGTGAGCCGTGGCATGGCCGAGATCGGTCAGAAGCCCCAGCTTTTTAGCGCCGTCTGTGCAGGTCAGGTGCAAAGGTTCGCGCGCATCATGCGGAACCGTAAAAGGCATGATTTGCATATCACCCAGGTCAATGGCTTCGCCGTCGCGTGCGGTGTTGAGCAGGCCGTCGAAGTCGGGCGAGCCAATGCCTTCATGGGTGCCGCGGCTCATCCAGACCGGCACCCGGTAGCGCCGTGCAAACTGGCGCGCGCACCCAATGTGATCGCTGTGTTCATGCGTGATAAAGAGAGCGTCGATGTCGTCATCGGCCAGTCCGGCTTGGGCCAGTCGCACGGAGAGCTGTTTAAGCCCGAGGCCACAGTCAACCAGCAGGCGCACTGGCCTTTGGCCCGCAACCTCTACCAGGGTGGCGTTGCCTGTACTGCCACTGCCGAGGCTTTTAAACCTTAACACCGGGGCAGGGAGCGGTCATCGAGCTGCAAACCTGGCTGCCTTTACTTCAGGTCGTCGGCAATCACCTGAACGATGCGCTGGGCATTGGCTGACGATTCGGCTGCACCCTGGGCATTGAGGACGGATACCGTGGTGCTTTCACCCTGGCTCTTGACGGTGATGCGGTATTTCAGCGGAGCTGGCGCGGCTGAAGAACCGCCGAACAGTTTGCTGAAGAAGCCGGGTTCGCTCTTGTTGGCAACAGGTTCGACATAACGCACGAAGTAAGTGCCGTGGTTGCGGTCGCGGTCCTCAACGGTAAAGCCGGTCCGGTCCAGTGCCAGGCCAACCCGACGCCAGGCGCGCTCGAAACCTTCATCGATCTGCACGACGGGCAGCTTGTTCACAACGGCGACGCGAGACGTTTGCTTGCTTGTGACGCCTGCGGCAACGAGGGCTTTGGATTGTTCTTGGGTCACGCCCAGCTTGACCATCAGGCGGCGCAGAAACTCGGCCTCCAGCTCCGGGTCGGCGGGGCGGGGCTCCCAGATCGTGCTGTCGCCTGTAACGGCGCTTGCGCTTTTGGCGCCGGTCACCACTTCGACCATGCCGCGATGGCTGATATAAATCTCGGTGCCGCCATCCGGTCTGCGCTCAAACCGGGTACGGAACTTGTCACGTTCCCCGGTGGAATAAAGGCTTTCCAATACTTTACCCAGCGTGTTGCGGATGAAATCCTGTGGCAGTTTGGCGCGGTTTTCGGCCCAGTCAGTTTCCATGATGCCAAGGTTGGCCTGGTCCAGCGTCAACAGGAAGCCGTTTTCCTGCCAGAAATCACGCACCGGCTCCCAGAGTTTGTCAGCCGGTCGGTTAACCACCAGCCAGCGCTGGCTGCCAGCCCGCTCTATTCGCACGTCGCCTACCGCAGCAGCTGCGGTGGGCACGGTCTGGGTGGGCTGGCCCACCTGGTAGCTGCTTGCCGTCACGGCCGCGCCGGGAACCACGTAGCGGGTTTCGCGGCTGAGCTGGGTCAGGTCGGGAGGAATATCCAGCGAAGAGGCTTTGGCACCGCTCGATTTGTAATCGACACGTTCGCCCTGCATCGCTTCGTTGATGGAGGAGCAGCCCGCAAGCAGGCTGACGGCAACCAGTGCAGTTACGGTTGCAGCGCTTTGGGCTTTTAAAAATGCAGGACGCTTTGGTAATGTCGGCGATGTCTTCACTTGGTTTCCCTTAAAAATCAGATCAGGCTGCATGTGCGCAGGGCGTTTTCCACGGCTGCTTCGTTCGATGTCTCCAGCGGCGTCATGGGCAGGCGCAGCGTGCCGCCGCAAAGTCCCATCCGGGCCATGGCCCATTTGACGGGAATCGGGTTGGCTTCGACAAAGAGGTTTCGGTGCAGGGGCAGCAGTTTGAACTGCAATTCCATGGCGCGCCTGACGTCGCCCGCCACTGCGGCCACACACAATTCATGCATGAGCCGGGGCGCAACGTTGGCCGTCACGCTGATGTTGCCTTGGCCACCGCAGAGCATCAGTGCCACGGCGGTCGGGTCGTCGCCCGAATACACGGCAAAACCTTTGGGGACCTCCTTGATCAGCCACTGCGCGCGCTCGATGTTGCCGGTGGCTTCCTTGATGCCCACAATGCCGGGGACCTGGGCCAGGCGCAACACGGTGGCGTGTGCCATGTCGGAGGCGGTGCGACCCGGGACGTTGTACAGAACTGTTGGTAAATCACCTATAGCCTCGGCGATCGCCTTGAAATGCCGGTACTGGCCTTCCTGCGTGGGCTTGTTGTAGTAAGGGACCACCTGCAGCTGGCAATCTGCGCCCACCTGTTTGGCGAACCTGGCAAGCTCGATCGCTTCAGAGGTCGAGTTGGCACCGCAGCCGGCCATGATGGGCACGCGCTTTTTGGCCTGCTCCACCGCGACGCGGATGATTTCGCAGTGCTCTTCAACGTTGACAGTAGGCGACTCACCGGTGGTGCCGACCACACCGATGCAGTCGGTGCCTTCGGCAATGTGCCAGTCCACCAGTTTGCGCAGTGTGGGGTAGTCCACGCTGCCGTCTTCATGCATGGGCGTTGCCAGTGCAACGATGCTGCCAATAATGGTTTTCATGTCTTGGTTGTGAGGTTCGTGGCTGGGGTGCTGGCCCGGTTCAACAATCTGGAGAGCAGCCCCGGTTAGCCGAGACCTGCATTCTACCCAGAGCCTAAGGGAGTCTATACCGTGGCGGGCGAGTATCTGCCTGGTTGAGGGACGCGGGCAAGCCCGCATGGTTTCCAGCTTCGCGGACGGCGGCAATGCGCTGGATGAAGCGTGGCAGCAGCCCCTGCGGATCCTCCTGAAAACCCTCTTCAAAAGCCACCACCCGCAAGCCCCGGCATAGCTCGAGCAACTCGCCGGGACGCAGCAAAAAATCGGGCCGTGAGGGCTTGCCAACCGTCTCATTGCCCTGCGTAAAGGTTTCGTAAATCAGCACGCCACCCGGCGCCAGGCTGTTTAGCAGGGTGGGTATCAGTGGGCGCCACAGGTAGTTGGTGACGAGCACTGCGTCGAACTGCCGACCCGCAAACGGCCAGGGGCCCGTTTCAATGTCAGCCACCACGGCTTCGCAGTCCTGCGCTGGAATTGCTATGGATTCAATAGCTGCCTGCGACCGATCTACAAGGACGACGGGGTGATTTCGTTCATAAAACCAGCGGGCGTGGCGGCCGTGTCCACAGGCTACATCCAGCACCACGCCTCGATCTGGCACAAGGTGCGACCAACGTTGCACCCAAGGGGAGGGCGGCGCCATGTTGGCGAAAATACCGTCGGAGACGTTGGTAGTTACTATTATTTTCATAGCTGCTTGCGCCCGTCCCTATTGGGCTGGAGGCCAAAAAACCTTATAAAAAACCTGGAAAGGCCTAAAAACAGCCCCAGAGCTGGTTCGCCAGTGTGAACAGGAAATCAGGCCTTGTGTAGAGGGCAAACACCGCCAGCGACGCGATGATCACGATGGCCCACAGAACAATTTTCTTGGCCAATTCAGGCTCCCTGCGGCAATTTGCCGTGGCTGGCCCGGCCATCACGAGTGATGGGCGCTTCGCGCACCGGCAAATTCACCAGCGCCGCAAACACGCCCAGCGCAATCGCGATATACCAGACGATGTCGTAGCTGCCGGTGCGGTCATATAAATAGCCGCCCAGCCAGACGCCCATGAACGAGCCCATCTGGTGGCTGAAGAAAATGAAGCCACTCAGCATCGAGAGATGCTGGATGCCGAAGATTTGCGCCACCACGGCATTGGTGGGTGGAACGGTTGACAGCCACAGCAGGCCCATCAGGCTGGCAAAAATATACACGCTGGCCGGGCTCAGCGGCGCGGCCAGAAACACGGCGATGACGACTGCGCGTGAAAGATAAATCGTCGCCAGGATTTTCTTTTTGGCGATTCTCTGGCCCAGCGCGCCTGCGGTGTAGGTACCAAATACATTGAAAAGGCCAATCAGCGCCAGCGCGTAGCCGGCTACCTGGGGTGACATGCCCTTGTCCTTGAGGTAGCTCGGCATGTGTACACCAATGAATACCACCTGAAAGCCACAGACAAAGTAGCCTGCCATCAATAGCTGAAAGCTCGGATATTTGAGGGCCTCGCGCAGCGCCTGGCCAATGGTCTGCTCATGCCTGGCGGACCCCCCGCCGGCAAAGCCGCTTTCACGCAGGCCCAGCGCCAGCGGCATGATCAGCAACACGGCGGCGCTGAGCACCAGCAAGGCGGTCTTCCAGCCGAAGCTGCTGATCAGGAAACCTTCGGTGGGCACCATCAAAAACTGGCCAAACGAACCTGCCGCTGCCGCCACCCCCATGGCCCACGAACGTCTGTCGGCCGAAATATTGCGGCCGATCACGCCGTAAATCACGGCATAGGTGGTGCCCGCCTGCGCGGCACCAATCAACACCCCGGCGGTCAGCGTGAACAATAGGCCCGTGGGCGACAGTGCCATGCCCACCAGGCCCAGCGCATACAGCAGGGCACCGCCCACGATCACCCGCAAAGCGCCAAAGCGGTCGGCCACCATGCCCGCGAAAATGCCAAAAACACCCCAGGCCAGGTTCTGCACGGCAATCGCAAAGGCAAAGGTTTCGCGCGTCCAGCCCTGCGCCTGGGTGATGGGCTGCAGCCACAGCCCGAAACCGTGGCGTATGCCCATGGACAGCGTCACAATCGCCGCGCCGCAGGCCAGCACTTGAAACATCGAAAGTTTTTTTAGTGAAGATGTGGTGTTTGAACCCATGCGCAGACTGTAACGAAAATGGCCATGAGCCGTCGGCGCCCGCGCAGATTTCCGGTCGCCAGAAGGTCTGGCTTGTTTATTCCCTGCACGAGGTTGACTGTGTATTTATACAGTTGCTTTTGCGGCCCGGACTACAATCATGTAGATTCACCTGAACCCCCATGGCTGACAAATACCCCACTGAATACTCCGAAAGCTCGATCCGCGTGCTCAAGGGCCTGGAGCCCGTCAAGCAGCGTCCGGGCATGTACACGCGCACCGACAACCCCCTGCACCTCATCCAGGAAGTGCTCGACAACTCGGCTGACGAAGCGCTGGCCGGGCACGGCAAGAAGCTCAAGGTCACGCTGCACATTGATGGCTCCGTGACGGTGGAAGACGACGGCCGGGGTATTCCGTTTGGCATGCATCCGGAAGAGAAAGCCTCGGTGCTTGAACTGGTGTTCACCCGCCTGCATGCGGGCGGCAAGTTCGACAAGGGCAAGGGCGGTGCCTACAATTTCTCGGGCGGCCTGCACGGTGTGGGCGTGAGCGTGACCAACGCGCTGTCCAAGCGGCTCGAAGTCACCTCCTACCGTGAAGGCATGGTCGCCAAGCTGGTATTTGCTGGCGGGGATGTGATTGAAAAGCTGCAACTGCGCAAGGCCGGTGAAGGCGATCGCAAGTCCGGTACCTCGGTGCGGGCCTGGCCGGACACCAGCTACTTTGAGTCTGCAGCACTGCCCATGGGCGATTTGACGCATTTGCTGCGCAGCAAAGCAGTGCTGATGCCCGGTGTGACCGTCACGTTGATCAATGAAAAAACGAAGGAAACACAAACTTGGGCCTACAAAGGCGGCTTGCGCGACTACCTGATGCAGACGCTGACGGCGGACCCTGTGATTCCGATGTTTGAAGGGGAAAGCTTCGCCGATGCCTCGCACGACAGTTTTGCCGAAGGCGAGGGCGCCAGCTGGTGCGTGGCCTTTACCGAAGACGGCCAGCCGGTGCGCGAGAGCTACGTCAACCTGATCCCGACCAGCGCCGGTGGCACGCACGAGAGCGGGCTGCGCGATGGCCTGTTCAATGCGGTCAAGAGCTTTATCGAGCTGCATTCGCTGTTGCCCAAAGGTGTGAAGCTCTTGCCCGAAGATGTGTTTGCCCGCGCCAGCTACGTGCTCTCCGCCAAGGTGCTGGACCCGCAGTTTCAGGGCCAGATCAAGGAGCGCCTCAATTCGCGTGACGCCGTCCGGCTCGTGTCGGGCTGTGTGCGCCCGGCGCTGGAGTTGTGGCTTAACCAGCATGTCGAGTACGGAAAAAAGCTGGCCGAGCTTGCCATCAAGGCCGCTCAAACGCGCCAGAAAGCCGGCCAGAAAGTCGAAAAACGCAAGGGCTCGGGCGTGGCCGTGTTGCCCGGCAAACTGACCGATTGCGAAAGCAAGGACTTGGCGCACAACGAGGTGTTTCTGGTCGAGGGGGATTCTGCCGGAGGCAGTGCCAAAATGGGTCGCGACAAAGAGAGCCAGGCGATTCTTCCGCTGCGCGGCAAGGTGCTCAATACCTGGGAGGTCGAGCGCGACCGCCTGTTTGCCAACACCGAGATTCACGATATCGCGGTCGCCATCGGGGTGGATCCGCACGGCCCGAATGACACGCCGGATTTGAGCGGTTTGCGCTATGGCAAGGTCTGCATTCTGAGCGACGCGGACGTGGACGGCTCGCACATCCAGGTGCTGCTGCTGACCCTGTTTTTCCGTCACTTTCCAAAATTGATAGCCGCCGGTCATGTGTACGTAGCCCGACCGCCGCTGTTCCGTGTGGACGCGCCGGCCCGCGGCAAAAAGCCGGCGTCCAAGGTCTATGCCCTTGATGAAGGCGAGTTAACCTCCATATTGGATAAGTTGCGCAAAGATGGCGTGCGGGAAAACGCCTGGAGCATCAGCCGCTTCAAGGGCCTGGGCGAAATGAGTGCGGAACAATTGTGGGATACCACACTCAATCCAGATACTCGCCGCCTGATGCCCGTGCAACTGGGTAACCAGGATTTCCTGCAAACCGAGAGCCTGATCACCAAGCTGATGGGCAAAGGTGAAGCTGCGGCGCGCCGCGAACTGATGGAGTTGCACGGCGATGCCGTGGAAATTGATATTTGATGAATCCTCGCGTGAAGTTTTTTTCGTTTTTGCACTGGCCAGCCCGTGCCCGCTGGCGCGCGCTGGTCTTGCCGGTGCTGGTCATGCTGCTCGCGGCTTTGCAGGCTACGCCGGCTCGGGCTGATGTCTGGGGCTACGTTGATGCGCAGGGCATCACTCACTTTTCGGCGACACGGCTGGACGAGCGCTATGCGCTTTTTTTCCGCGGCGGCGAGAACTTCAATGCCGGAAATACCGGCAAAGTGGCGGGTGGCGGCGCTGACCGGGCGACGGGCGTGGCCGCGGCACCTGCCAAATTGCTGACGTATTTTGAGGTGTCGCCCAACTACAAGGCGGTCAAGTACTTGCTGCGCGAAGCTTCTCTGACGCACGGGATTGACTACGAGTTGCTGCAGGCCCTGATCGCCACCGAGTCCGGATTTAATGCCCAGGCTGTTTCACCGAAGGGCGCCATAGGCCTGATGCAGCTGATTCCACCGACGGCAGCGCGTTATGGCGTGCGGGCCGACAAGAATTCGCCGATCCAGAAAAAGCTCACCGACCCCAGGACCAACATCAGGGCGGGTTCGAGCTACCTGAGCGACCTGATCAAGCTGTTCCCTGGCCAGCTTGAACTGGCCATTGCCGCCTACAACGCCGGTGAAGGCGCGGTACAGCGGGCGGGCAACAAGATACCGAATTTCCCGGAAACCCGAAATTACGTCAAAACAGTGATGCAGCTATACAACCATCTCAAGCCGACCAGCATTACGACCGCGTCAAGCCGGGTGCGCATGGAAATGATGGGGGGCAGCAGTGGTCGTGGCAACATGGTGCCGTCCACCATCGTGTCCACCGCTTCACCAGACGTCAAGGCCGAGCGGGATTGACAGACCGGTGTACTGGTTCGAGATCAACAAGTCGGGCGGACCGACAATTTACCCTGCCTACTAACCCTGTGCCTGTCGCCATCTGCGCGTACCGGCAACGCATAAGCTGTCCAACCCAAGCAAATTCACAATGGATCTTTTTACGCCGGGTGCCCAAGCCCAAAACCCTGAACCTGCCGACGAGGATTGCCTCGCCGCCTACGCGCAGCGCGCCTACCTCGAATACGCGCTAAGCGTGGTCAAGGGCAGGGCGCTGCCCGATGTGTGCGACGGCCAAAAGCCGGTGCAGCGGCGCATTTTGTACAGCATGGCGCGCATGGGCCTGGGCTTTGGCGGCGCCAACGGAAACAGCGGTGCCAGACCGGTCAAAAGTGCCCGCGTGGTGGGCGATGTGCTGGGCCGTTTCCACCCGCATGGCGACCAGGCGGCTTATGACGCGCTGGTGCGCATGGCGCAAGACTTTTCACAGCGTTATCCGCTGATCGACGGACAGGGCAACTTCGGCAGCCGTGACGGCGACGGCGCGGCGGCCATGCGCTACACCGAGGCGCGGCTGGCCCGAATCACCAGCCTGCTCATGGAGGAGATCGATGAGGGCACGGTGGACTTCGTGCCCAACTACGATGGATCGACCGAAGAGCCGCGGCAACTCCCGGCACGCCTGCCGTTCACGCTGCTCAACGGCGCCAGCGGCATTGCCGTGGGCTTGGCCACCGAAATCCCCAGCCACAACCTGCGTGAGGTGGCCGACGCCTGTGTCGCCCTGATCAAAACGCCCCAACTCAGCGATGACGAACTGTACACGCTGATCGCCGGGCCCGACTACCCGGGTGGTGGGCAGATTATTTCGAACTCTGCTGAAATTGCGGCGGCCTACAGCACCGGCCGAGGTTCACTCAAGGTGCGGGCACGCTGGAAGATTGAAGACCTGGCGCGCGGCCAGTGGAAACTGGTGGTGCAGGAGCTGCCGCCCGGTGTCAGCACCCAGAAGGTGCTTGAAGAGATTGAAGAGCTGACCAATCCAAAAATCAGGGCCGGTAAAAAGGCGCTCAGCCAGGACCAGGTGCAACTCAAGCAGACCGTGCTGGCCGTGCTGGACCTGGTGCGCGACGAATCCAGCAAGGATGCCGCCGTGCGCCTGGTGTTTGAGCCCAAGACCAGCAAGGTCGGGCAGTCCGAACTCATCAACACCTTGTTGGCGCACACCAGCCTGGAGAGTTCATCCTCCATCAATCTGACCATGGTGGGGCTGGATGGCAAGCCGACGCAAAAGTCCTTGCGGCAGATGCTGGTGGAGTGGATAGCGTTTCGCCAGACCACGGTGCAGCGGCGCTCGCAGCACCGTTTGGACAAGGTGCTGGACCGCATTCACATTCTTGAAGGGCGCCATTTGGTGCTGCTCAATATCGACGAAGTGATTGCCATCATTCGCCAGTCCGACGAGCCCAAAGCCGCGCTGATCGAGCGATTCAAGCTCAGTGACCGGCAGGCCGAAGACATTTTAGAAATTCGCCTTCGCCAGCTGGCGCGGCTCGAAGCCATCAAGATTGAGCAGGAGCTTAAAACCCTGCGTGAAGAGCAGGGCAAGCTCGAAGAAATCCTGGGCAGCCCGACGGCGCTGCGCCGACTGCTGATCAAGGAAATTGAAGCGGACGCCAAGCAGTTTGCCGACCCGCGCCGTACGCTGATTCAGGCCGATAAAAAAGCCGTGCTGGAAGTCAAGGTGCTGGACGAGCCGGTCACGGTCGTGGTGAGCGCCAAGGGCTGGGTCCGCGCCCGCACGGGTCACGGCCACGATTCCGTGAGCTTTGCCTTCAAGGCCGGCGACGGCTTGTACAGCACCTTTGAATGCCGCACGGTCGATACCTTGCTGGTGTTCGGCAGCAACGGCCGCGTGTACTCCGTGCCCGTGGCCGCACTGCCCGGCGCACGCGGCGACGGCCAGCCCGTCACGACGCTGATCGAGCTGGAGTCTGGCACGCAAGTGCTGCACTACTTTGCCGGGCCCGCCTCGGCCGCGCTGCTGCTGTCCAGTTCGGGGGGCTACGGTTTCCTGGCCACGGTGGAGAGCATGGTTTCGCGCAACAAGAGCGGCAAGGCCTTCATCAGCCTGGGCGAAGGCGAAACCGTGTGCCGTCCCTCGCATGCACAGGGCAGCACCAGCGCGCAGCCCTTGCTGCCAGCCACGCATGTCGCCTGCGCCTCCACCGGCGGCCGCATCCTCACGTTTGAAATCAGCGAACTCAAGCAGATGGACAAGGGCGGACGCGGCCTCATGCTCATCGACCTGGAGCCCAAGGACGCGCTCGCGGGCGCAGCGGCTTACACCCGCAGCGTACGTATCGAAGGCATTGGGCGCGGCGGCAAAGCGCGTGAGGAAACCCTGGAAATCCGCAGCCTGAACAATGCCCGCGCGGCGCGTGCGCGCAAAGGAAAGGCGGCTGATCTGGGCTTCAAACCCACGGGGATTACGCGGGTTGAGTGATAAAAACGGCTGCTAGCGCTTTTGCGTTGGAGGGAGTAGCTATTAATTTTATAGCAATATACATACCCTCTTGACTGGGCAAGACGGCATCTAAGAGCTTACGTGTTCTCAGGTGCGGGGTACGACGGAGCGATCCTTCCCTGTTTAGGCTCCAAACGCGATGTCCGCTGCACGTCTGGCTTCAATAAGCGGTCCAAAGCTTGTTATGCCGGGAAGGGTCGCGTTGTGATGCGCTCGAATTTGCGCTCCAGAGGCATGGTCTTTGTCGTGGGTCGTATGTGCATCGGCGACAAGGACGACCTGATAGCCCAGCGCGGCCGCACGGCGCGTAGTCGTATCAACACAGAACTCCGAGGCATAGCCGCAGATCACCAACTGTTCGGTGGTCCAGCAGGAAAGCATCGCGCCCAATGTCGTACGAAGAAATGAGTCGGACGTTGTTTTTCGAACAATCGTGTCCGTGTCGGCTATGACGAAATTTCGTTCGAGTTGCCAGCTTTCCGAACCGTAAGCAAGCAAACCGGAAGGGGTCTCATGCTGAATGAACACGACCGGTACGCCGGTAGCGCGAGCGCGCTTTGATAGCGCGTTGATTCTTTCGACGACTGAAGCTGCCTCGTAAGGCGGCAGCGGTTCATCGAATAGTCCGCGTTGCACGTCGATAACCAGGAGGGCGGATTTCATGGAGAGAAATGGTATTTCGTGGTGTCTCTTGGGTCACGCGACCCCGCGGCCGTCAACGCAGTGATTGCTCAGTTTCAGTCTAGCCGGACGGCGAGCGAATCACTTTGTTCAAATCACTTCAGCCAATCTCAGCAATCAGCTCAATCTCAACGCAAGCCCCAAGTGGAATCTGCGCCACACCAAAAGCACTGCGGGCGTGCCTGCCAGCGTCACCAAATACTTCTCCCAGCAATTCGCTGGCACCGTTGGTCACCAGGTGATGTTCTGTGAAGTCGCTGGTCGAGTTGACCAGGCTCATGAGTTTGACGATGCGCTTGACCTTGTTCAGGTCGCCCACCGCCGCGTGCAGCGTGCCCATCAGGTCAATGGCGATGGCGCGGGTTGCCGCTTTGCCTTCTTCGGTGGTCATGGTCTTGCCCAATTGGCCGACGATGACCTTGCCGTCTTTTTTGGCGAGATGGCCGCTCAGGAAGACCAGGTTGCCGGTCTGCACGAAGGGCACATAGGCCGCCGCCGGGGCTGCCACCGTGGGCAGGGTAATGCCCAGTGCTTTGAGCTTGTCATAGACGTTTGGGGGGTTGATACTCATGGGGATGTCCTTGGGGGGTAAACGGTGGAATTCTTGAATATAGCGGGGAATAGCGGATGGGCGTAACGGCGACAACCAGACTGCGGGTTGGCATGGTGAGCCCAGGACTTGTTTTCAGTGGCTTCATCGTGGGTGTCGCCGCGCAACTTCAGCAGTCCGGTTTGTGGCCGGGCGAGTGGTATGCCGCGCTTGCGGCCCTGAGCGTGGCGATGATGGTCCTGTTGTGGGCTGCTACCGCCCGTAAAAAAGGCTCCATTCGCGGCACTGCGCTGACTGTTGTGGTGTTCGCAGCTTTGCTGGGCTTTGGCTTGACGGGCTGGCGGGCCAGCGCCTTTCAGTCCACCACATTGAGCCCGGCCCTGGAGGGGCGTGATATGGAGGTGACCGGCAGGGTGCTGGCCATGCCGCAGCCCGGCGAAGACGGCGTGCGGTTTCGCCTTGGTATCGAATCTGCCCGCCTCAACGGGCAAACAGTAAAACTGCCACCGCAAATTTTGCTGGGCTGGTATTCGGGTTTTGGTGCGCGGGATGCCAAAAGCCTGCTTAATAAAGAAGTGGGACAAGACGCTGATCCTTTCGAGCTGGGGCTGGCGTTGCAGCGTCAGCCGCAAATCCTGCGCGCCGGTGAGCGCTGGCACATGACGGTGCGGCTCAAGGCGCCGCATGGCAACAGCAACCCCTACGGTTTCGACTACGAGCTCTGGCTGTGGGAGCAGGGCATTCAGGCCACCGGCTACGTGCGTGCCGGGCCGCATGATGCGCCGCCCCTGAAACTCTCCAGCAGCTGGGAGCACCCGGTGGAGCGCGCCCGCCAGTCGGTGCGGGAAGCGATTTACCAGCGCGTTGAAAACCGGCAGCTGGCCGGCGTGCTGGCCGCGCTGGTGGTGGGCGACCAAAACGCCATTGAGCGCGCCGACTGGGATGTTTTTCGTGCGACGGGCGTCGCCCACCTGATGAGTATTTCGGGCTTGCACATCACCATGTTTGCCTGGGCCGCGTCTTTGCTGATCAGCGGCCTGTGGCGGCGCTCTGTCAAGCTGACGCCACGGCTCTGCCTGGCGCTGCCGGCGAGCAGTGCCGGGGCCCTGGGTGGGCTTTTTCTGGCAACGCTGTACGCGCTGTTTTCAGGCTGGGGCGTGCCTGCCCAGCGCACCATCTGGATGCTCGCCGTGGTGGTCTTGCTGCGGCAAAGTGGCAAGCAGTGGCCCTGGCTGCAGACCTGGTTGCTGGCCATGGCGGTAGTCGTTGTGCTGGACCCCTGGGCCCTGATGCAGGCCGGGTTCTGGCTGTCGTTTGTTGCGGTAGGGGTGCTGTTTGCTACAGATTCAGGAGCGAATGACGTCCGTCATATGGAGGCTACAGGTCAATTTGCCTTAAAAAATGCGGTGGAACCAGCGTTTTGGCCGCAGGCGCTGGTGAAACCCGCGGCCGGTCTGATGCGTGCCGCACGTGAGCAATGGGTGGTCACGCTGGCGCTCACGCCCTTGTCGCTGCTGCTGTTCAACCAGGTCTCGCTGGTCGGCTTGCTGGCCAATGCGGTGGCCATTCCCTGGGTCACCCTGCTGGTGACGCCGCTGGCCATGCTGGGTGTGCTGTGGGCGCCGGTGTGGGATGGGGCGGCGTGGGCTGTGGGGCTGCTGGCGTGGTTTCTTCAGTGGCTGGCCAGCTGGCCGCTGGCCTCCATCAGTGTGGCTGCCGCGCCGTTGTGGTGCGCTGTCGCAGGCGTGCTGGGCGGTGGTTTGGTAGCCATGCGATTGCCGTGGCATTGGCGCGCGTTGGGCATCCCTTTATTGCTGCCGGTTTTGCTGTGGCAACCGGCGCGTGTGGCGCCGGGGCAGTTTGAGTTGCTGGCTGCTGATATCGGGCAGGGCGATGCGGTGCTGGTGCGCACGGCCAGTCATACCCTGCTGTACGACACGGGTCCGTTTTTTTCGCGCGAAAGCGATGCCGGGAACCGCGTGCTTGTGCCGCTGCTGCGAGCGCTGGGCGAGCGGGTGGACATGCTGATGCTGAGCCATCGCGACACCGACCACACCGGGGGCGCCTCAGCCGTGTTGGCCATGCAGCCGCAGGCAGCCTTGTTGAGCTCGATCGAAGACAGCCACGAGCTGCAGGCCTTGCGCAAATCGGTCCGCTGCGTGGCGGGCCAGCGCTGGGAGTGGGACTCGGTGACTTTTGAAGTGTTGCACCCGGCCGCCGCTGATTACGAAGTGGTGAACAAATCGAATGCCATGAGCTGCGTGCTGCGCGTCTCCAACGGCAGCCAGACCGCCTTGCTGGTCGGCGATATTGAGGTGCCCCAGGAACTCAGGCTGGCTTCGGGCACCGACTCGGCCCGTTTGAAGGCTGATTTTCTACTGGTGCCGCACCACGGCAGCAAGTCCTCATCGAGCGCGATTTTCCTGGACGCGGTGCAGCCGCAGCTGGCGCTGGCCCAGGCGGGCTATCGCAACCGCTTTGGCCATCCGGTCGAATCGGTGGTGGCGCGCTACCAGGCGCGCGGCATCCGGCTGATCAGGTCGCCGCAGTGCGGGGCTGCCACCTGGAAGAGCCTGAAGCCCGGGAACATCACCTGCCAGCGGCAAGAGGGTCAACGCTACTGGCACCATGTGGCTGCGCTTTAAAAAGCGCTGAATGCACCGGCCTGGCGCATAACTTGCTAAGCTATCTCGAAACAATGCACTGCGCAAACCTTGCAGGAGATCAAGCCCATGAGCCGACCGATGTTTGATGAGATGAATGCAACGGCATCCAGCGTCCGTGAGCACTACCAGGGCTACCAGCGCTGGCTGGCCAAACAGTCGGCCGAGGTGATGGAAGCGCGCCGCACTGAAGCGGAAATGATTTTTCGCCGCATGGGCATCACCTTTGCGGTATATGGCGCCAAAGACGAGGGCTCGGACAATGGGGGAACCGAGCGGCTGATTCCGTTTGACCTGATTCCCCGCATCATTCCGGCGCATGAATGGGCCAGTATGGAGCGTGGCCTGGTGCAACGCGTCACGGCGCTCAACCGCTTCATTCACGACGTGTACCACGGACAGGAAATCATCAAGGCGGGCGTGATTCCGTCCGAGCAGATTTTCCAGAATGCGCAGTTTCGCCCCGAGATGATGGGTGTGAACGTGCCTGGCAACATTTACTCGCACATCAGCGGCATCGACATCGTGCGCGCGCCCAATGCGCAAGGGGAGGGCGAGTACTACGTGCTCGAAGACAACCTGCGTGTGCCCAGCGGCGTGAGCTACATGCTGGAAGACCGCAAGATGATGATGCGGCTGTTCCCCGAACTCTTCAGTGAAAACCGCGTGGCCCCGGTGGCGCACTATCCTGATTTGTTGCTGGAGACGCTGCGGGCCATGGCGCCGCCCGCCACGGCCGAGCCCACCGTGGTGCTGCTCACGCCCGGCATGTACAACTCGGCCTACTTTGAACACGCGTTTCTGGCGCAGCAAATGGGCGTGGAGCTGGTCGAAGGTCAGGACCTGTTCGTCAAAGACAACTTTGTGTACATGCGCACCACGCGCGGCCCCAAACGCGTCGATGTCATCTACCGCCGCGTGGACGACGACTTCCTCGACCCGCTGGCCTTTCGCCCCGATTCCACCCTGGGTTGCGCCGGCCTGCTCAATGTCTACCGTAGCGGCAATGTCTCGCTGTGCAACGCCATCGGCACCGGCGTGGCAGACGACAAGTCGATTTATCCCTACGTGCCGAAAATGATCGAGTTCTACCTGGGCGAAAAGCCCATCCTCAAGAACGTGCCGACCTACCTGTGCCGCAACAAAGAAGACCTGCAGTACACCCTGGCCAACCTCAAGGACCTGGTCGTCAAAGAAGTGCATGGCGCGGGCGGCTACGGCATGCTGGTCGGGCTGGCATCGACCAACGCGGAAATTGAAGACTTTCGGCGCGCGCTGCTGGCCAACCCGTCGGGCTACATTGCCCAGCCCACCCTGAGCCTTTCGACCTGCCCCACGTATGTGGACAGCGGCATTGCCCCGCGCCACATTGACCTGCGGCCCTTCGTGCTGAGCGGAAAGGAAGTGCAGATGGTGCCCGGCGGCCTGACGCGGGTCGCCCTGAAAGAAGGCTCGCTGGTGGTCAACTCCTCACAAGGCGGCGGCACCAAGGACACCTGGGTTTTGCAAGGGGACCCCGCAGTGCCCAGGCCTGTCCAGTCACGATCACGAGTCGGAGGAATTTAAGCATGTTGTCTCGCACCGCTGACCACCTTTTCTGGATGTCGCGCTACACCGAGCGTGCCGGCGATATGCCGCAGGCATTCGCGGGGATGACTCATCAATTGCGCGAAGCGCTTGTGATGTCATCACCAAAACCCGCAAAGCGCGCCAGCGCTTTCGGTGTTTGAGGCTTACAGAGGAGAAAAAATGTTATCCCGCACCGCTGATCACCTTTTCTGGATGTCGCGCTACACGGAAAGAGCCGGCGATATGCCGCAGGCATTCGCGGGGATGACTCATCAATTGCGCGAAGCGCTTGTGATGTCATCACCAAAATCCGCAAAGCGCGTCAGCGCTTTCGGTGTTTGAGGCTTACAGAGGAGAAAAAATGTTATCCCGCACCGCTGACCACCTTTTCTGGATGTCGCGCTACACCGAGCGGGCCGAAAACACCGCCCGCATGCTGGATGTGAACTACCAGACCTCCTTGTTGCCGCAATCGGCTGCCGTGGTGCAGTTGGGCTGGCAGGGCCTGCTTAGCATCAGTGAGCTCAAACCGGCCTACGCCGCCAAGTATGGCAACAGCATCAACCCGCGTGATGTGATGGACTTCATGGTGCGCGACGAGAAAAATCCTTCAAGCATCATCTCGTGCCTGCGCAATGCCCGCGAAAACGCCCATGCCGTGCGGGGCACGCTGACCACCGATGTGTGGGAAACGCAAAATCAGACCTACCTGGAAGTTACCCGCATGCTGCGCAATGGCGATTTCGAACGCGACCCGGGCCAGTTTTTTGAATGGGTCAAGTTCCGCTCGCACCTGTCGCGCGGCGTAACGGCCGGCACCATGCTGCAGGACGAAGCGTTTCACTTTCTGCGCCTGGGTACTTTTCTGGAACGTGCCGACAACACCGCCCGGCTGGTGGATGTGAGGTTTCATGCCGTTCAAGGTGATTTTCTGGGCGCAACCGGCGAGAACGATCAGGAATACGATTTTTACCACTGGAGCGCGGTCTTGCGCAGCGTGTCCGGCTTTGAGGTGTATCGCAAGGTGTACCGCGACGTCATCAAGCCCGAGCGCGTGGCCGAATTGCTGATCTTGCGGGCCGACATGCCGCGTTCCCTGCTGGCCTGCCTCAACGAGGTGATGGGCAACCTTGCCATGCTCACCAGCGATGCATCCAGCGAAACGCAACGTCGCGCCGGAAAATTGCGGGCCGATTTGCAATATGCGCGAATCGACGAGATCCTGGCGACCGGCCTGCACGCTTTCCTGACCCAGTTCCTTGACCGGGTGAACGAACTCGGCGCGCACATCAGCCGCGAGTTTTTGGTTCCGGCTACCAGCTGAGCACTGCGCTGTCCATGAAGCTGCACGTCAAGCACACGACCGAGTACCGCTACACCGAGCCCTTGCGCTACGCGCTGCAAACGCTCTGGCTCACGCCGCAGTCTGGCCCTGCGCAAACGGTTGCGTTTTGGAGCCTGGGTGCGCCGCAAAAGCTTTTTGCCCAGCGCGATGCCTTTGGCAACAGCATTCACTCCTACAGTTTTGTGGGCCAGGCGGCTGACAACGTGCGCTGGAGCCTGATCAACGCGGCCGGCGAGGTAGAAACCCTGGGCGTGGCCGAATTCACCGATGCGGACAACCTGCCGCACCCCCATTTATTTTTGCGGGCCACGCACCTGGCTGAACCGCATCCGCAGCTGGCTGATTTTGGCCGCCGCTTCGTCAGTCCTTCAGTCACCGGCGGCGCGCTTGATTTGAGTATGATTTTGGCCCTGAGCCAAGGCGTGGCGGGCGCAGTAAGCTATAAAAAATATAGCACCAGCGTCACCACAACGGCGCTGGAGGCGTTTGAGGCAGGCGCCGGCGTGTGCCAGGATCAGGCGCATGTGATGGTGGCCATCTGCCGCAGCCTGGGGATTCCGGCCCGCTACGTCAGCGGCTATTTTTACGCAGCCAACGAGCCCGACCTGGCCAGCCATGCGTGGGTGGATGTGTGCCTCGATGTGGCCAGCCGACGCTGGGTCAGTATCGATGTCACCCACAGCTGCCCGATTGACGAGCGCCATGTGCGGCTGGCCATGGGCACCGACTACAACGCCTGCCCACCCATCAAGGGCGTGCGGCAGGGCGGTGGTCTGGAATCCATGACCGTGAACATCACGATTGAGCCGGCTTGAACCGGCTTGGGCTTCAATGAGCCCGCCTCGCAACCATTATTTGATGGGAATCGCACTCGCTGCACAACCATCTGCATCTGTCGCTGTACGAACCCAGGCAGTCGGTCGAATCGGGCAACTCAACCGTCCGCAATGCAGCGTCAAGAGTCGTTCACGACAGGCAGCTTTCCGGTTTCCCAGTTCGACTCCAGTCAGAAACCCATCGCACCATACCCTCGACCAGCTCCCGCACCAATCCGGGTGTCCACGGCGCTTGAGATATATCAACCCTTGGTGACGGCGACGACATAAAGTGTGATCAGCGGGATACGTCTGGAGCGTGCGATAACGCACAGAGTCTCCCAGTCGGATTTGAGTAAGCTGGGAGAAGAGCAAGTCTTTGAAGAAGGGTCGGTGTAGCTGTACGTTGACAACGCGCCCGCCCCTTGATCCAACCGGAAGGTAGAAAATGCGCTACGTACTCATTGTGTTTTGGATGTTGTTGTGCTCGGTGACTTCGGCCATGGCCCAGGTCAGCCTTGGCATCGGTATCGCGCTTCCCGGTGTGAGCATCGGGATCAACCTGCCGATGTACCCGCAACTCGTCCGGGTGCCGGGCTACCCGGTCTACTACGCCCCGCGACTGAATTCAAACTTCTTCTTTTACGATGGCATGTACTGGGTGTACCAGGATGACAACTGGTATGCAAGCTCTTGGTACAACGGGCCTTGGGGACTGGTGGGGCCGGAGTATGTGCCGCTGTTCGTTCTGCGAATCCCAGTGCGCTACTACCGGGCGCCTCCTGCGTACTTTCGCGGGTGGCAGTCGGAGGCGCCGCCACGCTGGGGTGAGCACTGGGGCACAGGATGGGAGCAGCAGCGCAGCGGATGGAACCAGTGGAGCCGCAATTCTGCGCCAGCGCCCGCCCCGCTGCCTGTCTACCAGCGGCAGTATTCAGGGAATCACTATCCGCCAGTGCAGCAACAGCAGCAGCTTCAGAGCCAGCATTACCGTTACCAGCCGCGTGAGGCCGTAGTGCAGCAGCACTATCAGGAGCAGGCAAAGCAACGAGGATCCGCGACTTCTCAGCGCGAACAGCCAGGAATATCTCCGCAGAGAAGGCCCCAGCAGCAAGATGCCCAGCGTTCCAACCCGACATCGATCCAGCAGGGCGGTCCAGCCGTCCCACGCTCACAGCCGCCGCAAAAAGGAGGCGTAGAAGTTCAGAGAGCAGCACCAACCCA
>DFWY01000024.1:41647-41994 GCA_002381615.1 Polaromonas sp. UBA4122 | reverse complement strand
CTACAGTTTCGACCTGGCACAGGACAGGCAGACTGACCGGCTGCTGCGCGCCATGGACCACCCCTATTTCAGCATTCTGGCTCACCCCACCGGACGCCTGATCGACGAGCGCCCCGCCTGCGACATCGACCTGCTGCGCGTGATCCGAAAGGCCCACGAGCGGGGTTGTTTTCTGGAACTCAACGCGCATCCGGCTCGGCTCGATATGACCGACATCGCCTGCCGAATGTCGAGGGACGAAGGTGTGCTGGTGAGCATCAACTCCGACGCGCACAGCGCCCTGGAATTCGACAACCTGCGTTTCGGCATTGGCCAGGCTCGTCGCGGCTGGCTCGATGCCTGCGACG
>DFWY01000024.1:6100-41533 GCA_002381615.1 Polaromonas sp. UBA4122 | reverse complement strand
TTTCGATGCCTGCGACGTGCTCAACAGTCGCACGCTGGAAGCACTGCGGCCCTTGCTGGACAACACCATGAGCCGCAGCACCGGCCTTCGCGAGCATGCTGCAGTCGGCAACCAAGCGCTTGCAGCCGCGAGCACCACTTAAAGGATCGCGACCTCGCAGTTGAAGTGCTTGCGTGCGGCCCCGACGGCGCGAGCGTGAGCGTCGGCTCTCTGGTCAGCGGTCGGCTGGTTGCCATACCGTTCGATGCGACGCTGTCCGACGCGATTGCTGCAATGGAAGGCGAAGGCGTTCGCCGCCTGCTTGTCACTGGTATGCAGCAGGAGCTGATTGGCGTGGTCTCGATCGCTGACTTGATTGAAGCCTTGGCCAGCGACATGGCGCGCCTCGCGCTGTCCCTGCGCAAGGCGTGCGATCGCAAGGTGAAGGCGGGATTGCCTGCCCCTCATCCTGTCCAACGAGTCGCTGGTATCTCCCTGGCAGCAGGATGTATGACACGCACGACGCCGAAGAGGAAAGTGCTGCCGCGATGCTGCGCAATTCCCGGGTCACACGGGCTCGTCAGTCAGGCTGACTGGCATGAACGTCACCCTGCACGCCAGTTGATCCAGCGCAACACTGACCCACTTCGCACTTCCTAAAGTGATGTCACAGGCATCGCCTTTTCTGTGTGATGACTGCCTTCAATTCATCAACGAAAGAACTTTCATGAAAACAGATGTTCAACTGAAGAGCGACGTAATGGCTGAGCTGAACTGGGATCCGGCGGTCAAGGCCACTGATATTGGTGTGATCGTCAAGGATGGCGTAGTCACCCTGACAGGCCATCCTGCAAGCTATGCAGAAAAATATGCCGTCGAACGTGCTGCGCAGCGGGTCAAGGGCGTGAAGGCGCTGGCAATCGAAATGACGGTCCGGCTCGCGCGGGCCCATGAGCGCGGCGACGCCGACATCGCTCTGGCGGCTGAGCACGCCCTGGAATGGAATGTACTCGTACCCGACGACAAGATTCGGCCCATAGTGGAGAAGGGCTGGGTCACCTTGCACGGCGAAGTCGCATGGGACTATCAACGGCGAGCTGCCGAAAAGGCCGTGCGAAACCTGCTCGGCGTCGTCGGCGTCTCGAACCTGATAAAGGTCGAACCGCAGGTCACACCGGCCGATGTTGGAAAGAGTATCCATGCTGCACTGGAGCGGCAGGCGGACCGGGAAGCCAGACGGGTCGAGATTGCCGTCGATGGATCTCAAGTGACCTTGCATGGGAAAGTCCATTCGTGGGCCGAGCGCGCGGCAGTCCAGGGAGCCGCTTGGTCTGCTCCCGGCGTTGCCACGGTCGTCAACAACCTTGTCGTCGAGCTTTGAAGAGGCGTGTCGCACTGGTCACCGCTGGCACTGTCGGCATCGAAGCAGCCATGGCTGAAGCGCTGCTCGCGGTCGGCTATCGCATGGTTGCCAACTACGGCAGCAACCAGCAGGCTACAGAAGCCAACGATATCCGCCACCCACTCAACAAATTATGGCGATGAACGCTCAGCCCTTCCCTGTCAAGGCGACTGTTTGTAGGACGACGGAGTGTATTGCCAAAACGGCTCCGGCTGCTGGCAAACTTGGGGGGATGCAAAAGATCTGGAGCTTCGTTTTAAAACACTGCTTGCCTGCGGCCGTGGCTTTGGTATTTGTTATAGCCGGTAGCGCGGTCGCACAACCATCTTCAGGGCCGGGCAACGAGTCGAACGCGGCCGCGCTGCTTGAAAAGCATGCTGCGCTGGCCGTGCAGTTGACGCAAAACCAATACCGGCGGCCGCTATTTCTGGAGTCCTCGGAAAGCGCCAATACGGTCAGCGGCAATGCCTACGCGGTGCTGGACTCACCCTTCAGCACCGTCAGCGCCACATTCAAAAGCCCCAGCCGCTGGTGTGAGGTGCTGATTTTGCACCTCAACACCAAATATTGCCGTGCCAGCGGCGCGGACACCAGCCCCAGCAAGATGGCCGTGAGCATAGGCACCAAAAACCCGCAACCGCTTAAAGCTGCCTTTTCGCTTGAATTTGCCTACCGCGTGGCTGCGGCTTCGCCGAACTACCTGGCCGTTCAGCTGAATGCCGACAAAGGCCCTATGAGCACCAGCAATTACCGCCTGGAACTTCAGGCCGTGCCTCTGCCTGAAGGCAAGACCTTTATGTACTTGCGCTACTCGTATGGCTATGGAATGGCCGGTCGTCTGGCAATGCAGGCTTATCTGGCCACGTTGGGACGAGGCAAAGTTGGGTTTACGCAAATCAATCCAGAAAAAAAATCAGACTATGTAGGCGGCATGCGGGGCACCATCGAGCGCAACACCATGCGCTACTACCTGGCGATAGAGGCTTATCTGGCATCGCTCAGCCGTCCCCCCGCACAACAATTGGACGCGCGACTGCAGTATTGGTTTGACGCCACTGAAGAGTATCCCCAACAGCTACATGAGCTGGATCGACCCAGTTACCTCACCATGAAAAAAAGCGAGTACCGGCGTCAGCAAACATCGTCATCGGACTGATCACAGCGCCGGCAACACCCATAAAACTTTGGGCCTTGCTTCCCGGGTCCGCCAAATCTATACCGCTTGGGGCGGGGGACGGGTTCCAGGTTCACGAATGGGAAATAGGGGTTCGGGCGGTGGTGGCTCATCAACCCCGGGGGGTGTTCCAGGTTCAGGCGGCACGATCAGTGGGGGAACTTTATTCGGAACATCAGTGCCTGGAAGAGGCGGAACTGGTTCTGGAACTGGGACGTTGACAGACATTGAATCTCCCTAAAGGACTCGACAGAAACGTAATTTAGCGCATTTGAGCCGATGTGTGGGACCCTGTAAGCTTGCGCAGCTTGGCGCGCAGAACCAGCATAAGCAAGGCTCCCGCTGCGGCGGCAAGCAAGGCTGATTGACAGGGTTGGGCTGCTACATGACGCTTGACTTGAGCAAGAAGCCCTCCGGCAGTTGGAAGGCCCGCCTGCAGTGGGGGACGCTCTCCAGCGCCCGCTGAGCCCGCCTGCGCGAGAACCGCCTCTTCGGCTGACTGGAGCACGTCATCCTGAAGCTGCCGGGGGAACTCGGAAGGGACCGCAGAGGCAGAAAAAGGTTGCATTTGGGAACTCGCTTTCTCTATCTATCGAACTGACCGGGAATGGGCGCTTCAACCCCTTTGAAGCCCGGAACTCTGATTGACGGCTGAATCCAGCATCTGGCTTTGGGCCACGCAGTATGCCAGCAAGTCGTCAATCTCGGTTGACTTGTCAAAAACCGCGTCTACACCTAACTGGGCACACCGATAACGCAATTCGCGGGTCGCGTAATTGCTGAAGATCACCATCTTTTGCAGCGCGCCGCGCGTTCGGCAGGCTTGAAGAACACCCAGGCCGCTACCGCTTTTGAGAAACAGATCAACAATGGCCAGATCCCATTGGCCGTCATTGTGTGTGAGCCATGCGGCGCCCTCCTCTTCCGTATCGGACGTTCCCACGGTTTCGACGGGAGCAAGCTCTTCCAGCGTGCTGATGAGATTGTCGCGAATGGTCGGGTTGTCCTCAACCAGATATGTTCTCATTTTCATCGGCTTGCCACCCTCCGCCGACGATTGCTGTACATGTCATACATGATGCAAATTTAAATCACGGCAGTCAGCGCAATTGCCGGAAGTATCAGCGTGCGTATGTAGGAAGAAACCCTGTGGGGCCATGAACAGCTACTCCTGATGGGCTTAGGGCTTGGGTCGCCACGACGCTCCCCGGTCAGTGGTGTCTTACGCCAAGAGCAGACAGGCCTTACACGCGACACCGGCATCCGGCTACCGGATTTTCGGTTGCGGATGTGTATGGTGAAGTGATGAGACGCTGGCAGTGGTCGGAGTTGGCCTGACGAGGAAAATCATCATGAAATCTATGGGCGGATTATTAACGGGCATGACCGCAGGGCTGCTGACAGCCTGGAAAGTTGATGCCAATCACAGACATACTGATTTACTCACTATCTTTTTGACGCTACTGGGCTGGGCGGCAGGCCTGTTTTTGCTCTCACTGCTTTTGCCTGACAACCTTGCACAGGTCGCCCAGGAGTTCATCGGCTGGTGTCTGGCCGGTACGGTTGCAGCGCTGGCCCTGCTGGCAACCGTGAAGATCCTGGAGGGCCTGCTCGATTCATAAGTCATTTAGCGGCGCTGCTTCGCTGTTCGCTCGCGGGTATGGCCCCACGGCGATGACGTTTTTTTTATTCAAACAAGGAATTTACATGCCGCCACCCAAGCGCAAAGCCGCAAGCCCTTCCGGAAATATGGACGGTGCCAAGGACAAACAAAGCCAGCTTGCGGCCTCCACAGTCGGTACGGCCCGTGTATTGACAACCAACCAGGGCCTGGAGATTCCGGACAACCACAACTCCCTGAAGGCAGGCGTTCGCGGACCCACCCTGATGGAAGACTTCATCCTCCGCGAAAAAATCACCCACTTCGACCATGAGCGCATTCCTGAGCGCGCCGTTCATGCCCGGGGCTCCGGAGCGCACGGCTATTTCAAGGTGTACAAGCCCATGGTGCAGTACACCAGCGCTGCTTTTTTACAAGACCCGGAAATTGAAACACCTGTATTTGTGCGCTTTTCAACCGTGGCCGGTTCCAAGGGTTCAGCGGACACGGTGCGTGATGCGCGTGGCTTCGCCGTCAAGTTCTACACGAGTGAAGGCAATTACGACCTGGTGGGCAACAACATGCCTGTTTTCTTCATCCAGGACGCCATTAAATTTCCGGACCTGATCCATGCGGTCAAGCCGGAGCCGCATCACGAGATGCCACAAGCTGCCAGCGCCCACGACACCTTCTGGGATTTCGCATCGTTGATGCCTGAGTCCACACACATGCTCATGTGGATCATGTCCGACCGTGCAGTGCCGCGCAGCCTGCGAATGATGGAAGGGTTTGGGGTTCACGCGTTTCGCTTCGTCAACGCGCGGGGCGATAGCTGTTTCGTGAAGTTCCACTGGAAGCCGAAACTGGGCGTACACGGGCTGGCTTGGGATGAGGCGCAAAAAATTGCCGGCAAAGACCCGGATTTTCACCGCCGTGACCTGTGGGAAGCGATTGAAAGCGGAAATTTCCCTGAATGGGAACTGGGCGTGCAGATTGTGGACGCTGGCAAAGAGGACGAGCTGGGCTTTGACATTCTTGACCCGACCAAGCTGATTCCCGAGGAACAAGTGCCGGTGCAGATTATTGGCAAGCTGGTGCTGAACCGCAACCCGGACAATTTCTTTGCCGAAACCGAACAGGTAGCGTTTCACCCGGGCCATCTGGTGCCAGGCATTGATTTCTCAAACGACCCGCTGCTGCAGGGCCGCCTTTTCTCGTACACCGACACCCAGCTGTCGCGGCTTGGCAGCGCCAACTTCCATGAAATTCCGATCAACAGCAGTGTCTGCCCCATGCATAATTTCCAGCGGGATGGCCTGCACCGCCAGACCATCAACAAGGAACGTGTGGCCTATGAGCCCAATACGCTGGGCAACGGAACAGAGTTCAGGGTCGATGGCGCAGCGCAAGGCTTTCAGTCTTATCCCGAACAGATTGAGTCGCCAAAAATCAGGCGCCGCAGCCCCTCGTTTGACGATCATTTCTCCCAGGCTACGCTGTTCTGGAACAGCCAGAGCACTGCCGAAAAAGACCATATCGTCGCGGCTTTCAGGTTTGAACTGTCCAAAGTCGACGTGCCCGACATCCGCCAGCGCATGGTTGACAACCTCGCGCATGTGGACCTGAAACTGGCCACGCGGGTCGCGGCACCGCTGGGCATCAAAGCCCCGGACCCGAAAGCGGCTGCCGGTCGTCTCGGTTTCCGCGATTACCGGATCACCAGCAAGGTGGACGAAGATCCCGCCTTGCGCATGGTTGGCCGGCCCGGTGGCAGCGTGAAAACGCGCAAGGTTGCCATCCTGGTGGCCGATGGTGTTGAAACCACCCACCTCCGACGCATTCAGCAGGATCTGGTCGATGCAGGAGCCCTGTGCAAACTCATTGCACCGCACCTGGGCACCGTGAGTAGCGCCAGTGGCCGGCGCCTCGCGGTGGACCATACCTTTGCCAACATGCCATCGGTCATGTTCGATGCCGTGCTGATTCCCGGTGGTGGCAACAGCACTGCTGCGCTCTGCGCAATGGGCGAGGCCGTCCATTTTGTGCTGGAGGCCTACAAACACTGCAAAACCATTTGCGCGGTGAATGACGGCGTCCAGTTGTTAAGCACGCTGGGCTTCAGCCATGGCAAAAACCCGGATATGGTGACCGTGCCCACGGCGGGCGTCATCATTGCCGATGCACGCAAAGTTCTGGATGGGCATATTTCGCAAGACTTCATGGCCGCCATCGCCCTGCACCGGCATTGGGAGCGGCTCAACGTTGATGCCATTCCAGCTTAAATTTCGGCTTGAAAGACGGGCGCTGATGGCGTAGCGATCCGGTCAGGGTCGCAGCGTCAACTGATGCGCAAACTCTGTCGGCCTCATCTGCAAAGCCCGGTATTGCACCGCCGCCCAGGGGTCGTAACGTTAGGGTACGGTCCAGTCCTGCCCCATAAAAATGAGGTAGCCGGGCGAAGGGGCCATGCCTAGAATATCGTTGTCGGGTTTCCGCAGCGGTATTTTGCCGACGGCCTTGAAAGCCACATGGCCCTCCACATCGCCGGTCACGACGGCAAGGGCCGTTGCCACTTTTTCCGGTTTTTTTGTATCAAATAGGCCTCTAGCCCAAGAAGCACGGGCGTGAACAGCTATTTTTTTTGTAGTATCCGGCAAACCCGTTCGGTACAGGCCCAAGTCGGCATAGAACAAGCGGCCCTTGAGCCAGACAACTCGCGAGATCAGTGCCCGATCAGCCCCTAAAGTCCAATGATGCCTGCCGCTCCGGCTGACCAGCAGGGAATTTGAAACTGACGGTAGGCCCCGTAAGGTCTTCAAAGGGCGAACCCAGCGCAATTTCACCTTCAAGCAGCAACACGCACTCCTGCCGGCGCAGCGAGACGGCGGCCGCGCTGTCGGAAAAACGTACCCAGGTGCCGTAACTGCTGACATCTTCAAGGTAAAACTTACCGGCACGCCAGTCGATTCTGGCGTGCCTGCGGGAAACCCGAGGGTCCTGCACGACAAATTGCGTGGCATGGTCGCGGCCCAGAAAGAGGGGTAGCTGGGTCGAGGTAAACACAGCATGGACGTCCAGCCAGGACAGCTCAATCGCTGCGGGCGGTGCAGCCAGTTTTGCAGAAGAAGACGGCATCAAACTGGCCTGCAGCGTGAAAGAATCCGACTGCACGTCGGTTTGCCATTCAATCCGGTGCACCACGCAGGCTTCGCTGCGACCCCGGATATCCAGAGCGCCCAGGCAGCGAGACCGCACCAGACTATCCGCTGCGAGTTGCCGGATGACAACGTCGGTGGCAAGAATCTGGTCGGGGCCGGACAGGCCACTCAGACGGGACGCCACGTTGACCGCATCACCAAAGCAGTCACCATCCTGTTCGACGATCTCACCGCGCGCCATGCCCACCTGGAGCCGCATTATTAACTGGTCGGGCCAGTTGCGGATGCGCTCCTGGTGCACCCGCTGCAGTTCGGTCACGGCCTCGATGGCGTTGTTGTTTTCAGGAAATACGATGAGCACACCGTCGCCAAGGTATTTCACAACATGTCCACCACAGGCCTCGCAGACCTGGCCTATCCACTGGGTCAGGCGCGTGATGGCCTGGGTTGCCTTGGCGTTGCCCAGTGATTCAAAAACCCCTGTGCTTCCCGTGAGATCGGTAAAAACGACTGTAACTTCTGCCATGGGGTTGTAGCGGCTGCCTGTAGTTGTTTTCCGTCATTAAATCATAAGTACCAGTGGTAATGTTTCAATAGGTTGTTCACCTGGAAGGTTCCGGGAAACTGTAGCCAGGCTACCCTTGCGCGCGTTGTACCAGAGCGGCATCTGCAGGCTGTGGCTGTATAAGACCCCGGGCGGCGTGGCCTTGACCGGCGTACAGGGAATGATCCGCGCCTAGCCTTGACGCTGATCAACGGCAACGAGAAACGGACCTTGCGTTTCTACTGCAAGCCCTGTGAAATACATGAGGTGGAGAAAATTCGGCGTCAGGTGCTGAACTAGGTGAAGGCCGTACCCATAAAGTTCCACATGATCGAGCTGTCAGTTGCTGCCTGACGCAGCGACTACCGACCATTGACAAGGAATGCCGAATGAAGATTCTCCTGCCAGTGGACGGCACCGAACTGTCGCTGCAAGAGGTGCGCGTTGCCCTGCGGCCAGCGCTGGCGCTACTACAGCAAGCCGCCATCCACTGCGAAACCGTGGTGGTGTCGGACTCAGTGGCGCAGACGCTGCTGCACGAAGCGCACCTGCTGTATCTGCATGGCGACTGAAAAAATACTCCCCTCAACCCTGCCGCCCGGCGACTGGCACCTGCGCGATGCGCATGAGCTCGCGCGCGAACACGGGGTAGACCCCACGAGCGGCCTGCAAGAGCACCAGGTCACCCAGCGCACCCTGCAGCATGGCGCCAATGAACTGCCCACGAGCGGCAACCGCAGCCTGTGGTCGCTGGTGGTTGATCAGTTCAGCGACTTCATGATCCTGGTGCTGATCGCTGCGGCGGTTATCTCGGGTGTGATCGGCGAACTGGTAGACACGCTGGTGATTCTGCTCATCGTGCTGCTCAACGCTGCCATCGGACTGGTGCAAGCCTGGCGCGCTGACCAGGCGCTGGCAGCGCTGCAGCGACTGGCAGAAGCCCAGGCCACGGTGCTGCGCAGCGGCCAGGTTCAGCATGTGCCGGCTCACGCCCTGGTGCCTGGCGACATCGTGTTGCTGGAGGCCGGCAACCAGGTCCCCGCCGACCTGCGGCTGATCGAGATCGCGCAGCTCAAGGTGGACGAATCCGCGCTGACCGGCGAATCGGTCACGGTGGCCAAGCACGCCGGCGTGCTCGCTGGCGCGGTGCATGCACTGGGGGACCGGCTGAACATGGCCTTCAAGGGCACGACAGCCACGCACGGACGCGGCCGCGGGCTGGTGGTGGCAACCGGCATGGCCACCGAACTGGGCAAGGTGGCCGGGTTGCTGCAACAAGACACGGACCGCAGCACGCCGCTGCAGCGGCGCCTCGCCGCCTTTGGCAAGCGCGTGGCTCTGGCCGTGCTGGCGATCTGCGCGGTGATCTTTGCCGTGGGCGTGCTGCGCGGCGAGTCGCCCCTGCTGATGGTCTTGACCGCCGTGAGCCTGGCCGTGGCGGCCATCCCCGAGGCGCTGCCTGCAGTGGTAACGGTGCTGCTGGCCCTGGGCGCGCGCCGTATGGTGGCGGTTCACGCGCTGATCCGGCGCCTGCCGTCGGTCGAGACGCTGGGCTCGGTCACGTATATCTGCTCAGACAAGACCGGCACTCTCACGCAAAACCGCATGCAAGCCGAGTGCCTGCTCGCGGGAAGCAAGAGTATAGACCCCGCCTGGGTTCCCGGCTCCGCCTTGCCCGACGGCCTGCACGCAGAACTGCTGCGCGCGATGGCCTTGTGCAACGATGCCAGCCCCGCGCCTGATGGCGGCTGGCTGGGCGATCCCACCGAGACGGCGCTGGCCGATGTCGCGGCGGGCGCGGGCTTGGCCAAGGCCGCACTCGACGCCGAGTGGCCCCGCGTGCAGGAGTGCCCGTTCGATGCCGAGCGCAAGCGCATGACCACCTTCCATCGCATGCCGCAAGGATTTATCGCCTATACCAAGGGTGCACCCGAATCGGTCATTCCACTGTGCACGACCGATTGGCGCGACACCAGTGCAGGCGACCCGGTCAGCCTCAACCAGGCCGCCTGGCTGGCGCGCGCGGACGCTCTGGCCGCTCAGGGTCTGCGGGTGCTGGCCGTGGCGCGGCGCAGCTATGAGCGGCTGCCGGAGGCTGGCGGCGAAATCGAGGCGGTTGAAAGCGGTCTGAGCCTCCTCGGGCTGGTCGGGCTGATCGATCCGCCGCGCCCCGAAGCCGCTGCGGCGGTGCGCGAATGCATGACCGCCGGCATCACCCCCGTCATGATCACGGGCGATCACCCGGCCACAGCGCGTGCGATTGCGTTGCGCCTCGGCATCGTGGACAGCGCCGAGGCCCCGGTGCTGACGGGAGCCGACCTAACCGTCATGGATGAGGAAACGCTGCAGGCCCGCGTGCAGCGTGTTCGCATTTACGCCCGCGTGGACCCGGCGCAGAAAATCCGCATCGTAGAAGCCCTGCAGGCGCAGGGCGAGTTTGTGGCCATGACGGGCGATGGCGTGAACGACGCGCCAGCGCTCAAGCGCGCCGACATCGGCGTGGCCATGGGCAAGGGCGGCACCGACGTGGCCCGCGAAGCCGCCAGCCTGGTGCTGCTGGACGACAACTTCGCCACCATCGTGAGCGCCGTGCGCGAGGGCCGGCACATCTACGACAACATCCGCAAGTTCGTGCGCTACGCCATGACCGGCAACTCGGGCGAAATCTGGACCCTCTTTCTGGCACCGCTGCTGGGCCTGCCCATACCGCTGCTGCCCATCCACATCCTGTGGGTCAATCTGGTTACCGACGGCCTGCCCGGACTGGCCCTGGCCGCCGAACCCGCCGAGCGCGGCATCATGCAGCGCCCGCCAAGACCCCCCGTGGAGAGCCTTTTTGCCCACGGCATGTGGCAGCACATTCTGGGCATCGGCCTGCTGCTGGGTGGCCTGTGCCTGGGCGTGCAGGCCTGGGCACTTTCCACGGGGCATGCGCACTGGCAAACCATGGTGTTCACCGTGCTCACGCTCGGGCAAATGGCTCATGTACTGGCCATCCGGTCCGAGCGCGACCCCTTGTGGGGCATCGGCGTCACCTCCAACCTGCCCCTGCTGGGTGCGGTGCTGCTGACGTTTGTGCTGCAGATGGCCACCATCTATGTCCCGGCGCTGAACCCTATTTTCAAGACCGCACCGCTGAGCCTGCCCGAACTCGCCGTGTGCCTGGCGGCCTCCTTCGTGGTGTATGCGGCGGTGGAAATCGAGAAGGCCTGGCGGCGCAGCCGCCAAGATGAACAAACGCAAGAAACGCTGGATGCGCCCTGAGTTTTCAGCGGCTGACGCCCTGATCCTCGCTCCAGCGACGGGCACGACGGGATAATCAGCGCCATGCACCTGCCACCCCAAATCACCCGGCTCCAGCACGCTGGTCACAACGCCCTGCAACTCAAGACCCGCCACGGCACCGCCATCCTGGCCCTGCACGGAGCCCATCTTTTATCCTGGGTGCCCACGGGTCAGCGCGATGTGTTCTGGCTCTCGCCCCAGGCCCTGGCCGAGCCCGCCGCCATTCGCGGCGGCGTGCCGGTGTGCTGGCCGTGGTTCGCCAAGCAGGGCATGCCAGCCAGCGCAGCGCAGCATGGCCCGGTGCGCAATCTGCCATGGCAAGTCAGCGCCATTCACAGCAGCAGCGACGATGAAGTCAGCCTCAGCCTGGAGCCCTGCGCGCAGGCCGCTCATGACAACAGCCTCGCCGCCCCTGCCCCGGGTTTGCAGGTGAGTCTGCGCATCACGCTGGGCCAGACCCTGAGCCAGACCCTGCACACGCGCAATCTTGGCCATCAACCATTCATGCTGACGCAGGCCCTGCACAGTTATTTTGCGGTCGGAAACGCCGCGCTTGTGGGGATTGAAGGCATCACCGGCCTGACCTACCAGGACCGTCTGCGCGATCTGGCCACTGACATTCAGCGCACCCCGTTTGCGCTCGACCAGGCCTGCGACCGCACCTACCTCCACGCTTCACAAGATTCATCGGGCGAGTCCACGCACCGCTACATCCTGGTGGACCCGATCTGGCAACGCCGCATCGTGATCGACACCCAAGGCAGCCAATCCGTGGTGGTGTGGAACCCCGGCAGCGAAGGCGCCCGCAAGATGGCCGACGTGCCCGATGACGGCTGGCAAGACTTTTTCTGCATCGAAGCCGCCAACGCAGGGCCGGATGTGATTACCCTGACACCCGGCGCGGAGCACCGGCTTGGGCAGACTTTGAGCATAATTTGTTAGGTTTACCCATACGAGACGGGCGCAAGCTGCTATCAATAGTAGAGCAACTCAGAATTGCGACACTGATTAAACTGTAGCCGTAAGATTAAACTGCAGGTTTTGCGGTTTACATTACATTATGCCGCTCACCATGAAGCACTTTCATAAAATTACCGAGAAACTGAAGGAAGCAGACTTTTTTCTCGACAAAATGATCTTGTGCGAGAGATGCGTTGATGAGATGAATTACTACTTCAGCGCCTTCGCGAGTGCCGCAAGGAGCGTCACATTCGTAATGCAATACGTGGGAAGTTCCATTGAGGGCTTTAGCGATTGGTATTCAGCTGTCAGGGCGAAACAGGGGGCAGACAAAATTTCTAAGTACCTATTGGAAGCTCGGAACGAAAGTCAAAAGACGGGTGCTCAGCCAATATCCTATGGCGAGGTAGTGAAGCTTCCGTCCGGTGAGGAAAAGCTGATTCATTTCTTTTCCTATGTCGGCTCGAATCCTCCTGCAGATATCCCCGATATTGACGTGCTCTCTACATGCCAGCACCAAATGAAAAACCTCGTTAATATCACGGCTGAATTTTTCAGCCAATTTGAAAGCGCGATATGGAATCCGGCCAAGGAACGTTCTGAAGTTCTTGAGCACTTGAATCAGGTAAAGCCATTGGTTCTTGGTGGCACTACGCCACAACCGATGTGGGAACAGGTTACAGCATTCATTTCCAGCGACCGCTTCCAACCGCCCCGCCCTATCGAGACCATTCGGCATTTGGTTGCGAAACATGCATAATATTTTCTTTCAGCGGACCATCAAAAACCTGCGCTTTTTGATGGTCCGCTGAATTCGCACGTTAGGACCCTTCCTTCTCGAAGCCTACGTATCAATGAATGGAAAAATCATTACTGCTTCAGACGACCTTATCACAATGGCCGCTCAGCACGAAAAAAAGGTTCGGCGAGAGTTTTATTACTGTGTTGCTTTCTGTGTTATTGCCATTACCCCGTGGTTGCTTTCATTTGTGCCCGCACTGACGCCAAAATCGCAACAGATAAACCTCTGGTTTCAGAGAAGTGGTTCTGGAATGACGGTGTTCGCATTGTTCGCCCAAAGCAAGGCAAATTACATGCGAGACCTTATTTCGCCAGGCACATTTTCAACAACGGAATTTAATACCATATTCACAAAATACAAAAACAAACAGAAGGCGGTCAGCGTGATATCCCTACTTCTGGTTATTGTAGGCACAGTTATATGGGGTTATGGCGATCTTTGGCTACAATAAGAAAACTCCGCATGAAAAATAGATTACATATTTAATATTATAACTGGCGGATCAAGGGATATTTATGCTTCGAATAATTTCCAATTACCCTAAACACATTTCGTTATACATAAGTCTCTGACCAACGTTTTGCAGACTTCGATGGCACCGCTAAGTTGTTGATTTAATGAAAAAAAGTTGTGTATAACGAAATTCCCTAAACGTTAGGCGCCAGAATAACACCTTCCCCACCCACAAAAATGGATACATCATGAACCAACAGTGGAGTGAAAAGCTGTTTAACGATTTTATTCAACTTCGCGATGCTCTGCGGGCAGCAAAGAGGGATAAAAACTATCAAAACGTGCTGTCCTTAGGAATGCAAATACTTGAATTAGATAACGCTGCAGGGTTCTTGGAGATTTCGACCCCAATTTTTCTAACAGCCATGGCCGAGGCTTGTATCAAATTAGGCAGCAACACCGCCGCGGAGAAATACTTCATGGCTGCAAAAAATAAATTCACAGAATTAAAAATAAAATCCAACGATTGGCAAAAGTATATTGATGTAATTGATAGAAAACTTGAAAAGTTGCAAGCAACATCCAAAGGCCCAACTCATCATTCCACCGGACTTGCGCGAAAAGCCGCACAGTCCGGTGAATTCAAACGTTAGGTTCCTCAAATGACATCGCAACGTACCTGCAAGAAATGCGGAGTCACGAAGCCGCTGACCACTACACATTTCAATCTATTGTCTGGTGGCTGGTTCAACTTGGATAATGAATCAAACAGGCCTCTAGCGTAAACAGGACAAGCGCAAGAAGCTATCTTTATGATAGCGGATTGCAGCGCTATTGAGCCTGCCCGATCAGCCCACCCACTTGCGCGCGTTGACCCAAAGTTGCATCCACGGGCTGAGTGCACTTTGGTCTCCGCTGGTCCAGCTCATCTGGATGTTGCGGAACACGCGCTCGGGGTGCGGCATCATGGCGGTGAAGCGGCCGTCGGCCGTGGTGACTGCCGTCAGGCCGCCCGCACTGCCATTGGGATTGGCAGGGTAGGCTTCCGTCGGCTGGCCATGGTGGTCGGTAAAGCGCATGGCCGCAATGGCTTTTGAGGCATCGCCCCGGTAGGCGAAATTGGCGTAACCCTCGCCATGCGCGACGGCGATGGGCAAGCGGCTGCCGGCCATTCCGGCGAAGAACAGGCTGGGTGAATCGAGCACCTCGACCTGGCTCAGGCGCGCTTCAAAGCGTTCGCTGCGGTTGGTGGTGAAGCGCGGCCAGGCGTCGGCACCCGGAATGATGTCGGCCAGCTCGGCAAACATCTGGCAGCCGTTGCACACGCCCAGGCCAAAGGTGTCTTGTCTTGCAAAGAAGGTCTTGAACTGCTCGGCCAGCAACGGGTTGAAGGTGATGGAGCGTGCCCAGCCTATGCCAGCACCCAGTGTGTCGCCGTAGCTGAAGCCGCCGCAGGCCACCACGCCCGCAAAGTCAGCCAGCCTGGCCCGGCCGCTCTGCAGGTCGGTCATGTGGACGTCGTAAGCATCAAAACCCGCCTGCGTGAAGGCGTAAGCCATCTCCGCATGCGAGTTGACGCCCTGCTCGCGCAGCACCGCGACCTTGGGCCGGGACAGCATTAATGCGGGGGAGCCCTCACCCCTTCCCTTTCCCAAAGGGTGAGGGAGGAATACATGCAGGCCCGGGTCTACAGGATCGCCCCTAGAGGCGTGCTCAGCATCGGCACCCACCGGGTTGTCGCGCTGCTGGCAGATTTTCCAGCTCACAGCATCCCAGACCTGGTGCAGGTCTTGAAGCTGGGCCTTGAACACCGCTTTGGTATCGCGCCAGATCTGGACTTCACCCTTGCCAACCTCCAGCGCCGCATGTTGCGGCCGGGTCTTGCCGACAAAGTGGCTGAACTTTGACAGCCCGTGCTGGCGCAGGGTCTGCATCACCTCGTTGCGCGCTTCGGTTCGCACCTGAATGACGGCGCCCAGCTCTTCATTGAACAGGGCCTTGAGCGTCAGCTCTTCCCGGCGGGCACTGATTTGCGACGCCCAGTTCTTGCTGTCGCCCGTGTCCATGCGGCTGTCGGTGATGCCGTCGCCTTCGACCAGCAGCATGTCAATATTCAGCGACACGCCCACATGGCCGGCAAACGCCATCTCACAGCAGCAAGCAAACAGGCCACCGTCGCTGCGGTCGTGGTAGGCCAGGATCTGCCCTTGCGCGCGCAAGGCGTTGATGGCGTTGACCAGATTGACCAGGTCTTTCGGGTCGTCCAGATCGGGCACGTCACCGTCTTCAAGGTTCAGGCTTTGCGCCAGCATGGAGCCGCCCATGCGGTGCTGGCCCTTGCCCAGGTCGATCAATATCAGCGTGGTATCGGCCTCGGCGCTGTTCAACTCGGGCGTGAGCGTGCCGCGCACATCCGCCAGCGTGGCGAAGGCGCTGACGATCAGCGACACCGGAGAAGTCACTTTTTTGCTCTCGCCAGCGTCGCTCCAGACCGTGCGCATGGACAGCGAATCCTTGCCGACGGGAATCGACACGCCCAGCGCCGGGCACAACTCCATGCCCACCGCCTTGACGGTTTCGTACAGGGCCGCGTCCTGCCCGGGCTCGCCGCAAGCGGCCATCCAGTTGGCCGACAGCTTCACGCGCGGCAACTCAATGGGCGCTGCCAGCAGATTGGTGATGGCTTCGGCCACGGCCATGCGGCCCGACGCAGCCGCGTTGACGGCCGCCAGCGGGGTGCGCTCGCCCATGCTCATGGCCTCACCGGCAAAGCCTTGGTAGTCGGCCAGCGTCACCGCGCAATCGGCCACCGGCACCTGCCAGGGGCCGACCATCTGGTCGCGGTGCGTGAGGCCGCCCACTGTACGGTCGCCAATGGTGATCAGGAAGCGTTTGGACGCTACCGTCGGGTGGCTCAGCACGTCAATGCAGCTTTTTTGCAGATCGACACCGGTCAGGTCTATGGGCTTGATGGTGCGTGCCACGCTTTTCACGTCGCGGTGCATTTTGGGCGGTTTGCCCAGCAGCACGTTCATGGGCATATCGACGGGTGCAGCAGCACCTTCGTCAGACAGCACCAGTTGTTTTTCTTCAGTCGCCACGCCAATCACGGCAAACGGGCAACGCTCGCGCTCGCAGAAGGCCTCAAATTGCGGCAGCGACTCGGGGGCAATCGCCATGACATAGCGTTCCTGGCTTTCGTTGCTCCAGATTTCCTTGGGCGACAGGCCGCTTTCTTCGAGCTTGACGGCGCGCAGGTCAAAACGGGCGCCGCGCCCGGCGTCGTTGACGAGTTCCGGGAAAGCATTGGACAAGCCGCCAGCGCCGACGTCGTGAATCGCCAGGATCGGATTGGCCTGGCCCAACTGGGCGCACTGGTTGATGACTTCCTGGGCGCGGCGCTCGATTTCGGGATTGCCGCGCTGCACCGAATCAAAGTCGAGCTGCGCGGCATTGGCGCCCGATGCCATGGAGCTGGCCGCACTGCCGCCCATGCCGATGCGCATGCCGGGGCCGCCCAGCTGGATCAGCAGCGTGCCGGCAGGAAACAGTATTTTGTGGGTCAGCCCGGCGTCAATCGTGCCCACGCCACCGGCGATCATGATGGGCTTGTGGTAACCCCAGCGCTGGCCGCCCACGGTTTGCTCGTATTCACGGAAGTAGCCTGCCAGGTTGGGCCGGCCAAATTCGTTGTTGAAGGCGGCGCCGCCCAGCGGGCCTTCGGTCATGATTTGCAGCGGGCTGGCGATGTGCTCCGGCTTGCCGTAGTCAGCGTCAAACAGTTTGGAAACGGTAAACCCCGTGAGGCCGGCTTTGGGTTTGGAGCCGCGCCCTGTGGCGCCTTCATCGCGGATTTCGCCACCGGCACCGGTGGACGCACCGGGGAAAGGGGAAATCGCCGTGGGATGGTTGTGCGTCTCGACCTTCATCAGCACATGCGTCAGCACGTCGTCAGTGGCGCTATAGTTTTGATAGCTGCTTGCGCCCGCGCCTTCTGGGCTAGAGGTAGATTTGGCATAAAAAACCTGGATTTTTGAGCCTTCCATGACCGAGGCGTTGTCGGAATACGCCACCACCGTGTGCTGGGGGTTCAGCTTCTCTGTGTTGCGGATCATGGCAAACAGGCTTTTCTCCTGCGGCACACCGTCAATCGTGAAGTCGGCGTTGAAGATTTTGTGGCGGCAGTGCTCGCTGTTGGCCTGCGCAAACATCATCAGCTCGACGTCAGTCGGGTTGCGCTGAAGCTGGGTAAAGGCATTGACCAGGTAGTCGATCTCATCGGCCGCCAGCGCCAGGCCAAACTCGGCGTTGGCACGCTCCAGGGCTGTTTTGCCCCCGGCCAGTACGGCTATGGTTTGCAGCGGTGCGCCTTGCAGTTCCGTGAACAGTCCCGCTGCGGCCTGCGCGCGGTCAAACACCACGCTTTCGGTCATGCGGTCGTGCAGCAGCGCTGCAACCTGCTCGTGCTGGGCATCGGTCAGCGCAGTCTTGCTAAAAAAACCGGATTTGAGGGTCAGGCGGTATTCGGTGATGCGCTCGATGCGCTTGATGGCCAAGCCGCAGTTGTGCGCAATGTCCGTTGCCTTGGAGGCCCAGGGCGATACGGTGCCAAAGCGCGGCGACACGATGAACAGCAAGGCGTCTGCTGCGGCGCCAAGAGGCTGAGGGCATGGGTCGCCATAGGTCAGCAAGGCTGCCAACTGGTTTTTGACCGAATCCGTCGGCGGCGCCTCGGTGGCCACCAAGTGCACAAACCGGGCGCTGATCCCCACGATCTTGTCGTGAATGCTTTGCAGGCGGGGCAGAAATTGCTGAATGCGGAAGTCGCTCAGGGCGCTGATCCCGTCGGGTTCGCCCTCAAAAGTCGTCAGGTGCAGGGTCACGGTGGCGGTGGCCTTGTGGTGAAGTGTGGGAAGGAGCAGCCGGCAAGCTGTTTTTGGGGTTTAACACTCCCCGCAAGGCAGAGGTCTGGCAAAGATTTGTCAAAGGTCTGCGGGGCAGGCGTTAGCCCCGAATTTTATCAGTGACTCGGTTCCCTCCCCCGAAAGCGGGCGTACTTTGACGGTCCGCCGCCGCAAGTACCCAAAAGCCCTTGCAAGTCTTCTGACAATGCACACACAGTGGTCCAGTGGGATAATCTCCCAATGAGTATTACTTACAAAGATGCAGCAGGTATTGAAGGCATGCGCGTGGCGTGCAGGCTCGCTTCCGAGCTGCTGGACTTCCTGACCCCCTTCGTCAAACCCGGCGTGACGACCAACGAAATTGACCGGCTGGCCCACGACTACATGACCCAGGTTCAGGGCACGATCCCGGCTACCCTCGGCTACCAGCCCCCCGGCTATGCGCCCTACCCCAAATCGCTTTGCTCCTCCGTCAATCACCAGGTGTGCCATGGCATTCCGAACGACAAGCCGCTCAAAAAAGGCGACATCGTCAACCTCGATGTAACGGGCATCAAGGACGGCTGGCACGGTGACAGCAGCCGCATGTTCCTGGTGGGCGAGACATCCATCGCGGCCAAGCGGTTGTGCCAAATCACCTACGAGGCGATGTGGCAGGGCATCATGCGCGTCAAACCAGGTGCACGGCTGGGTGATATTGGTTTTGCCATCCAGACTTTTGCGGAAAAACAGGGCTTTTCCATCGTTCGCGAGTTTTGCGGCCATGGCATTGGCGCCCGCTTCCATGAAGATCCTCAGGTGATGCACTACGGTCGCCCTGGCACGCAGGAAGAACTCAAGCCTGGCATGACGTTCACCATCGAGCCCATGATCAACGCCGGCAAGCGTGATATCAAGGATGGCCCCGAGAAAGATGGCTGGAGCATCGTGACCCGCGACCACTCGCTGTCAGCCCAGTGGGAGCACACCATTTTGGTCACCGAAACCAGCTATGAGGTGTTGACACTCTCAGCCGGCAGCCCTCCGATTCCCGCGTTCGTTCCACAAAACAAACTGGCTGAAGTTCCCGTCAGCGCCTGATTCAGGCCCGCGGTGCAGGCCTGCGCACTTTAAAACTTTTAACAACCAAGTCCCGGAGCCTATTCACCCATGACTGAACTGGCTCAGGTACGCGAGCAATACCGTGCTGGCAAAACCGCGCTGTTGGCCTCGTTGGGAGCTAGCGGCGCCTCCTACCGGGGCATTCACGGCCTGCTGAAAAAGCTGGCCAAGCACACCGACGCCACCTTGCAGCTACTTTGGCAGCGCGCTGGCTTTCCGGCGGCGACCTGCCTGGTCGCGGTAGGCGGTTTTGGCCGAGGTGAGCTGTTTCCCCATTCCGATGTGGATGTGTTGCTGCTGCTGCCGGACGATGCCAACGTGGAGGGCAATCCGGCCCTCAAAGCCAAGGTGGAAAGCTTTATTGGCAATTGCTGGGACAGTGGGTTGGAGATCGGCTCCAGCGTGCGTACGTCGGCCAACTGCGTGGAAGAAGCCGCCAAGGACGTCACCGTGCAGACTTCGCTCCTTGAAGCGCGCCTGGTTGCCGGCTCGAAACAGAACTTCCTGAGCCTGCAAAAGCAGCTCAATGCGGTGCTCGACCCGAAGGCCTTTTATGTGGCCAAGACGCTGGAACTGCGCCAGCGCCACAACAGGTTTGAAAATACGCCCTACGCGCTGGAGCCCAACTGCAAGGAATCGCCTGGCGGCCTGCGTGATCTGCAGGTGGTGCTGTGGGTCGCTCGGGCGGCCGGTCTGGGCAAGTCGTGGGACGACCTGGCCAGAGGCGGCCTGGCGACGGCGTTTGAGGTACGGCAGATCAAGGCCAATGAAGCGCTGCTGAGCTTGATCCGCGCGCGCCTGCACATCATTGCGGGGCGGCGCGAAGACCGGCTGGTCTTTGACCTCCAAACCGCAGTGGCCGAATCCTTCGGCTATGGTGAAGACGCGTTTCGCCGACGGGCCGCCCCTGGGCGAAACAGCCCCCCCGGGGGGCAGGGAGGACACGCCAGTGCAGAGCGTGGGGGCGTTGTCAGATCCAGCGAAGCCCTGATGCGCCGCTATTATTGGGCGGCCAAGGCGGTGACCCAGCTTAACCAGATCTTGCTGCTCAACATTGAAGAGCGCCTGAACCCCAACACCTACCCGCGTCGCCCCATCAATGAACGGTTTTGTGACAATTCCGGCATGCTGGAGGTGGCCAGCGACGATCTGTATGTGCGTGAGCCGCATGCGATTCTTGAAACTTTTCTGCTCTATGAGACCACGCTAGGCATTAAAGGCTTGTCGGTGCGTACCCTGCGTGCGCTGTACAACGCTCGTGGCGTGATGAACAGCAAATTTCGCAGTGACCCGGTCAATCGCGACACCTTCTTGCGCATCCTGCAACAGCCCGAAGGCATCACCCACGCCATGCGGCTGATGAACCAGACCTCGGTGCTGGGCCGTTACCTCTGGATCTTCCGCAACATCGTCGGGCAGATGCAGCATGACCTGTTCCATGTGTACACGGTGGACCAGCATATTCTGATGGTGCTGCGCAATATGCGGCGCTTTTTTATCGCCGAGCACTCGCACGAGTACCCCATGTGCTCGCAGTTGGCGGCTGGCTGGGACAAGCCCTGGATCCTGTACGTCGCGGCGCTGTTTCATGACATTGCCAAGGGGCGTGGTGGCGATCATTCCGAGCTGGGCCGCAAGGATGTGCGCGTTTTCTGCCACCAGCACGGCATTGCTGCCGAAGACGCGCACTTGATCGAGTTTCTGGTGGGCGAGCACCTGAGCATGAGCCGCATTGCCCAGAAGGAAGACCTGAGCAACCCCGAAGTGATTGCCGCATTTGCCAAGCGCGTGGGTAATGAGCGCTACCTGACCGCGCTGTACCTTCTGACGGTGGCCGACATCCGCGGTACCAGCCCCAAGGTCTGGAACGCCTGGAAAGGCAAACTGCTGGAAGACCTTTACCGCTACACGCTGCTTGTGCTGGGTGGCCGCGCACCCGATGCAGGCGCTGAAGTGGAGGCACGCAAACGCGAAGCCCTGACCACCCTCGCCCTGCATGCCGAGCCTTTTGAGGCGCACAAAGCGCTATGGAATACGCTGGACGTGAGTTACTTCATGCGCCATGAGGCCTCTGACATTGCCTGGCATGCCCGACAGCTGTCGCGCCACGTTGGCAAAGCCAAAACCATCGTCCGCGCGCGCCGCTCTCTGGCAGGCGAAGGTATGCAGGTGCTGGTGTACACACCCGATGCCCCTGACCTGTTCGCGCGCATTTGCGGTTACTTTGACCAAGCGGGTTTCAGCATCCTGGATGCCAAGATTCACACGGCCAAAAATGGTTACGCACTCGATACGTTCCAGGTCATGAGTCCGACGCTGACCGACCATTACCGCGAGCTGGCCGCCATGGTTGAGGCTGAACTGGACCGTACCCTTGAAACGCCAGGACCGCTGCCGCCCCCCGGCAAGGGCCGTGTGTCACGCCGCGTCAAAAGCTTTCCGATTGCACCGCGGGTAGATTTGCAGCCCGATGAAAAAGCACAGCGTTGGCTGCTCAGTGTGTCGGCCAGCGACCGCGTCGGACTGCTGTATCTGATCGCGCGGGTTCTGGCCCGCCACCGTATCAACTTGCAACTCGCCAAGGTCATGACGCTGGGTGAGCGCGTGGAAGACACCTTCCTGATTGACGGTCCTGAACTGCAGCAGAACAAGGCACAGATCGCGATTGAGACCGAGTTGCTGGAAGCGCTGAACGCCTGAAGGCGTCGCCCCTTTGCCTTTGCGCCTTTCAGTGCGCTGAGGTCTTCAGGTATTTCAGTAATCGCCCTTTGTACTTGCCGCCTGAGCCGGGAAGTGTGGAAATAGGTGTCTCGGTGTGTGAATAGCCCAATAAATCCATTTTCCGGCTGAAGCTGACCCGGTTGCCACGGTCGGGGTCAACGATCAGCACCTCCGCATCCGGCTGCGCGTGCAGGTCTATGAATTGCGACAGCAGCTCCGGCTGACCGCGGTCATACAACACGTCACTGCCAATAATCAGGTCAAACCGGGCCAGGAGCGGGTTGCTGCGTGACCAGTTGCCGGTCTGGTATTTCATGGCGGGGAGCCGGTTGAGTTTGAGGTTCTCCAGCAAGAAATCAGCCGCCAGCGGATGACAGTCGCTGGCTGTGATGTCGCCGCCGCGCCGATGAATGACCAGACTGGCCAGCGCCAGGCCACAGCCCAGTTCCAGAATGCGCTTGCCATCGAGTTCAAACGTCAGCATGACATGGGCCAGCACCCGGCTGGACGGCCACAGCAGGCCAAAGATCGGCCAAGCCGATGAAGAAATGCCCTCCCGCTCTGCCTCGCCCAGGGGATCGTGAAATTGCTGCCGATCCAGCAGGGAGCGCAATTGCAGATCGTCGCCACTGCCGCTGACCGTTTCAAACTTCAGTTGATATGGCACTGAAGGGGCAGACGTAACGGTCTTCGCCAGCCCGACAGCGGGAGCCTGTGACATTCGGAAAACTTCCTGCGTACAACACGCTCAAACCAGGCAAAACTGCCGAAACCAGTGTACGCCTCTGGTTCAAAACGGTCCTCCAAACCAGTCAGTCATCGGCCGATGCATCCAGTCCCGGAAAAAGTACCTCTGTGTAGCCAAACTGCGTGAAGTCCCGGATCCGCATGGGGTAGAGCTTGCCGATCAGATGGTCGTATTCATGCTGCACCACGCGGGCGTGAAAACCCTCCACCGTGCAGTCAATCGCATCGCCATATTGGTCAAAGCCGGTGTAGCGGATATGCGAAAACCGCGGCACAACACCGCGCAGACCGGGCACAGAGAGGCAACCTTCCCAGTCGTTCTCTTCGTCCGGTCTCAAGGGCGTGATCAAGGGGTTCAGCAACACGGTACGCGGCACCAGCGGAGCATCGGGGTAGCGCGGGTTGATCTGGTTGGTACCAAAAATGACCAACTGCACATCCACGCCAATCTGCGGCGCAGCCAGGCCTGCGCCGTTCGCCGCCTGCAGGGTGTCAAACATATCTGAAATCAGCCGGTGCAGCTCGTCCGTGTCAAATTCCGTGACGGGCTGGGCAACGCGCAATAACCGCGCATCGCCCATTTTAAGAATTTCGCGAATTGTCATTCGTATAACGTCCGTTGAAACAAAAGTCCATGTGTCATCACATAAACTTCCTATGCTTGAACACCTTGACATCCTGGGTGTTCAACTCGAACCACTCGCCGTTCTTTCGCTTCGACTCGAAGCGACGATGCCAGTACAGCTCGATTCCGATCGGCTCGTCCGTTCGGATTACGTGAGCCGTTTCCGCCCTTTCAGGGAGTTGAATCGCGAGTTCCCGGGACCGGCGTTCGAACGAATTGCTACGGCCGATTTTGAAGTAACGATTCGCCTTTAATAGATAAACGAAACCAATCGTCTCGTCCCGTGAGTTCGCGTCTGCAGGCACCTCAGCATCCGCGGGCTCCGAGGCCCGCGCAATCTCCAGGACATCTGCGTAACTCGGTTTGTTCTCGCAATACTCGATGAGTTTCTTGATCTGTTGGGCTTTGTTCCCGAACTTGCGAAACGTGTTGTGACTCGGGAATCCGGACGTCTGCCTGGCCTTTAGTTTTAGCTCTGAAACGACCGGTAGGTAACCAAGCTCGCGGATGAGTGCAATGTAACTTTCGAGCAGTGCCGTTTCTTCCAAGGGGGCATTAAGTTTGTTTGGAACGAAACCAGCCTCCTTTACTGCGTCGCCCCACCGTGCCCAGAATTTCCCGAACCAGTCGCGTTCCTTGATCCCGGTTTCCTGGAAAAAACGCTCTCGTCCGAGAACAATACCGTCGTTTAGAACGGCGGTTCGACCAATCTCATCAAGGACATGCTGCTTTTTCATCGGACCTGGGTCATTCAGATAACTTTGCTTTCAAATCCCGCAGGCTGATCAGTAGTGCTGGGATATCGGTTTCCACAATGCTCCAAAGGGTCTCATTGTCGATACCCAAATAGCCGTGGATCAGTTGATTGCGTGTCGCAATGACCATCCGCCAAGGGATGGTCGGCGACGACGAGCGTATCTGCTCGGGAATATGGGTGGCGGATTCGCCAATCAATTCGATATTCCGAACCGTGGCATCAAACCGCATAACATCATTGACAAATCGGCTCTGGTCAAGCCCGCTGGTGAAGGCCCGCACCCGCTCACAAAAACCGATCATGTCGTCCAGATAAAAGCGCCATTCGCGGTTCGGAGTTGCGTCAGACATGCACGGCTTCCTGTTCGATAAATGGCCGAAGCTCCGGGCGAAGCGCTTTGTCGGTCACCAGATCAACCGGGCATCCCAACAGGTCTTCAAGGTAAAACTGCACACCGAAATAGCGGGCAGACGTCGCAGGGCCATCAAATGCGACGAGGACATCCACGTCACTTCGTTCCGTAGCTGAATCTCGCGCTGTTGAACCGAACAAGGCAAGTTTGGCCACACCGAATTGGCTAACCAGATAAGACTTGTGTTCGGCGAGAAGCCTGAGTGCCGTTTGACGATTCATACCCGCAGTTTACCGGCTTAGCAGAGTCAATAAAACGGCTTCATCAATGACTGCAACACCCAACTCTTGGGCCTTGACCAGTTTGCTGCCTGCCTCGGAGCCCGCTACCACGTAGTTGGTCTTTTTGCTGACCGAGCCGGCCACTTTTCCACCTGCAGCTTCAATCAGGTCCTTGGCTTCATCCCGGCTCAAACTGGGCAGGGTGCCGGTAATCACAAAAGTCTTGCCTGAAAGCGGCTTAGGCGCCACGGCGGCAGGCTCGCCCTCCTCCCAGGTCACGCCGCAAGCGCGCAGTTGCTCGACCACTTCCCGGTTGTGTGGCTGGTCGAAGAAGGTACGTATGCTTTGGGCGACGACAGGGCCGACGTCGCCGACCTCGAGCAACTGCTCTTCCGTGGCATCCATGATGGCATCGAGTTTGGCGAAATGGCGTGCCAGCGCTTTGGCGGTGGCTTCACCCACATGGCGAATGCCGAGGCCAAACAGAAAGCGCGGCAGCGTCGTCTGCTTTGATTTTTCCAGCGCTTCAATCAGGTTGTTGGCCGACTTTTCCGCCATGCGGTCCAGGCTGGCGAGCGCGGTCAGGCCCAGCTTGTAAATATCGGGCAAGACTCGAATCACATTCGCGTCCACCAGTTGCTCCACCAGTTTGTCGCCCAGGCCTTCAACTTCCACGGCGCGGCGGTGCGCATAGTGCAGGATAGCTTCCTTGCGCTGGGCCGCGCAGAACAGGCCACCGGTGCAGCGGTAGTCGGCTTCGCCTTCTTCGCGCACGGCTGCCGAGCCGCACACCGGGCAAGTGCGCGGCATTGTGAAAATCTGCGCATCGTGCAAGCGCTTGCCGGGCAGGACACTCACCACTTCGGGAATGACATCACCGGCGCGGCGCACGATCACCGTATCGCCCACGCGCACATCCTTGCGGCGCGCTTCGTCTTCGTTGTGCAAGGTGGCATTGGTCACCGTAACGCCGCCGACGAACACCGGCGCCAGCTTGGCCACCGGCGTGAGTTTGCCGGTGCGGCCCACCTGTACCTCAATGCCCACCACGGTCGTCAGCTGCTCCTGGGCCGGGTATTTGTGCGCCACCGCCCAGCGCGGCTCGCGTGTGACAAAACCCAGTTGTCTTTGCAGCGCGAGGCTGTTGACCTTGTACACCACGCCATCAATGTCGTACGGCAGGCTGTCGCGCTGCTGTCCTATTGCCTGGTGAAACGCTATTAATTCCGTAGCGCCTTGCGCCAGCTGCGTCTGGGCTGCGACCGGAAAACCCCATGATTTCAGGGTCAGCAGTAGCTGGAAGTGGGTGTCGAACACCGGCCCCCCCTGTTCAGAGGGTGTGATGTCGCCCACTCCGTAGGCAAAAAAGCTCAGGCGCCGCTGGGCCGCGATAGCCGGGTCCAGCTGGCGTACACCGCCCGCGGCTGCATTGCGCGGGTTCACGAAAGTTTTTTCACCTTTGGCCCCTTGCGCAATCTTTTCCCGCTGCCGCTCATTCAAGGCTTCAAAGTCGGCACGGCGTATGTAGACCTCGCCGCGCACTTCCATCACATCAGGAGCGTCGGCAGGAAGCTTCAGTGGAATCTGGTTGATGGTGCGGATGTTCTGCGTGACGTCTTCACCCACCTCGCCGTCGCCGCGCGTGGCAGCCTGCACCAACACGCCATGCTCATAGCGCAAGCTCATGGCCAGGCCGTCAAACTTGAGTTCGACCACGTACTCGACCGGTGGATCAGAATCCGCCAAACCCAGTTCCTTGCGCACGCGGGTGTCAAAATTTTGTGCGCCGGTGGCCTCGGTGTCAGTTTCGGTGCGAATGCTAAGCATAGGCACTTTGTGGCGCACGCTGGCAAAGTGGTCCAGCGGCTTGCCGCCTACCCGCTGCGTCGGCGAGTCCACAGTCACCAGTTCCGGGTGAGCCGCTTCCAGGTCCTGCAGCTCCCTGAACAGCCTGTCGTACTCACTGTCTGGAATTGTCGGCTCATCGAGCACGTAGTAGCGGTGAGCATGGGCACCAAGCTCTGCGCGCAAGGCCGCTACGCGCTTGGCCGCGGAAGCGTGCTGCGAGGCTGGCGGCCCGGAAGGCTGCCCAAACATGTCAAGGGTGGTCATGGGCTGCAGGGAAATCAGGAAAACACGCGTCGGCCCAGCACCGAGCCCGCCGACAAATCGCGTCCATCCAGCAGATCATAGAGGTGCTCAAGATCCGCGTGGATCGCCTCCATGGCTTCGGGCCTGATGAGGTTGCCGTTGTCATCGATGATCACGCCGTCCATGTTGGCGGCCAATGCAATGGCTGCCTCACACATGCGCGCAAAAGGCTGCTCGGAGCGCAGCACCTGCGGCACGTCCAGTGACAGGGTGAGTTCTCGCAGCGCAGTTTGTTCTGGGTCTTCAGCCATCGCAGCCTGTGTGTCAAATGCCAGACCAAGAATAGGGGCCTGGCCCGGCTGGCTGGCCGGCAGTACCATGCGGCCCGGGATCAAGCCGGCGACAAAACCAAGCATGGCCGCGCTTTGCTGCACATAACCGGGGCTCCAGGCGGTGTGGATGGCGCGCAGGGTGAAGCTCAACTGGGCGTCGTGTCCGCTGGCAAACTGGTCCAGCTCACGGGCACGCGCGACTTCATCGAGCATTTCCGGAAACTCCGGCTCACCGCCAATGGCGTCGGCAAAGGCCTGCGCCTTCATGACAAATTCCGAGTATTCGATCTGATTCAGGGCACCGGTTCGATTGGCCAGCTGCACCCCGCACTGGAATGCACTGTAGCGATGGCCTGCGGCGGGGAACTCCCATTCGCCAGTGGCCGCACTCAAGCCCTCGACACCAAACGGCTTGCTGCCGGCCCGGCTCGTGCTGGGCATGGCCGCCAGCGCGGCTTCGCCCGAGACCACAGATTCCAGCACCACGGTCGCCATGGCGTCGATCAGGATGTCCAGGCCCGGCTTTTTTTCCGGCGCTGTGAGCTTGGCCAATGAGGACAGGGCGGAGTCGGTGTCAAAGCTGGGCTCCTGCCGGTTCGCCAGCTCGTCAAGCCCCTCTGCCTGACTGGGCGACTGATTATTCCCATCGTTCTGCGCGGCCTCCTGCACGGAAGGGACTTTAGGTGTGGCCTGTTTGGGCAGGCTTCTGCGTGACGACCAGGCACTGTGGGCCACCACGCCCGCCAGCACCAAGCCACCCACTACCGCCAAACTGATCTGGAGTGTACTCATGCTTGTCATGCTACCTCGGCAAAACCGAGGGCTGCTTCCATGTCTACCGCCACAATGCGCGAGACGCCCTGTTCCTGCATGGTCACGCCGATCAGCTGCTCGGCCATTTCCATGGCAATCTTGTTGTGACTGATGAACAGGAACTGGGTTTCGCGGCTCATGCTGGCCACCAGTTTGGCGTAGCGCTCGGTGTTGGCATCGTCCAGCGGCGCGTCCACCTCGTCCAGCAAACAGAACGGTGCGGGATTGAGCTGGAAGATCGCAAACACCAGCGCAATTGCCGTCAGCGCTTTTTCACCGCCCGAGAGCAGGTGAATCGTCTGGTTTTTCTTGCCGGGCGGCTGCGCCATCACCTGAACACCGGCATCAAGGATTTCTTCGCCCGTCATCATGAGCCTGGCGTTGCCGCCGCCAAACAGCTCAGGGAACATGCGGCCGAAATGCCCGTTGACCGCCTCGAAGGTGCTGGCCAGCAAATCGCGCGTTTCCATGTCGATCTTCTTGATTGCATCTTCCAGTGTCGCCATGGCTTCGTTCAAGTCGGCGGACTGCGCATCCAGGAACTGCTTGCGTTCGCGGGCGGTACTCAGCTCATCCAGCGCGGCCAGATTGACGGCGCCCAGCGACTGGATTTCGCGGTTGATGCGGTCAATCTCGCCCTGCAAGCCGGCCAAGCGCACGTTGCCGGTTTGAAGGGACAGCTCAACAGCGGCCAGATCCGCCTGTGCATCAGTCAGCAACTGGGCGTATTGCTCCAGCCCCAAGCGCGCGGCCTGTTCCTTGAGCTGGAACTCGGTGATGCGCTGGCGCAACGGGTCAAGCTCGCGCTCAAGGGAAAGTCGCCTTTCGTCGCTGGCACGCAGCTTGTTGGTCAGGTCGTCGTACTGGCTGCGCTTGGCACCCAAGTCGGCTTCGCGCTCCAGCTTGGCGGCCAGCGCGCTTTGCAAGCCGCCCTGTGCAGCGGCATCGTTCAGGCGAGAAAGTTCGTCGCGTGCGCGCGCTTCTTCCGACGCGACCGTCGCGGCCTGCTGGGCGGCCATGGTCATGGAGCGGGCCAGTTCTTCGCGGCGCGAGGCCAGGCTGCGCAGCGCAAACTGCGCTTCCTGCGCCTGGCGCTCCAGGGTGCGCTGCTGTTCGCGCGACTCGCTCAAGCGGCGCTCGGTTTCAATCACCCGGTCATCCAACTGCGCATGGCGTTCCTGGCTGTCGGCCAGCTGCATGTCGAGTTCTTCAAAGCGGGCCTCGGCGGTGACCTTGCGCTCCTGCAGCTCATCAAGCTGGGCTTCGATTTCAGCCATGTCGGCCTGAATCTGTTCGCTGCGTGCGCGGGTCTGCGCGGCCAGCTGGCTCAAGCGCAGCACTTCAACCTGCAGCTCGTGGGAACGGCTCTGGCCTTCGGCGGCTTCGCGGCGGGCCGTGGCCAGGCGCTGGGCGGCGTCCACATAGGCGGCTTCAGCGCGGACCAGCGCGGACCGGGCTTCGTCGCTGATCAGAGCCTGGGCCTTGGAACTCTTCTCCAGGTTTTCAATTTCCTGGGCTCTGGCCAGCAGACCGGCCTGCTCGGAATCCTGCGCATAAAAACTCACGCTGTACTGCGTCACGGCGTGGCCGCTCATGACATAAATCACTTCACCGGCCTGCAGCTTGTCTCTGGCGGCCAGGGCGTCGTCCAGGCTCTGTGCGGTGTAACAGCCGTGCAGCCAGTCGCCCAGCAAGGCCGCCTGACCGGCATCGTTCAGGCGAAGCAGGTCCGCCAGGGGTTTGAGAGGGAGCGATGGGTTGGAACGGCCGGGCGCCGCAGCATGGGGCGCCGTGTAAAACGACAGCTTGGCTGGCGGCGTGCCCTGGCCATCGGTGCCGGCAAAACCGCGCACCATGTCCAGACGGCTGACTTCGAGCGCACCCAGGCGCTCGCGCAACGCTGCTTCCAGGGCATTTTCCCAGCCTTGCTCAATGTGGATGCGGCTCCACAGGCCTTGCAGGCTGTCGAGGCCATGCCTGACCAGCCAGGGCTTGAGCTTGCCGTCGGTTTTGACTTTTTCCTGCAGGGCTTTGAGTGCCTCCATGCGGGCGGACAAGCCAGCCCGTTTGGCCGACTCGGTATTGACGGTTTGCTGCAGCGTGCGCCGTTCGTCGTCGAGCTGCGGCACGATTTCCGTCAGTTCGTGCAGGCGGGCCTCCGCCACCGTTTGCGCTTCCTGTGCGCTGGCAAACTGTGCGGAAAGATTGACCAGACGCGCTTCGTCGGGCGCGTTGAGCGCGTTGCGGTCCGCTGTCAGCCGCTCTTGACGCAAGCCCAGCGTGCGCGACTGCTCTTCAATATGGCGCTGGTCGGCGGCCAGCACCTGAATCTGCTGCTGGACTTGGCCCACGCTGGCGCGCTGCTCGTTGGCTTTGCCCTGCGCCTGGCGCAGCGCTTCTTCGAGTGCCGGCAACTGGGTCAGTTGCTCCTCGGTTTGTGCTGCCAGCAGCTCGGCCTTTTCTTCGGCTTCAATAGCTTGCGTAGCCAGGTTTTCCGTCTCGACAGCTGCGTGTTCCTTGCGCGTGGCCCACTGCGCAGTCTGCTCCCTGAGTTGGACCAGGCGCTGCTCCACGCGCAGGCGGCCATCCACCACAAAACGGATTTCAGTTTCCAGTCGCCCCACTTCGGCGCTGGCCTCATAGAGCTTGCCCTGGGCCTGATTGACCTGGTCGCCCGCCGTATAGTGCGCCTGCCGAATGGTTTCCAGATCGGCTTCGATGTGGCGCAGGTCAGCGACACGGCTTTCCAGATCGTTCACCGCTTTTTCAGCATCTGCCTTGACCTTGGCCTGGTCGGCTTGGCTCTCGCCACGCTTTAAAAACCACAGTTGATGCTGCTTGAGGGTGCCGCTCGCCTGCAGCGTGTTGTAGCGCAAAGCCACTTCGGCCTGCTTCTCCAGGCGGTCGAGGTTGGTATTGAGCTCGCGCAGGATGTCTTCCACGCGGGTCAGGTTCTCGCGGGTGCCCGACAGCCGGTTGGCCGTCTCGCGGCGGCGCTCCTTGTACTTGGAGACCCCGGCGGCTTCTTCCAGGAACAGGCGCAACTCTTCGGGCTTGGACTCAATGATGCGGCTGATGGTGCCCTGGCCAATGATGGCGTAGGCGCGCGGCCCCAGGCCGGTGCCGAGGAACACGTCCTGCACGTCGCGGCGGCGCACCGGCTGGTTGTTGATGTAGTAGCTTGAGGTGCCGTCGCGCGTCAGCACGCGCTTGACGGCAATCTCGGCAAACTGGCCCCACTGGCCCCCGGCACGGTGATCGACATTGTCAAACACCAGCTCCACGCTGGCGCGGCTAGCCGCCTTACGGGTGGTCGTGCCACTGAAAATAACGTCCTGCATCGACTCGCCGCGCAACTCGGACGCTTTGCTCTCACCCAGCACCCAGCGCACCGCGTCCATGATGTTGGACTTGCCGCAACCGTTGGGCCCCACCACGCCGACCAGTTGCCCCGGCAGTACGAAATTGGTGGGCTCCGCGAACGATTTAAACCCTGATAACTTGATCGAATTGAGACGCAAAGCTGTCCCTGTTTTCTTGAGGCTGAAGCCAACTCATTGATTCTTATAACCCTGTATAGCGCCGTGGTGAGGCGCTGACGCTTGCGGGCACCACTTTCAGCAATGCACAGCCTGCCATGTTACCCGAGCGCGGGGCGATTTTTTTGTAGGGGAAAAGGCCTTGCCTCGACTGTCAGTGAAACAGCTTGCTTCGCGCGGTGCAAAGCCGCCGATCTGGTGGTGGCTATTTACCGACCTACAAGGAGGTATCTGGACTAAAAATAAGCATAAAATTGGCATCTATCCCAATAGGAATGGGCACAAGCAGCTATTATTTTTATAGCACATAGTGACCATGACGAGCCTGCCAAACTCACGCCCACGAGCAGACCCGGCGCAGAGGCTGGATAATCCGGGTATGAATCCCCTGCTTTCCCGCCTTCAGCCTTATCCTTTTGAGCGGCTGCGCCAACTGCACGCTGACATCACCCCCAATCCCGCCTACCAACCTATCAGTTTGGGCATTGGCGAGCCACGGCACGCCACGCCTCAGCTGATTAAAGATGCGCTGACCGCCAGCCTGGCCGGCTTGGCAAGCTACCCCGCCACGATGGGCGAGCCCCGGTTGCGACTGGCCATGAGCGACTGGCTGGCGCGCCGCTATGGCCTCAAGGTTGATCCGGCCACGCAAATCCTGCCGGTCAACGGCTCGCGCGAAGCGCTTTTTTCACTGGCGCAGACCGTGCTCGACCCCAGCAAACCGGGCGCCACCGTGGTCTGCCCCAACCCTTTTTATCAAATCTACGAAGGTGCCGCGCTGCTGGGCGGCGCGCAACCCTGGTTTGCCCCCAGCGACCCGGCGCGCAATTTTGCGGTGGACTGGGCCGGCGTGCCCCAATCCGTGTGGGCCAATACCCAGCTGATATTTGTCTGCTCACCGGGCAACCCCACGGGTGCCGTGATGTCGCTTGGCGAATGGGAGTTGCTGTTCAAGCTCAGTGACCAGTACGGCTTTGTCATTGCCTCCGACGAGTGCTACAGCGAGATTTATTTCCGTGACGAAGCGCCCCTGGGCGGACTGCAGGCCGCAGCCCAGTTGGGCCGGCACGACTTCAAAAACCTGATTTCGCTGACCAGCCTGTCCAAGCGCAGCAGTGTGCCCGGCCTGCGCAGCGGTTTTGCGGCGGGTGATGCGGCCCTGATCAAGCCCTTTTTGCTGTACCGCACCTACCACGGCAGCGCCATGAGCCCGGTGGTGCAAGCCGCCAGCATCGCGGCCTGGAACGACGAGCAGCATGTGGTGGAGAACCGCGCCCTGTACCGTGAAAAATTTGCCCAAGTCATGCCCTTGCTGGCTCCGGTGATGGATGTGGCCCTGCCCGACGCCGGCTTTTATTTATGGGCCGGAATTCCTGAAATATTCAAGGGCTCGGACACCGCGTTTTCGCGCGAGTTGCTCGCTCTTTACAATGTCGTGGTGTTGCCGGGCAGTTACCTGGCGCGTGACGCCCAGGGCAGCAATCCGGGGGCAGGAAGAGTCCGCATGGCGCTGGTGGCAGAGACCGCTGAATGCGTGGAAGCGGCGGAGCGCATCGTTCAATTCATTCAATCCAAAGTTCACTGAAAATTCATCACATGACTCAAGATAACCTCCAAAGCACCATCAATGCAGCCTGGGAAAACCGCGCCGACCTGTCGCCCACCTCTGCGCCTAAAGAGGTTCTGGATGCGGTTGAGCACACCATTGACCAACTCAATACCGGCAAATTGCGCGTAGCCACCCGCGAAAGCGTGGGCCAGTGGACGACGCACCAGTGGCTCAAAAAAGCGGTGCTGCTGAGCTTTCGCCTCAAAGACAACGAGTTCATGCGGGCTGGCGACCTGGGCTTTTTCGACAAAGTCCAAACCAAGTTCGGGCACCTGAGCGAAGAGGAAATGCGCGCCACCGGCGTGCGCGTGGTGCCTCCTGCAGTGGCGCGCCGCGGCAGCTTCATCGCCAAGGGCGCGATTTTGATGCCCAGCTACGTCAACATCGGGGCCTATGTGGACGAAGGCACGATGGTGGACACCTGGGCCGCCGTGGGCTCGTGCGCCCAGATCGGCAAAAACGTGCACCTTTCTGGCGGCGTGGGCATTGGTGGCGTGCTGGAGCCGATGCAGGCCAACCCCACCATCATTGAAGACAACTGCTTTATCGGCGCACGTTCCGAAGTGGTTGAAGGCGTCATCGTCGAAGAAAACTCGGTGCTTTCCATGGGCGTGTACATCGGCCAGAGCACGCCAATTTATGACCGCGAAGCGGACACCGTGAGCTACGGCCGCATTCCGGCGGGCTCCGTCGTGGTGTCTGGCAATTTACCCAAAGCCAACGGCAAGTACAGCCTGTACTGCGCGGTGATCGTCAAGCGGGTGGACGCCAAAACGCGTGCCACGACCAGCCTGAACGATTTGCTGCGCGACTGAACATATGGCCCCCACGCTTTTCACTGCGTGTAATGCGCTGCCCCCCGAGGGGGCTGGCCTTGCTTGGGGCGGCCCGGCGCTGCGGCCGCTAACCCCCACGCTTGTCGCTTCGCTTACGGCGCTGCATTCCCCAGGAACCGCAGTCGCCTTGCGGCAGCGTAGCGGCGACGGAATCTCCATTCAGGAAGGCTGAAGAATGAGCACGATGGAAAGAATTCTGCATTTGATGGCTGAAAAAAAGGCGTCAGACGTTTATCTGTCAGCCCACTCGCCCGCCATGATCAAAATCAACGGCCAGACCATTCCCATCAACGCGCAGATTCTGCCGCCGGACGCCCCGCGCAACCTGCTGGCCGAAGTGCTGCCGCCCGAGCGGATTGAAGAGCTCGAAGAAATGGGCGAGCTCAACATGGCCCTGGCTGTTGCCGGCGTGGGCAACTTCCGCATCAGCGGCTTCAGACAGCGCAGCACCTATGCAGCGGTGATCCGCTACATTCCGAACGAAATTCCACCACTGGACAGCCTGAACGTGCCGCCCATCCTGGCGGACCTGGTCATGGAAAAGCGCGGCCTGCTGCTGATGGTAGGCGCCACCGGCGCGGGCAAGAGCACCACGCTGGCCGCCATGCTGGACCACCGCAACGAAACCACGCGGGGCCACATCCTCACCATCGAAGATCCGGTCGAGTTTTTGTTCACCAACAAGAAATCGGTGGTCAACCAGCGCGAAGTCGGCATCGATACGCAGTCACTCCAGGTGGCGCTGAAAAACGCGCTACGCCAAGCGCCCGACGTGATCATGATTGGCGAGATCCGCGACCGCGAAACCATGTCGGCCGCCATCGCCTACGCGCAGTCGGGCCATCTATGCCTGGCCACCATGCATGCCAACAACAGCTACCAGGCGCTGAACCGCATTCTGAGCTTTTACCCGGTGGAAGTGCGCAACACCATGCTGGGTGACCTGGCTGCGGCCCTCAAGGCCATTGTGTCGCAGCGCTTGCTGCGCACGCAGGACGGCAGCCGCACCCCGGCAGTGGAAGTCATGCTCAACACCAAGCTGGTGTCCGAGCTGATTGAAAAAGGCGATTTCTCGGGCGTGAAGGAAGCCATGGAAAAATCCATGGCCGAAGGCTCGCAAACGTTTGAGCAGGACCTCGCCAAGCTGATTGTGCGAGGCACCGTGACGCGCAAGGAAGGCCTTCTGTCTGCCGACTCGCCAACCAACCTGATGTGGCGACTTGAAAACGATTTTGCGGTGGTCGAAGCCAAAGGGCAGGAGCCTGAAGAGGACCTGGATAACGAGCCATCCTTCACGGAAATCACACTGGATGTGAGGCACTGAATATGGCCCCCACACTTTTCACTTCGTGTAATGCGCTGCCCCCC
>DFWY01000024.1:0-5872 GCA_002381615.1 Polaromonas sp. UBA4122 | reverse complement strand
GGCCCGGCGCTGCGTTCGATGGCCCCCACACTTTTCACTTTGGGCCGACTCGGCAGCAACTGAAGCACCATGTCTCGAACACTCCACCTCGCTGAGCAGCTCATTGCATGCGCCTCCATTACTCCGAATGACGCAGGCTGCCAGGCCATTCTGACTGCGCGGCTGGCATCACTGGGCTTCACCTGCGAAACCATAGTCAGCGGCCCTGATCACTTCCGCGTCACCAATCTATGGGCAAAATTTGAGGGTTTTAACCGCCTAGCCCAGTCAGGACGGGTGCAAGCAGCTACCAAATCAATAGCAAACCCGGCCAACCCCAAAACCGGGGTCAAAACGCTGGTATTTGCCGGCCACACCGACGTGGTACCCCCCGGCCCGCTGGAGCAGTGGCACAGCCACCCGTTCACGCCCAACCACCGCGACGGTAAGCTGTATGGGCGTGGTACCGCCGACATGAAAACGTCCCTCGCCGCCATGGTCGTGGCGGTTGAAGAGTTTCTGGCGGCCCAGCCGCAACCCGCGCTGTCGATCGCCTTCCTGATCACCAGCGACGAAGAAGGCCCCGCCACGGATGGCACAGTGGTGGTCTGCGAACGGCTTTTGGCCAGAGGCGAAGTGCTGGATTACTGCATCGTGGGCGAACCCACCTCGGTCAACCAGCTTGGCGACATGATCAAAAACGGCCGCCGCGGCACCATGAGCGGCAAGCTCACCATCAAAGGCGTGCAAGGTCACATCGCCTACCCTCACCTGGCAAAAAACCCGATTCACCTGTTTGCGCCCGCCTTGGCAGAGCTGGTGACGACCGAGTGGGACCAGGGCAATGAATTCTTTCCCGCCACCACTTGGCAGGTGTCCAACCTGCACGGCGGCACCGGCGCGTCCAATGTCATTCCGGGCGAGCTGGTCGTGGACTTCAATTTTCGGTTTTGCACAGAATCCACCCCGGAAAGCCTGCAGCAGCGCCTGCAAGCCGTGTTGAGCAGGCACCAGCTCGAATACGACCTGAAATGGACCCTGGGCGGCCTGCCCTTTTTGACCACGCCCGGCGAATTGGTCGATGCGGTGCGCGGCGCGATCCGCGCCGAGACCGGCCTGGACACTGAGCTATCCACGACCGGCGGCACCAGCGATGGCCGCTTCATGGCCAGGATCTGCCCGCAGGTCATCGAATTTGGCCCTCTCAACGCCTCCATTCACAAGATCAACGAGCATGTACCGGTGAGCTCGCTCGACCCTCTCAAGAACATTTACAGGGGCGTGCTGGAACGCTTGGCTGGCGCTGCTGCTGGCTCGTCCGTTTTGACATCAGAACCGACGCCCGCGCCATGACTTCGGTGACGGTGACGGTGACGGTGCTGGCGTTGATCGACCAGATGGCGGCCCGGCTGGAGGCTGCAGGGCTGACCTACTCCGACGGCTTTGGGCAAGGCACCACCAATGCTTTCGATGAGGCCGCCTGGCTGGTGCTGTGGCAGCTCGGCCTGCCCTTGGATGATCTCGATTCAGTAGCCAATCAGCCCGTAACCAAGGCTGATCAAGCACAGGTAGCTATGCTTTTGGAAGCGCGCATCAGCAGCCGAAAACCTGCCGCCTACCTCACCCGCGAAGCCTGGCTGATGGGTGTGCCCTTTTATGTCGACGAGCGCGTGATTATTCCGCGCTCCTTTATTGCCGAGTTGCTGATTGAGGCCAGCATTGATCCCTGGCTCAGCGAAAAGACCCGCCGCGTATTGGATTTGTGTACCGGCAATGGCAGCCTGGCCGTGCTCGCGGCGATGACTTACCCGGACGTGACCGTGGATGCCGCCGATATCAGCACGGACGCCCTTGCCGTGGCCCGCATCAATGTGGACAGGCACCATCTGGCCGACCGCATCACCTTGATTGAATCCGACGGTTTGGCCGCTTGCCGCGGCGGCTACGACCTCATTCTGTGCAATCCGCCCTACGTCAATGCCACCAGCATGGCCGCCCTGCCAGCTGAATTCCGGGCGGAACCGGACCTGGCGCTGGCCGGTGGCGCCGATGGCATGGACTTCATTCGAGACCTTTTTCTAACCGCCGCCGCGCAAATGAACGAAAATGCTGTATTGGTGCTGGAAATCGGCAATGAACGCGCCAATTTTGAACGCGCTTTTCCTCACCTGGAGCCGCTCTGGTTCGAAATCAGTGCTGGCAGTGACCAGGTTTTGCTGCTGACACGCGAACAGCTGGCCTGAACCCAGCTTCCGTCTTGCGGGCGCAACGCCAGGCGGCTTGCGGCCCGACTAATTTTCTTGAGTCTGTTTGTTTAAATGATTACCCTAAAAAATGTGGTGCTGCGTCGCGGCGCCAAAGTTATTCTCGACAGCGCCTCTGTCACCCTCAACCCCGGCGAGAAAGTCGGCTTGGTGGGTCGCAATGGCGCGGGCAAGTCCTCGCTGTTTGCCATGCTTAACGGCACGCTGCACGAAGACGGCGGCGAATATTACATCCCGGCCCAGTGGCGCATGGCGCAGGTCGCGCAGGACATGCCCGAGACCGAGCAAAGCGCCACCAGCTATGTCATTGAAGGCGACGTGGTGCTGCTGGCCGCGCAGGCCGAAGTCGATGCGTCAGAAGCCAGCGGCGACGGCGACCGCATGGCCCATGCCTATATGGATTTGTATGATTCCGGCGCGCACGACGCACAGGCGCGTGCGCAGGCCTTGATTCTCGGTCTGGGCTTCAAGGTCAGCGAATTGGACAACCCCGTCAACAGTTTTTCCGGCGGCTGGCGCATGCGCCTGCAGCTGGCTCGCGCGCTGATGTGCCCATCCGACCTGCTGCTGCTCGACGAGCCCACCAATCACCTGGATTTGGACGCGCTGGTGTGGCTTGAAGCCTGGCTCAAGCGCTACCAGGGCACCATGCTGGTCATCAGCCATGACCGCGAATTCCTCGATGCCGTCACCGATGTGACGGTGCATATTGAAGGCGCCAAGCTGACCCGCTACGGCGGCAACTACAGCAAGTTTGAAGACCTGCGCTCCGAGCAGATGGCGCTGCAGCAGGGGGCTTATGCCAAGCAGCAGGACAAGATTGCCCACCTGCAAAAGTTCATTGACCGCTTCAAGGCCAAGGCCAGCAAGGCCAAGCAGGCGCAAAGCCGGGTCAAGGCGCTGGACCGCATGGAAAAAATCGCGCCGCTGCTGGCCGAAGCCGATTTCACCTTCGAGTTCAAGGAACCGGCGAATCTGCCCAACCCCATGCTGTCGATGCAGAACGTCTATTTCGGCTACCCGCCGCCAGCAGATGCGCCGGAGGGCACACCGCCCACCGTCATCGTGCAAAACGTCAGCAAATCCGTGCTGGCCGGCCAGCGCATCGGCATTTTGGGTGCCAACGGCCAGGGCAAATCGACCGTGGTCAAAACCATCGCCCGCGCCTTGGCGCCGATCAGCGGCGAGATGACCGAAGGCAAGGGCCTGAACATCGGCTACTTTGCCCAGCAGGAACTGGACGTGCTGCGCCCGGCGGACAACCCGCTGGAGCACATGATCCGCCTGGTAAAGGAAGTCAGCGCCGCAGGCAAAATCAGCGGCCAGCCCACCCGCGAGCAGGACTTGCGCAGCTTTCTGGGCAACTTCAATTTCGGTGGCGACATGGTCAAGCAGGCCGTGGGCAGCATGAGTGGCGGCGAAAAGGCTAGATTGGTGCTGTGCATGATCGTCTGGCAGCGCCCCAACCTGCTGTTGCTCGACGAGCCGACCAACCACCTGGACCTGGCCACGCGCGAAGCGCTGTCGATGGCGCTCAACGAGTTTGAAGGTACTGTCATGCTGGTCAGCCATGACCGCGCACTGCTGCGTGCCGTCTGCGACGAGTTCTGGATGGTCTCGCGTGGCGGCGTCGCCCCGTTCGACGGCGACCTCGACGACTACCAGCGCTACTTGCTGGATGAAGCCAAGCGCCAGCGCGAAGAAGCCAAAAAATCGACCAGCAGCGCGGCTGCTGCACCGGCTGCAAGCGCTACAAAAACAGTAGCTGTCAGCGCAAATTCCACGGGGGCTACTACCACTTTTGATGCCAAGAAACCGGCAAACAAGAAGGATGAAGCCCAGCGCCGCCAGCAGCAGTCCGACACGAACAAGCCGCTGCGCAAGGAACTGGAAAAGATAGACAGCCGGATGCAGGCCTTGAGCACTGAGCGCGACAGCCTGCAAACCCTGCTGACCCGCACCACCGCCGCCGCAGAAATCGCCCAGACCGGCAAACGCCTGAAGGCCATTGAAAACGACCTGGGCACGCTGGAAGAACGGTGGCTGGAGCTTACCGACCAGCTTGAGACTGCCACGGTGTAAAGTGGGTTCTTCGCGGGCTCCCGTCGAGCTTTCACAAGTTTGAAGGATCATGAACCATGCCGACCACTCTGCATAGGGTCCCTGAAGCAGCTCTTGATGCGGCCCTCGCAGCCGCCGTCAAACGCAGCCGCAAGCTGCTAAACAAACGCGCCTTGGTTGCCGCTGCAGCCAGCGCCGTGCCGGTGCCTGGGCTTGACTGGGCCGTGGACGCCGCCCTGCTTTCAAGGCTGATTCCCGAAATCAACAAGGAGTTTGGCTTTACGCCCAGCCAACTCGACCAGCTCGACCCAAAAAAACGCGACCAGGTCCAAAAAGCCGTGAGCATGGTGGGCTCGGTGCTGATCGGAAAATTCATCAGCCGCGACCTGGTTCTCAAAGCCGCTACGAAAATCGGCATGCGCCTGACCACCAAACAGGTTGCAAAATACGTGCCCTTGGCGGGACAGGTCGTGGCTGCCGCCGTGGGCTATGCGGCGATTCGTTACTTTGGCGAAGAGCACATGAAGGACTGCATTCGTGTGGCCAGGCAGGCGCAACTGGAACTTCCCTTGCTTGGCTATTCAGTCTGAGATGCTGCTGTCCGCCAAATGCCGAGTGCATTGAAACTGTCACCAGTGCAATAAAAAGAAAGTCTGCAATCCTCAGTGCGAGTTGCCGATAATCCGGACACCTGCCGGATACAGGTCATCAAAAAACAAAAGGGGTTACAGATTTTGTAAAAGGATTGAATGATGCCTTGAAACCCGCATGGATACTAGGTTTCACTTTTGAAAGCGCCTGATTTTTAATAGCCCCCGGCCTTGCGCGCGCACGCGTGTGTGAGCGTTTTTCCGGAAGTGTATTAAAGGAAGTGGAACCTGTCGGTTTCCAGTGGGTAAGATCCAGACTTTCGATGCCCCCCGGCATGCGTCTGTGACCCGTCTATCGGCTTTATGCTTACGACAACTCAGAAAAATGGCTTGGAGCCCACTCTCTTAATAGCGCGACCGTCATCAGTAACGGCTCGAATGCGTTTGCGACAAGGGCTCGAACCTTGTCATGATCTGCTGATGAATCCACAGACATGAAGTAGTAGCCCATTGCGCTTTTTTTTATGGGTAACTTAATTCCATGAATTGCAGCATATGCCACCTTGTTGACCTCGGCAATTTGGGCCTCACTACAGCCCTGCAATACAAAACGATATGTGTACATAAGACCACTTCCCTTTTAGCGGAACGTCGCAAATAACAGGTTTCCGCCGCGCTCCTAATATGAAGGTAGCTTGAATCGAAAATCCTTCGCCGTCTATCCCCCAAATGGGGGATAGGCATCGCCCGTCTATCGCCCCAGCCCTTCCCGTTGCTCCTGCATCGCCTGATTCAGTTCCTTGATGAGTTGGCGCATCTGTACCAGGTCCCACCCGGGTTCTGTCGCATTAACCGGAATTCCAAAAAATTGCCCGCTACAGGTAGCGTCTATAGTCAAAAATTTGACTATCTATGGTGTGTCGAAAACGCCGAAAACGGCTAATGCGACAGAACCAGATTTTCTGCTCACTGCCAAGC
>DFWY01000014.1 GCA_002381615.1 Polaromonas sp. UBA4122 | reverse complement strand
GTACTGCGCGAGGCCTTGCAGGCCGCGGCTCGCGAGACGCTTCGCCTCTGTCGCCTGTCCAAACCTGCTCAAGCAGGTTTGGAGCCGCAGGCTCCAGCCCCTCGGGGGCTGAACTTGCTTGGGGCGGCCCGGCGCTGCGTTCGCTTGTCTGGAACGTGACTGTGCGCGGTATTTTGCTTGTCTCGGCATGAAACTTCATGGCAGCGTTACGGCGTCAAGCATGGCGCGCACCTGCTCGACCGCGCCCCGGCCCGCATCGCTGACGGGAATGAGGCGGTGCGCAGCGGTCTGCGGCAGCACGGCGGCAATGTCATCGGGCGCGACATAGTCCCGGTTGCTCAGGAAAGCCTGCGCCTTGGCGGCGCGCATGATGGCGATGCCGGCACGCGGACTCAGACCCTGCAAAAACCAGCGGCCCGAGCGGGAGGCGGCAATCAGGTCCTGCAGGTAGTTCAGCAGCGGTTCTGCGGCATGAACTTGCGTTACCTGCTGCTGCAGCTCCAGCAAATCATGCGGCACCAGCATGGCGGGCAGCTTATCCACCATGTCGCGCCGGTCGCTGCCCTTGAACAGCTCTCGTTCGGCGGCGCGGTCCGGATAACCCAGCGAAATCCGCATATGAAAACGGTCCAGCTGCGACTCGGGCAGGGCGTAGGTGCCGAGCTGGTCGTGCGGGTTTTGCGTGGCAATCACAAAAAATGGTACGGGCAACTGGCGGGTTTCGCCCTCGACGGTGACCTGCTTTTCTTCCATGGCCTCAAGCAGGGCGCTCTGGGTTCTTGGGCTGGCCCGGTTGATTTCGTCGGCCAGCAGCACCTGGGCAAACACCGGCCCGGGGTGAAACACAAAACTTTCCTTCTGGCGTTCGTAGATCGAGACGCCCGACAAATCGCTGGGCATCAAATCGGCCGTGAATTGCACACGTGAAAACTGCAGGCCGAACGAGCGCGACAGCGCATGGGCGAGCGTGGTTTTGCCAACGCCTGGAACGTCTTCAATCAGCAGGTGGCCGCCTGCGAGCAGGCAGGCCACGCAGTCTTGTACCTGCGCCGGCTTGCCGACGATGACCGTGTTAAGCTGATTTAAAAGCGTTTGAAGTTTTTCTTTAACCTGCATGTCGCTAACCTTAACGCAAAATTTTTCCACCATGAACGCGACTGGTTATTTCACCCACAAAGACTGCTGGAAGCATGAAATGGGCCCAGGACACCCGGAGTGCCCCGAGCGACTGGATGCCATTGAAGACCGGCTGCTGATCACCGGCGTGGGGGATGCGCTGGACCGGCGCGAGGCTCCACAGGCAGCGCTGGGCGACCTTGAGTTGGCGCACGACCGCATGCTGGTGGCTGCGATTCGGGGCTTAAGCGACCGCCTGGCTGATGACATCAAGGCGGGCGGGCCCGCCTATGCCCAGATTGATCCAGATACCTCGCTCAACATACACACCTGGAACGCCGCCTTGCGCGCGGCAGGCGCTGCCATTGCGGCCACCGACAGCGTGCTGGCCGGCGAGATGGAGAATGCATTTTGCGCCGTGCGCCCGCCGGGGCACCATGCCTGCCGCAACACGTCCATGGGGTTTTGTATTTTCAACAACATCGCCATTGCGGCCAAATACGCGCTTGAGCGCCACGGCCTCAAGCGCGTGGCGATTGTTGACTTTGACGTGCACCACGGCAATGGCACCGAAGACATCATCCGTGGCGATGACCGGATGCTGATGGTGAGTTTTTTTCAGCACCCGCTTTATCCCTTCAGCGGCGCCGATACGCACGCCAGCAACATGGTGAACCTGCCGGTGCCGGCCTATACCAAGGGCATGGAGGTGCGCGAGTTGATCGAGATGATGTGGATTCCGCGCCTGGAAGCGTTCAAGCCTCAAATGATTTTCATCAGCGCCGGATTCGACGCGCACCGCGAGGACGATCTGGGCCAGATGGGCCTCGTCGAGCAGGACTATGCCTGGATTACCCAGCGCGTCAAGGATGTGGCCAGGCGCCACGCGAAGGGCCGCATCGTGTCGTCGCTGGAAGGGGGCTACAACCTCAGTGCGCTGGCGCGCAGCGTGGAAGCGCATCTCCGTGTGCTGGCCGATTTGTAGGAGTTTTCATGAGCACTGCATCCGCTGATCTGTCTGCGCCGGTTCTTCACACACAGGACGGGCGGGGTGTTCACACCCTTACCCTGAACCGAGCGAGCACTTTCAACGCACTCAGCGAGGAGGTACTGGCAGCCCTGCAAACCGCGCTGGATGCCATTGCGCTCGACAGCTCGGCGCGCGCGGTGGTGGTGGCGGCGCAAGGCAAGGCTTTTTGCGCCGGCCACAACCTCAAGGACATGCGCGCCCGGCCTGAGCTGGCCTATTACCAGAAGCTGTTTGCCCAGTGCACGCGCATGATGCTCAGCATCCAGAATTTGCCGGTGCCGGTGATTGCCAGGGTGCAGGGGCTGGCCACTGCCGCGGGTTGCCAGCTGGTGGCGCAATGTGATCTGGCGGTGGCTGCCAGCCAGGCCAGCTTTGGTGTAAACGGGATTGATGTGGGCCTGTTTTGTGCCACGCCCAGTGTGCCGCTGGTGCGCAACATGCCTGCCAAACAGGCCATGGAGATGCTGCTGACGGGAGAGTTCATCACGGCCGATGAGGCGCGCGCCAGAGGCCTGGTCAACCGCGTCGTGCCGCTTGACGCGCTCGACGCCGAGGTCGAGAAGCTTTTGCAAGCCCTGCTGTCCAAACCGCGAGAAGCAGTCGCCATGGGCAAAGAGCTTTTTTACAAACAACGTGAAACCGGCGTGGAAGCCGCGTACCAACTGGCTGGCCAGACCATGGCTTGCAACATGGTCCATGCCGTGGCCCAGGAGGGCGTACAAGCCTTCATCGACAAAAGGAAACCTCAATGGCCAGTGGCGGCGCCTTCTTGAATCTTCATAATGTTTCTCCTGCGCGTATCGACAGCCTGGATGACTGGTTTACGGCGCTGACCCAGCCCACCGCCCTGACCGAGCTGGCGGCGCTGGTTGTTTGCGCCCTGCTGGCCTGGCTGGTGGTGCGCGTGGCAAGCCGTGCGCGCAGCGTGGCCGACGAATCCTCGATTTTCTTTGGACGGCGCATTGTGGACGGCGTGCTGTTTCCGCTGCTGCTGTTGTCCTTGGCTTATGCGGCCCAGGCGCTCTTGGCGCGGGTGCTTCCGCTGGCGATCTTCAAGGTGGCCATTCCGGTGTTGCTGTCCTTGGCGGTGATTCGCCTGGGGGTCAAGGTGCTGCAGGTGGCATTGAAAGACACACCGCTGGTGCGGGCACTGGAGCGCACCATTTCCTGGCTGGCCTGGCTGGCCATGGTGCTCTGGGTCAGCGGCCTGCTGCCAGTCCTTCTTGACCAGCTGGACGACATCAAGTGGAAGGTCGGCGGCTCGCTGATCTCGGTGCGCACCATGCTGGAAGGTGCGCTGACGGCGGGGCTCGTGCTTCTGGTCACCCTTTGGATTTCCTCAGCCATTGAAGCCCGGGTACTGCGCTCGGCGACGGGCAGCGAGCTGTCCTTGCGCAAGGCCGTGAGCAATGCCACCCGAGCGCTGTTGATGTTTGTCGGCCTGTTGCTGGCGCTGTCAGCGGTGGGAATTGACCTGACGGCCCTTTCGGTGCTGGGCGGTGCGATTGGCGTGGGCATTGGTTTTGGCCTGCAAAAGCTCGCTGCCAGCTATGTGAGCGGATTTGTGATGCTGGCCGAGCGCAGTGTGCGCATCGGGGACAGCGTGCGCGTTGACAACTTTGAAGGGCGCATCACCGATATCAATGCCCGCTACACGGTCATACGGGCGATGTCCGGCCGGGAAGCCATCGTCCCGAATGAAATGTTCATCAGCAACCGCATTGAAAACCTGTCCCTGGCCGATACGCAGTTGCTGCAGTCCACCGTGGTGTCGGTGGGCTATGACAGCGACGTTGAGCTGGTGATGCGTCTGCTCACCGAGGCGGCCATCAAACAGGAGCGCGTGTTGACTGAACCGGGGCCTGGTGTCAACTTGACCAATTTTGGCGCTGACGGGCTGGAGTTCACCCTCAACTACTGGATGGCGGACCCAGAAAACGGCCAGCAGAACCTGCGCTCCCTTGTCAATCTCGCCATCCTCCAGTCCCTGCGCAAGCACGGAATAGAAATCCCATTCCCGCAGCGGGTGATCCATACTCATGTCAACGTTGTAGAAGACGTCAAGCCTTCCTGATTTTTCTGACCTTGCTGATGCGAGGGGTCGCGGCGGGCTCAATGGATGCCTGCAGGCCATCTGTTTGGCAGGGGGCGGTAACTCTTGAGGATTAGCCCTTTATAATAAAATAGAACGACCGTTCTTTTTCTTCTCGGCTGCGAGGGAGCACCCTCCTGCAGTTAGGCGGCAGCCGACACCAGGAATGCTGCAGCATAGAATGCAAAGCTTACGTTAACGTCAACGTCAATTAACAAACTCTGGAGCCCTGCAATGAAGGTTTTGGTACCCGTCAAGCGTGTAGTCGACTACAACGTGAAAGTCCGCGTCAAATCAGACGGCACCGGTGTCGATATCGCCAACGTCAAGATGAGCATGAACCCCTTTGACGAGATCGCCATCGAAGAGGCGACACGGCTCAAGGAAAAGGGTGTCGTGACCGAAGTCATCGCAGTGAGCTGCGGTGTGCTGCAGTGCCAGGAAACGCTGCGCACCGCCATGGCGATTGGCGCAGACCGCGCCATTCTGGTCGAGACGGCTGAAGAGCTGCAGCCGCTGGCCGTGGCCAAGCTGCTCAAGGCGCTGGTAGACAAGGAGCAGCCGAAGCTGGTGATTCTGGGCAAGCAGGCGATTGACGATGACTGCAACCAGACCGGCCAGATGCTGGCGGCCTTGCTGGGCTGGCCGCAGGCGACTTTTGCATCCAAGGTGGAAGTGGAGGGCGGCCAGGCCAAGGTCACCCGTGAAGTCGATGGCGGCATGGAAACCCTGTCACTGAGCCTGCCGGCCATCATCACGACCGACCTTCGCCTCAATGAGCCGCGCTATGTGACGCTGCCCAACATCATGAAGGCCAAGAAAAAGCAGCTCGACAACTTCAAGCCCGAAGAACTCGGTGTGGACGTCAAGCCGCGCATCAAGACCCTCAAGGTCAGCGAGCCGCCCAAGCGCAGTGCCGGTGTCAAGGTGGCGGACGTCGCCGCCCTGGTGGACAAACTCAGAAACGAAGCCAAAGTAATTTAAAAGACGCCCAGCCTCAACGGAGTAAAACAATGACCTCTTTAGTAATTGCCGAACACGACAACGCGAGCATCAAGCCTGCCACCCTCAATACCGTGACCGCAGCTGCCCAATGCGGTGGTGAAGTACATGTACTGGTCGCTGGCAAGGGTGCAGAAGCGGCAGCCAAAGCGGCCAGCCAAATTGTTGGCGTGGCCAAAGTCATTCACGTCGAGGGCGAGCCCTTTGCGCATGGCCTGGCTGAAAACATGGCCGCGCAGGTGGTGGCCATTGCCAGCAGCTATTCGCATATCCTGTTTCCAGCGACGGCATCGGGCAAAAACATTGCCCCTCGCGTGGCCGCGCTGCTGGACGTCGCCCAGATATCCGACATCACCAAGGTGGATGCGGCCGACACGTTCGAGCGCCCCATCTATGCCGGCAACGCCATTGCCATCGTGCAAAGCCTGGATGCGACCAAAGTCATCACCGTTCGCACGACCGGTTTTGACGCCGCAGCAGCCAGCGGCGGAACGGCGGCCATTGAAACGCTGGCAGGCGTGGCCGACAGCGGCAAGTCATCGTTTATGGGCTCCGAAATTGCCAAGAGCGACCGCCCTGAACTGACTGCCGCGAAGATCATCGTCAGCGGTGGCCGTGCGCTGGGCAGTGCCGAGAAGTTCAACGAGGTCCTGACGCCGCTGGCTGACAAGCTGGGCGCTGCACTCGGTGCTTCGCGAGCGGCGGTGGATGCAGGCTACGCGCCCAACGACTGGCAAGTGGGCCAGACCGGAAAAATCGTGGCGCCCCAGCTCTACATCGCAGCGGGCATCTCGGGCGCCATCCAGCACCTGGCCGGCATGAAGGACTCGAAAGTCATCGTGGCGATCAACAAGGACCCTGAAGCACCGATTTTCAGCGTGGCTGATTACGGGCTGGAGGCGGATCTGTTCGTCGCCGTGCCTGAACTGGTTGCGGCGCTGTAACGCTGAAACGCTGTACGGCGATGGAATCAAAGGGCGTCGTGATGGATGCCCTTTTTTATCTGGACTGCCCGCGGTGAGGCCGCTCTGAAATATTGGAGAGACAACAATGAGTTACAAAGCCCCGCTCAAAGACATGCTGTTCGACATCAAGCACTTGGCCAACATCGACCAGGTCGCGCAAATTCCCGGTTTTGAAGACGCCGGGTTTGAAACGGCGCAGGCGGTGCTGGAAGAATGCGCCAGGTTCAACGAGGGCGTGCTGTCGCCGCTGAACTGGGAGGGCGACAAAAATCCTTCGAGCCTGAAAGACGGCGTTGTCACCACCACCCCCGGTTTCAAGGAAGCCTTCAGGCAATACGTGGAAGGGGGCTGGCAAGGTCTGCAGCACCCCACAGACTTTGGCGGCCAGGGCCTGCCTAAAACCATTGGCGCGGCCTGCGGCGAAATGCTCAACTCGGCCAATATGAGCTTTGCCTTGTGTCCCTTGCTCAGCGATGGCGCCATTGAGGCACTGCTGACCGCAGGTTCTGACGATCTCAAGGCGGTCTACCTTGAAAAACTGGTAAGCGGCCAGTGGACCGGCACCATGAACCTGACCGAACCGCAGGCTGGTTCCGACCTGGCCATGGTGCGCAGCCGTGCCGAGCCGCAGCCTGACGGCACCTACAAGGTGTTTGGCACCAAGATTTTCATCACCTATGGTGAGCACGACATGGCCGAGAACATCGTGCACCTGGTGCTTGCGCGAGTGAGCGGCGCACCCGAGGGCGTCAAGGGCATCAGCCTGTTTGTCGTGCCCAAATTCATGGTGAACCAGGACGGTTCGCTGGGTGCGCGCAACGATGTGCATTGTGTCAGCATCGAGCACAAGCTGGGGATCAAGGCCTCGCCCACGGCCGTGCTGCAGTACGGTGACCACGGCGGCGCCGTGGGCTATATCGTCGGCGAGGAAAACCGTGGGCTGGAGTACATGTTCATCATGATGAATGCGGCGCGCTTCGCCGTGGGTATGCAGGGCGTGGCGATTGCCGAGCGCGCCTACCAAAAAGCCGTGACGTTTGCCAAAGACCGCGTGCAGAGTCGACCGGTCGACGGTTCCATCCAGGCCAGCGCACCCATCATTCACCATCCCGACGTCAAGCGCATGCTGATGACCATGCGCGCCTACACCGAAGGCTGTCGCGCCATGGCCTCGGTGGCCGCGGCTGCATACGACGCGACCCATCACCACCCTGATGCCGACGTGCGCCAACAGAACCAGGCCTTCTACGAATTCATGGTGCCGCTGGTCAAGGGCTACAGCACCGAGATGAGCCAGGAAGTCACCTCGTTGGGCGTGCAAGTCCATGGCGGGATGGGCTTTATTGAGGAAACCGGCGCGGCGCAGTACTACCGCGACGCGAGAATCCTCACCATCTACGAAGGCACCACCGCCATCCAGGCCAACGACCTGGTCGGCCGCAAGACCGCGCGCGACGGCGGTCAGACGGCCAAGGCGATTGCACAGCAGATTGAAGCGACTGAAACCCGGTTGCTCAAGCAGGGCAGTGCCGATGCCTTGGCGGTGGCCAAGCGCCTGAAGGCCGCGCGCCTGGCATTTGTTGATGTGGTCGAGTTTGTGGCTGGCAACGTCAAGGCTAGACCCAATGCCGTATTTGCAGGCAGCGTGCCCTACCTGATGCTGGCCGGCAATCTGGTGGCAGGCTGGCAGATGGCGCGCTCATTGTTGGTGGCCCAGGAGCAACTGGAGAAATCGGTTATGGGCGTGGATGCCGCTTTCATGCAGGCCAAAATCACCACGGCCCGCTTTTACGCCGACCACCTGCTGACCAAGGCACCCGGCATGCGCGACAGCATCGTGGAAGGCGCAGACTGCGTCACCGCGCTGGCGCTTGAGGCGTTCTAGCCTCTCCCGCCCTGCGCTGTATTTCATGCTACTAAATAAATAGCTACTTACGCCCGTTGTATAAGGGCTGTGGCTATTATTTTCTTAAATTTTTGGTAAAAACTCCGGCCTGCGTTTCGCAAGCGATTGATGAAAGATGCCATGTCCAGACTACCCGGTGCACTGAACCATCTGCCGCTGCCCATCATTGGCTCGCCGCTGTTCATCATCAGCAACCCCAAGCTCGTGATTGAGCAATGCAAGGCCGGCGTGGTGGGCGCCATGCCGGCGCTCAACGCGCGGCCCGCAGCGCAGCTGGAAGACTGGCTGGCCGAGATCACCGAGACGCTGGCCGTCTACAACCTCGCCCATCCCGAGCAGCCTGCCGCGCCGTTTGCCATCAACCAGATCGTGCACAAGTCCAACGACCGGCTGGAGCGTGACATGGAAATGTGCGTCAAATTCCAGGTGCCCATCTGCATCACCAGCCTGGGCGCCCGCGAAGACATCAACGCCGCCGCGCACAGCTACGGCGGCGTGGTGTTGCACGACATCATCAACAACAAGTTTGCCCACAAGGCCATAGAAAAAGGCGCTGACGGCCTGGTGGCGGTGGCGGCCGGTGCCGGTGGACACGCGGGCGTCAAAAGCCCGTTTGCCCTGATCCAGGAAATCCGTCAATGGTTTGACGGCCCGCTGGCGCTGTCGGGCGCCATCTCGACCGGCGGCGGCGTGCTGGCCGCGCAAGCCATGGGGGCCGACTTCGCCTACATCGGCTCGGCCTTTATCGCCACCGAAGAAGCCCGTGCTTCAGATGCTTATAAGCAGGCGATCGTCGATGGCAATTCCGACGACATTGTCTACAGCAACCTGTTTACCGGCGTGCATGGCAACTACCTGGCGCCGTCGATCCGCGCTGCCGGCATGGACCCCGACCACCTGCCCGAGGGCGACCCGAGCCAAATGAACTTCGGCGCTGACAAGTCCAAAGCCTGGAAAGACATCTGGGGTTGCGGGCAGGGCATTGGCGCGGTTACCAAGGTGCAGAGCACCGCCGCCTTTGTAGCCCAGCTCAGGCGCGAATACCAGGAAGCGCGCCAAAGGCTGGCTTTATAGCCAAAAATTCAAGAGGCGGTTTCAAGCTTAAGAGAGGGATTACGAAAACAGCTGGCGTGCGTGGTGATTCAGGTGGTCGGCCATGAAGGTGGCGATGAAGTAATAGCTGTGGTCGTAGCCCGCCTGCCGGCGCAGCGTGAGGGGCTGGCCCGCCGACGCGCAGGCGGCTTCAAACAGGTGCGGGTGCAGCTGCTCCGCAAGAAACTGATCGGCCAGACCCTGGTCAATCAGGATGCCGCCGGGGTAGGGCGCACTGGGCAGGCCTGTCATCAATGCCGTGGCATCGTGCGCAAGCCAGCCCGATTCGTCGGCTCCAAGGTAGCCAGCGAAGGCCTTGCGGCCCCACGGGCACTGGCTGGGCGCACAAATCGGCGCAAAGGCCGACACCGACTTGAAAAGAGAAGGGTGCCGAAGTGCCAGCGTCAAGGCACCGTGGCCGCCCATGGAATGGCCGAAAATGCCGATGTGCTCGGCGTCCAGTGGCAAGGTGCTCGTCAGCAGCGGCAACAATTCCGTCGTGAGGTAGCTCTCCATGCGGTA
>DFWY01000116.1 GCA_002381615.1 Polaromonas sp. UBA4122 | reverse complement strand
CCTGCGATCGCTGCACATGAGTCGTTCTACGAGGTCGATTTTTTATCTCTCATGAAATTCAAATTTTCATTGACGTTTTTACACAGCGTCCCCCAATACCGGTCGCGCATCGCCACCGCAGCACCCTGGCGTTCACCTTAAAAGATCAGGGTCAACCCTGCTTCGTGCAGGACATCTCACTTAAACTCCAGACTTCCTTTATGTCCAAGCACCCCCCCCCTCCCGCCGAAGCCACGGTCAGACCCGCGCTCCTGGCTCTGTGGCGCCGTTGGTGGCGCAAGCAGTCGCCAGCGCGGCAAGACCGTTTCATCACACTGGGCCCACTGCTGGCCGTGGTGCTTTTCCTGGCCGCCGTCATTGCCGCGTTCGGCTACTTGCGCATTGAAGAGATAGACCGCGAGCAGCAAGCCGTCAAGCGCGATGTGGAGTACGCCCAGCAGCGGCTGCGCCTGCGTCTGCTCGAAAGGCAAGAGCAGCTCATGCGGATTGGCCGGGATGTGTCCAACAAGGAGGTTGACACCGAAGAATTCGTCATCCAGGCCGAAGCGCTGGTCAATCAGTATCCGGAGCTGATGGCGGTGAGCTGGGTGGACAGCAAACGGCGCATCAAGGTCGCCTACGTTTCGCCCAGTGCCAATGCCAGCCAGCTGCGCGCTACAGGCGATCAACTCAAGCTGGGCGAGACGGACGGCACGTACGAGCTGGCGCGCGACCTGCGGCAACCGGTGTACTCCCGTCCTCTGGTGGCCAAAGAGGCCAGCGGCTACAACGCGCCTACCCTGCAATTGCAGGTGCCGCTTGACGACCAAGGCAAATTTGCCGGCGTCATCATGGGCGAATACTCGATTGACGGTCTGTTGCGCTTTGGCGTGCCTACCGAAGTCACGGCCAAATACGCGGTGACGCTGGTGGACGACAAAAACCTGGTACTGGCGGGCAACCTGCCACCACCGCGCAACCCTGCAGACCGCCTGCTGCCCTGGTCTGACGGCGCTGCCGAGTACGAGATACCGGTCTCACCGGTGGGCAATGGCCTGCTGATACGTGCCGAAGGCTACCGCGCATCGCTGGGTGTGGTGGGCAGCGGCTTTTTCTGGCTGGTCAGCGCCCTGAGCGCGCTGACCGTCTGGATGCTGCTGGGCACCTGGCGCCACACCCGCCGCCGGGTGCAGACCCAGCAGGCCCTGATTTACGAGACCAACTTTCGCCGCGCGATGGAGAACTCCATGCTCACCGGTATGCGCGTACTGGATTTACAGGGCCGCATCACCTATGTCAACCCGGCTTTCTGCCAGATGACTGGCCTGACCGAAGGAGACCTAGTGGGCCAAACCCCGCCCTTTCCCCATTGGCCCGAGGCTGAGTTCGATACCTTAACAGCGCGACTGGACGACGAATTGCACGGCAGGACACCGCCCGGTGGCTTCGAAGTCCGGGTCAAGCGCAAAAATGGCCAGATCTTTGACGCCCGCATGTATGTGTCGCCGCTGATTGATCCCCGTGGGCAGCAAACCGGCTGGATGACATCGATGACCGATATCACCGAGCCCAAGCGTATTCGTGAAGAGCTGTCGGCCTCGTATGAACGTTTCACCACGGTGCTGGAGGGGCTGGATGCGGCAGTATCCGTGGCACCGCTGGGCAGCGAAGAGCTGCTGTTTGCCAACAAACTGTACCGGTCCTGGTTTGGCGGCGAAGTGTCCGGGCATATGAACCTGATTGCCCAAGCCGGCGTGCCTGCTGTAACGCCTACTGACGATGCGCTGGACGCGGTGGATGGCCTGGCCGGTCTTCCTACCGACACGCTTACCGCGGCCCAGACGGAAAACGCCGAGATCTTCGTGCCCGACCTGGCAAAATGGCTGGAAGTGCGTTCGCGCTACCTCACCTGGGTGGACGGTCGCCTGGCACAGATGATGATTGCCACCGACATCACGCCGCGACGTTATGCTGAAGAACAGGCCGCACAGCAAAACGAACGCGCCCAGACCGCAAGCCGCCTCATCACCATGGGTGAAATGGCTTCGAGTGTGGCCCACGAACTCAACCAGCCGCTGACGGCCATCAACAACTATTGCAATGGCATGGTGTCACGCATCAAGGGCCAGCAAATCAGTAATGAAGATCTGCTGGTCGCGCTTGAGAAGACCGCCAGGCAAGCGCACCGTGCCGGGCAGATCATCCAGCGCATTCGCGCGTTTGTGAAACGCAGCGAGCCCAACCGCATGCCGGCCGATGTTGCCACCATGGTCAGCAACGCGATGGAACTGGCCGAGATTGAGCTCAGGCGCCACCATGTGCGGCTAAGCCACTACATCGCGGCGCGCTTACCCAACATCCTGGTGGATCCGATACTGATTGAGCAGGTGCTGATCAACCTGATGAAAAATGCGGCCGAATCTATTGCGCAGGCCAATCTGCCCGCAGCCCGCCGCAACGTTGAATTGCGCGTGGTGCCCAAGCATATTGAAGACCAGAGTGTGGTGGAGTTTTCGGTATTCGACTCGGGGAACGGCCTGTCACCTGAAGTCATGACCCGGCTGTTTGAAGCTTTCTATTCCACCAAGGCCGAGGGTATGGGCATCGGCCTGAAACTGTGCCGCAGCATTGTTGAATCTCACCAGGGCCGGATGGAAGCCGTCAACCTCTACAATCGGGACGAAGTGGTAGGGTGTCGGTTTACTTTCTGGATTCCCGTGGCACCCCTGCTTTCGCCAGCGGTGCCTGCTATCGATGGCGCAGCGGTCAATGACGCTGGCGTTCACTGAGACCCTCCAAAAAGTTTACGAAGAAATTCACTAAGAAGGCATGGCATGAGCTTGATTCCGAAAAAAGGTACGGTCTATGTCGTTGACGACGACGAGGGCGTGCGCGACTCCCTGCAGTGGCTGCTCGAAGGCAAGGATTACCGGGTGCGCTGCTTCGACTCGGCTGAAACCTTTCTGAGCCGCTACGACGCGCGCGAAGTGGCCTGTCTGATCGTCGACATCCGCATGGGCGGCATGACCGGACTGGAACTGCAGGACCGGCTGGTCGAACGCAAGTCGCCGCTGCCCATCGTCTTCATTACCGGTCACGGTGACGTGCCCATGGCCGTGAACACCATGAAGAAAGGCGCCATGGATTTCATCCAGAAGCCTTTTCAGGAAGAAGCGCTGGTCAATCTGGTCGAGCGCATGCTGGAGCAGGCCAAGGAAGCCTTCATCGACAACCAACAGTCCGCCAGCCGTGACGCACTGCTGGCCAAACTCACCTCGCGCGAAGCGCAGGTGCTTGAGCGCATCGTCGCAGGCCGTCTGAACAAGCAGATCGCCGACGACCTGGGAATCAGCATCAAGACGGTGGAAGCGCACCGCGCCAACATCATGGAAAAGCTCAATGCCAATACCGTGGCCGATTTGCTCAAGATCGCCCTGGGCTCCAGCGTCCAAAAAGCCTGACCCTTGGATTTCTTGCCGCTATTTTTTTGATAGCTGCTTGCGCCCGTGGTTACTGGACTAACGGGCTTTTTTACTTGGAAAACTGCAAAAATGACTGCACAGCTGATTGACGGCAACGCCCTCTCCAAACAACTGCGGGCTGAAGTCGCCCAGCGGGCGGCCACCCTGCGTGCGCGCGGCATCACGCCGGGCCTGGCAGTGGTGCAGGTGGGCGAAAATCCCGCCAGCCAGGTCTATGTGCGCAACAAGGTCAAAGCGTGCGAAGACAACGGCCTGCATTCGGTGCTGGAGCACTACCCGGCCACGCTTCCTGAAGCAGATTTGCTGGCACGGATCGATGCACTGAACAAGAACCCTGCCATTCATGGGGTCCTGGTTCAGCTTCCGCTGCCTCCCCATATCGACGCGCAAAAAGTCATTCAAGCGATATCACCGGCCAAAGACGTTGATGGTTTTCACGTCGCCAGCGCTGGCGCGCTCATGGTCGGCCTACCCGGTTTCCGGCCCTGCACGCCCTATGGCTGCATGAAGATGCTTGAAAGTCTCAACGCTGGAAAGGGCTATGACTTGCGCGGCAAGCATGCCGTGGTCATCGGCCGCAGCAACATCGTCGGCAAGCCCTTGGCGCTGATGCTGCTGCAGAAGAATGCCACCGTGACGATCTGCCACAGCGCCACCCAAAACCTGAAAGCGATGACGCTGCAGGCAGACGTGATCGTCGCAGCCGTTGGCAAGCGCAACGTACTGACCGCCGACATGGTCAAACCAGGCGCGGTGGTGATCGACGTCGGCATGAACCGCAACGACGAAGGCAAGCTCTGCGGCGATGTGGATTTCGAGGGTGTCCGGCAAGTTGCCGGCTACATCACGCCGGTGCCCGGCGGCGTAGGCCCCATGACCATCACCATGCTGCTGGTGAACACGCTGGAAGCCGCTGAGCGCAGCTAAGGAAGCTGAGACGCTCCGGCGCCCGTTGGCCGATCGAGCTCCCGGTTCAGCCCGCGCTGTCTGGCCGCCGCGTCAAGCGCCAGACGGTGAACCCGGCGCACAGCCACTGGCCCAGGAGCATGGCGCTGCCCAAGCCGTGCCAGAGCTTGAGGTTGCCGCCCTCAGCCCGCGCGTTGACGATGCGGGGCGCCACGCCAAACTCGACCAGCAAGGCCAGCAGCAGCCCGGCCACTATAAATTTCATAGCTAAACGCGCATAGGGTGCAAGGGCTGGATCGTCTTTTTTATTCAAAACCAGTAGTATCAGCATGGCGCAGGCGGTGCTGAGCCAAGTTTGCGCCGAGAAAAGTTTGGCAGCCATGGCGCCGGCCGTTGCAGGGCTTCCCAGATGCATGAACAGCAGGGGTACCACCACAAAGCCCAAACCCGTGAGGCTGCCCCACCAGAGGGCCGCAGCCAAAAGCGCAATACTCTGACGTATCGGCTGGCGCATCAGATGTAGTGCACGGCCACGATTTCGTAGCGCTTGACACCGCTCGGTGCCTGCACCTCAGCGATATCGCCCTCGCCCTTGCCAATCAGGGCGCGGGCAATCGGGGAGCCGATGTTGATCAGTCCCTGTTTGAGGTCGGCTTCGTCTTCACCCACGATCTGGTAGGTCACGCTGTCACCTGTGGCTTCGTCCTCCAGTTGGACGGTGGAGCCAAACACCACCCGACTACCAGGCTCCAGCGTTGCCGGGTCAATGATCAGGGCAGCCGACAACTTGCTTTCGATTTCCTGGATGCGGCCTTCAACAAAGCCCTGGCGGTTTTTGGCGGCGTCGTATTCGGCGTTTTCGCTCAAATCACCCTGCGCGCGTGCTTCGGAAATCGAATTGATGACCCAGGGGCGATCAACGGTTTTGAGCTGGTGCAATTCGGCCTTCAGCTTTTCTGCGCCGCGTTTGGTAATGGGTAGGGTTGCCATGTTTTTGCTCCTGCAAAAGCGAAACCGCCACCAGGCACCTGGTGGCGGCGTATTTAATTTGAGATAAGTTTAATGCAAATACGGCGTGATCAACCGGGTAATTAACCTAGTCAATGACTTGGTAACTAACCCAATTGAGCATGCAGTTCCTGAATTGAATACACGTTCAGGTTGTCCAGGTACTTCATGCCTTCAACCGCCGCTTCAGCACCCGCAATGGTGGTGAAGGTGGTGACACGGGCCAGCAGCGCCGAGGTGCGTATCTGCCGCGAATCGGCGATCGCATTGCGGCGCTCCTCCACGGTGTTGATGACCAACGCAATCTCTTTGTTTTTAATCATATCGACCACATGCGGTCGGCCTTCGGTGACCTTGTTGACCACGCTGCAGGAGACGCCGGCAGCCTTGATGGCCATAGCCGTGCCTTTGGTGGCCACCAGCTCAAAACCCAGTGCCGCCAGGGCACTCGCCACACCAACTGCACGCGGCTTGTCGTTGTTCTTGACCGTCAGGAAGACTTTTCCGGACCTCGGCAGATTGGTGCCCGCACCAAGTTGCGACTTCACAAAGGCCTCGCCAAAGGTCTTGCCCACGCCCATCACTTCACCGGTGGACTTCATCTCGGGGCCGAGAATGGTGTCCACGCCTGGGAACTTGACGAAGGGGAACACCGCTTCTTTGACGCTGAAATAAGGGGGCGTGACTTCGCTGGTGATGCCCTGCGATGCCAGCGATTGGCCGACCATGCAGCGTGCCGCCACCTTGGCCAGCTGAACGCCGGTGGCCTTGCTGACGAAGGGCACGGTGCGCGAAGCGCGTGGATTGACCTCCAGCACGTAAATCACGTCCTGGCCATCAATGTGCTGAATGGCAAATTGCACATTCATGAGGCCCACCACATTCAAGGCATGGGCCATGGCAGCGGTCTGGCGCTTGATCTCGGTGACGGTGTCGGCGCTCAGGGAATACGGCGGCAACGAACAGGCCGAATCGCCGCTGTGCACACCCGCCTGCTCAATGTGCTCCATCACACCGCCTATGAAGGTTTGGCTTGCAGAGTCGCGAATGCAATCGACATCACATTCAATCGCGTCGTTCAAAAAACGATCAAGCAGCACCGGCGAGTCGTGGCTCACCTTGACCGCTTCGCGCATGTAGCGCTCCAGGTCGCGTTGTTCATGCACGATTTCCATGGCACGGCCACCCAGCACATAGCTGGGGCGCACCACTAGCGGGTAGCCCAGTGCCGCAGCCTTTTCAAGCGCTTCAGGCTCGGCTCGTGCCGTGGCATTGGGTGGTTGGCGCAGGCCCAGCTCATGCAGCAGCTTCTGGAAACGCTCACGGTCTTCAGCGGCGTCAATCATGTCGGGCGAGGTGCCGATGATGGGCACGCCGTTGGCTTCCAGATCCAGCGCCAGCTTCAGTGGCGTCTGCCCGCCGTACTGAACGATGACCCCCAGCGGCTTTTCCTTGTCGACAATCTCCAGAACATCTTCCAGCGTGAGCGGCTCAAAGTAAAGTCGATCACTGGTGTCGTAGTCGGTTGAAACCGTCTCGGGATTGCAGTTGACCATGATGGTCTCGTAGCCGTCTTCGCGCATGGCCATGGCGGCATGGACGCAACAGTAGTCAAACTCGATGCCCTGCCCGATGCGGTTGGGCCCGCCGCCCAGCACCATGATTTTTTTCTTGTCGGTGGGCGCGGCCTCGCATTCGCTGCCCTCGGCCTCGTAGGTGGAGTACAGGTAGGCAGTGTTGGTCGCAAACTCGGCGGCACAGGTGTCCACACGTTTGTAAACCGGGCGCACACCCAGCGCATGGCGCCTTTCGCGGATGGCGGTGTCGGTGGTTTTGAGCTGCCTGGCCAGACGGCGGTCGGAAAAGCCCTTTTGCTTCAGCGCTCGCAACGTGACAGCGTCGATTTTGTCGAACGATGTGGTCTCCAGCTCAAGTTCGATCTTGACGATCTGCTCAATTTGCACCAGAAACCAGGGGTCTATTTTGGTCAACGCAAACACTTCGTCCACGCTCATGCCCATGGCAAACGCATCACCCACATACCAGATGCGGTCGGGTCCCGGGGCGCCAAGCTCTCTCTCAAGGACTTCACGGTCCTGTGTTTTTTCGTTCATGCCATCCACGCCGACTTCCAGTCCGCGCAGGGCTTTCTGGAACGACTCCTGGAAGGTGCGGCCCATGGCCATCACTTCACCGACAGACTTCATCTGCGTGGTCAGGCGCGAATCGGCCGCCGGGAATTTTTCAAAGGCAAAACGCGGGATCTTGGTGACGACGTAATCGATGCTGGGCTCAAAGCTGGCGGGCGTGGCGCCGCCCGTGATTTCGTTGCGCAGCTCATCCAGGGTGTAGCCAATGGCCAGCTTGGCGGCCACCTTGGCAATCGGGAAACCGGTGGCTTTGGAAGCCAGCGCCGAGGAGCGCGAAACGCGCGGATTCATTTCGATCACCACCATGCGGCCATCGACCGGGTTGATGGAGAACTGCACATTGGAGCCACCCGTGTCCACACCAATCTCGCGCAGCACCGCCAGAGACGCATTGCGCAGGATCTGGTATTCCTTGTCGGACAAGGTCTGGGCCGGCGCCACGGTGATGGAGTCACCGGTGTGCACACCCATGGGGTCCAGATTTTCAATCGAGCAGACGATGATGCAGTTGTCCGCCGTGTCGCGGACCACTTCCATCTCATACTCTTTCCAGCCGAGCAGCGACTCTTCAATCAGCAGCTCGTTGGTCGGAGAGGCTTCGAGGCCGCGCTTACAGATGACTTCAAACTCTTCCGGGTTGTAGGCGATGCCGCCCCCGGTTCCGCCCAGTGTGAAGCTGGGGCGAATCACGGTCGGAAACCCGACGGTTTTCTGCACTGCCCACGCCTCGTCCATGCTGTGCGCAATGCCCGAACGGGCCGAACCGAGACCGATTTTGGTCATCGCATCCTTGAACTTCAGGCGATCTTCGGCCTTGTCGATGGCTTCGGGCTTGGCGCCAATCAGCTCAACCTGGTACTTGTCGAGCACGCCGTTGCGCCAGAGATCCAGCGCGCAATTGAGCGCCGTCTGGCCGCCCATGGTCGGCAAAATGGCATCGGGCCTTTCCCTGACAATGATTTTTTCAACCGTCTGCCAGGTGATGGGCTCGATGTAAGTCACGTCGGCCGTGGCCGGATCGGTCATGATCGTGGCGGGGTTGCTGTTGATCAGGATGACCTTGTAGCCCTCTTCGCGCAGCGCTTTGCAGGCCTGCACGCCGGAATAGTCAAACTCGCAGGCTTGGCCAATGATGATCGGGCCGGCGCCAATGATTAAAACGGATTTGATGTCTGTGCGCTTAGGCATTCTTCTTCTCCCCGGCCTGTTCCATCAGCACCGTGAAACGGTCAAACAAATACGAAATGTCGTGCGGGCCCGGCGATGCTTCAGGGTGGCCCTGAAAGCAGAACGCGGGCTTGTCGGTGCGAGCCAGGCCTTGCAGCGTGCCGTCAAACAGGCTGATGTGCGTGGGGCGCAGGTTGGCAGGCAGGCTTTTCTCATCCACCGCAAAACCGTGGTTCTGGCTGGTGATGCTGACGCGCTGGGTGTCGAGATCCTTGACCGGATGGTTGGCGCCGTGGTGGCCGAACTTCATCTTGAAGGTTTTGGCGCCACTGGCCAGTGCCATGATCTGGTGACCCAGGCAGATGCCGAAAGTCGGGATGCCGGTTTCTATCAGTTCGCGCGTGGCCGCTATGGCGTAGTCACAAGGCTCCGGATCACCCGGGCCATTGGCCAGAAAGATGCCATCGGGTTTGAGCTTGAGCGCGTCAAAGGCGGAGGTCTGGGCCGGCACCACCGTGATGCGCGCACCGCGCTCGGCAAGCATGCGGAGCATGTTCATCTTCACGCCGAAATCAAAGGCCACGACGTGAAATTTTGGCGTGTTCTGCACGCCGTAGCCCGATCCCAATTTCCACTCGGTCTGCGTCCACTCGTAGGCCTGCTTCACAGACACAACTTTGGCCAGGTCCAGCCCGGCCATGCTGGGTGCGCCTTTTGCGGCTGCCACGGCCTTGTCGATGGCGGACTGGCGCACCGGCTCGCCCTGGCCCAGCGCCAGAATGCATCCGTTCTGTGCACCCTTGGTGCGCAGGTGGCGCGTCAGTTGGCGGGTATCAATCCCTGCAATCGCGACCGTTTTTTCCTTGACCAGGTACTCGGCCAAGGTCATGGACATACGGAAGTTGGATGCCAGCAGTGGCAAGTCCTTGATGATCAGGCCGGCGGCATGGACCTTGTCGGCTTCGACGTCTTCGGCATTGACGCCGTAGTTGCCAATATGGGGATAGGTGAGGGTGACGATCTGCTGGCAGTAGCTCGGATCCGTGAGGATTTCCTGGTAGCCGGTCATGGCGGTGTTGAACACCACCTCACCGATCGTGGAGCCCGCAGCTCCAATCGAATTACCGATAAAGACCGTGCCGTCTGCGAGCGCCAGTATGGCGTGAGGGGTATTTCCCTGTAGAGACAAAAGCACTGGGTTCTCCGGGTTGGTTACGGTTCGCCCAAGCGCACACAAGAAACGTCTCTATCAAGACGCTTGCAGGCTGCTTTTGTGAGGGTGTTGGCTTTGAATGCGCTCGGGCGAAGCTGTGTTTTGAAAAGCCTCCGAGTATAACTTACCCTCGTGCTTGTCACTGCTTTGCCCGGCTTTGCCCGCCTTAATGCTGAGCGAGTGCGCTTGCGTGCAGGCAGATGGCGGCGGCGGCCGCGACGTTGAGCGATTCTTCGCCGCCGGGCTGGTCTATGCGCATCTTCAGGCTTGCTCTAGCCATCAGGTCGTCGCTAATGCCCTGCCCTTCATGACCCATAGCCCAGGCGCAGGGCATGGGCAGTTTTTGCTGGTGCAGAAAGCTGCCATGGTGCGAACTGGTAACCACGATAGGAACGGTCAGCCCAGCCAGCGCATCTGGCTCGACGCCCTCCACCAAGCGCAAGGCAAAATGCGCGCCCATACCGGCCCGCAGCACTTTGGGCGACCAAAGTGCTGCCGTGCCTTTGAGTGCGATGATCTGGCTGAAGCCAAACGCCGCCGCACTGCGCAGGATGGATCCGACGTTGCCGGCATCCTGAACGCGGTCCAGAATCACCGAGGCTGTATCGACAAGCAATTCGGGCGCGGCAGGCAATTCCACAACAAATCCCATGCGCGCGGGTGATTCCAGGCCACTGATTTCCGGCAACAACGCATCCGGAATCACTATGTTTTTAATAGCTGCCTGCG
>DFWY01000039.1:3869-4970 GCA_002381615.1 Polaromonas sp. UBA4122 | reverse complement strand
AGTGGATTTTGCAGGGCCGACTACTGAAGATTGCTTTTCTCATTGAATTGTTGAAGCAAAGCTCACGGCGGCGGTTTTTTCGAAAAAATCGTTGCTGTCTCCTAGACCACCATGCCAATCCTTTCCCGTTCCGGCTTTACATGCGCCACGCTATGGTTGACCGTCACGCTCATATATAGGATCACCTTGCCACAACACAAACGCAGCCTAATCGAGTAGCTGAAGGTGTTTTGACGCGCTGATCCACCAAGAGCGTGAGGAAGTCGTTGCGCTCCCAAATCGATGGTGTGACGCAGGGGGGTTGGGAGAGTTCACGTCTCCGCTGGCAGCAGTCCGGCTGCGTCAATTCGGCGCTGGCTTCTCCGTTCTCGGAAGTATTGGGCCGGATGGCCGATCTGAGAGAAGACCTCGGAGTGCCTGTGGGTGGACGTTGGGTTGCGCCCCCCCGGGATGGCAATGCCCCTGGCAGCACCGGATGGATGGCACGCAAAGGAACATCCCCCCGAAGGCGCTACCTTGACACGAGTTACCTTCCGTCGTTTTACCTCATCAGCCGTCAGGCGTTACGTTTTCCGCTCACTCCACCTGCGCTGGGTTGGCGCCGACATCAATGGCGCCGCACATGTGTGTGATCGTGGAAATACCCTTGCGCGTAGGCGCCCACTGCGATACCCGCCACAGCTACGAGTAACGGCCAGTTGTCCGCCCCAAGCCTGCAATTCCAGGACTAGGGCACACACCGCAAAGGCCCCAGCCATTGCCACCATATGGTCGCGCCCAGGATCAGCCCGAGAGCGAAGACGAGCGTCCATGCACGGGTATCGACGAAGCGAGGTTGCTGGAAAAAGGGTCTGTGCGATACCTATGACCATGTAGAGCTGAAAACCGTGCTCATGCCACCGACCCATCCAGTCAGTATGAAAGCAGGCTTACTCCTGCGCCGATCAACAGGCCACCTGCCAAGTAGTGTTCCCATCCCAGGGGGAAAAGCGATACCGTCATCCTGCCACCTACGTTCTGTGTAGAAGCGGGTAGCATAACGCCACAAACTTCAACGAGCTACCGAATGACTGCTATGGGTCGAGGCTGTGTCAAAACGCG
>DFWY01000039.1:1939-3753 GCA_002381615.1 Polaromonas sp. UBA4122 | reverse complement strand
CCAAAACCATTCCCGAGCCTGCGATCGCTGCACATGAGTCGTTCTACGAGGTCGATTTTTATCTCTCATGAAATTCAAATTTTCATTGACGTTTTTACACAGTCTCGGTCGGGAGGCGTCGGTCAGGACAGTGCCCATAGCGGACAATCCGTATTCCGATGAACTGTCATTGACCAGATGGAATTACGCAATCTTGATTTCACTCTATTTGGTCGAACGCTGCGACCAACCAAAAGATGTTCACCTTCGCCTATCTGCTGACCAACGCCAGTGCCCTTTATGCAGCGTGCCAAGCCCCAACGCCTCCAGTCAGCGTACGCTGTCGCAGTATCGGGACTTGCTGGCTAAGTCCGATGTATCGACTGATGAGCTGTTTGGTGCGATGGCACCTCTGGGGCTGGTGAGGGTGCAAGGAACGCCATGAAGATTCCCTACGACAAACTGCTGCACTTCGCAGTGGGCGCGCTAATAACGGCCCTGGTCGTTACCGGCTCGCTTGCCTTGGCTTGGCGCCGCTGTGCTGCTAGCCGGTGCCGGTAGAGAGCTCTATGACGCCTATCACCCGGACACGAACACGGCTGACATCTGGGATGTTGTGGCGACCTGCGCGGGCTGGATTCCGGTGGCGCTGGTAGTGCAGATTAATCAACGGCAAATCAGATGGCGGACGGCTGTAACGGGTATTCACGTTCTGCGGCCAGGCTGGTGTGCCCAGCGCCAACCACATTACGCTGCTGCGCGACAGAAATGGCCTGGCTTGGAAGTCTCTCAGCGCCGGCCCCACAGCGGCTACCGCCTCAATAATTTCCCGGAAATCTGATGCGAGCGCTTCGGCTTGGCATTCCATTTGTTGACGCCAGCCCTAACGTTCTCTGGGGCTTATTTCCCGAATTCGCCTGAAACCTCGCTGACCGGCATCTCTGCTTGCGCTAGCGCAAAGAATCTATCGGTTCATAGGCCTATCTTTCGTATTCACCGGTAGTAGGTCGGCACAAGGCGCACGACAAAGTGCGCGAGGCCAATATGACACTTCCCAACCAAATGGAGTTCAGCATGAACAGTAAAGCAGTTGTTTCCAGCATCATGGCAATGTCTTTGCTCACGGGAGGATTTTCCTTCGCCCAAGGGAATGAGGATCACAAAGATCGCGGTCGTAATGAACAGGCACAACGCGGCGGCCAGCAGCATCGTCGAGACAACCAAGCACGCCAACCGAATCGTCCTCAAAACCAAGGTCGCGCGAACAACAATGAGCAACGGGATGAACGTGGCGCAGGCCCAGACCATCAATTCCACAGGGGCGAGCGCCTTCCGGTCGAATATCGCCACAGGAATTATGTGGTCGATGACTGGCGCGCCCATAACCTGAGTGCCCCGCCCCGTGGGTACCATTGGGTTCAAACAGGCAGCGACTATGTTCTGGTTGCGATTGCCACCGGCATCATCCTGCAGTTGATGCTGAACAACTGATAACCGATGCCATCGACGCGGTTCACACATTCCATCCGGTACAGCATCCGTTGTCGTCGCGCGCGGCGCGTGCGAAGATCTGTTGATTGCGCAGTCATCGAAATGAAAGTGCGCGCAGTATCGCGGGTTCTGTTGAGTTTGACGCATTGGCGTCTTGGTCGTTTGTGGGCCGTTCCCATGATGGGAACAACTCGGCACAGCACCTCCGTTGTCGATCCGATCTACCGGTCGAGGCGGCACACTCTTTCCTAAGGAATCGCCATGCAGATGCAATCTCTCCGTCGTTGTGCTTTCGCCCTTGTTGCCGGCTTCGCGGTCCTGACCTTTAGTGGCTGGGCCAACGG
>DFWY01000039.1:0-1879 GCA_002381615.1 Polaromonas sp. UBA4122 | reverse complement strand
CCTTTAGTGGCTGGGCCAACGCTGACCCGCCGTCGCGCGTCGCGCGTCTGGGCTACACCGCCGGTGCGGTCGGTTTCTCACCCGCCGGCGAGAACGACTGGGTACAAGCAACGGTCAATCGACCTCTGACCAATGGCGACCGTCTTTGGGCGGACGCGAGTGCGCGGGCCGAAATCCAGGTCGGCGGCGCGATGATTCGCATGAACGCAGCGACTAGCGTCTCCGTTCTCAACCTCGATGACCGAATCGCCCAGCTGCAACTGACACAGGGAACCCTGAACGTCCGCGTGCGCCGCCTCGATCCCAACCAGGTGTTTGAGGTCGACACCCCGAATCTCGCCTTTACGCTGCGCCAACCCGGCGAATATCGCATCGCGGTGGACCCCGACGGCAATGCAACGGACATCATCGTGCGCAAAGGCCAGGGTGAAGTCTATGGAGAAGGCGCAGCGTACGTGGTTGATTCGCGTCAACCCTATCGCTTCACGGGAACCGGGCTGCGCGAGTACCAGGTTATCGCGGCGCCGCGCCTGGACGACTTCGATCGCTGGGCTAGCGCTCGCGACCGCGCTTTCGACAACTCGCGCTCGGCCCGCTATGTGTCGCCAGGTGTCGTCGGGTACCAGGATCTTGATGCGAACGGCAGCTGGCGCGTCGACGCGACCTACGGCAACGTCTGGACCCCGAATCGCGTGGCGGCAGGCTGGGCGCCTTACCGCGACGGCCATTGGGCCTGGGTCGACCCCTGGGGTTGGACTTGGGTGGACGACGCGCCCTGGGGCTTCGCCGTGTCCCATTACGGCCGCTGGACGAATCTCCGTGGAACGTGGGCCTGGGTGCCTGGTCCCGTGCGCGCCCAAGCCTACTACGCGCCGGCACTGGTTGCGTTCGTGGGCGGCGACAACTTTCAGTTGACGATTTCCAGCGGCAACGTTGGTGGCGTCGCGTGGTTCCCGCTTGGTCCGCGCGAGGTCTATCAGCCGTCCTATCCGGTGAGCCGGGGCTATTTCGAGAATCTCAACCGCAGCAACACGGTCATTAACAACACCGTCATCAACAACTACTACAACAACTCGAACGTGACCAATGTCGTATACGCCAACCGGCAAGTGCCAGGAGCCATCGTCGCTGTGCCGAGAACCGCGTTCGTGCAGTCGCAGCCAGTGTCCAGGGCGGCGGTTCGCGTTTCCGGGGAAATGCTTGCCAGCACTCCAGTGGCAGTGGTCGCGCCCGTGGCGCCAACCGAAAAAAGCGTGCGCGGGGCCGCCGGACCTGGCGGCAAGCCGCCTTCCCGCGTGTTCGAGCGGCCTGTGGTCGCCCGCACCGCGCCCCCTGCCGCGCACGTCGGTTTTGCGGCGCAGCAGCCGCAACTGACGGCGAAGCCGGGTAAACCGCTCGACGATGCCGCACGCAAGGACTTGAAACCTGCAGCGGCCGCGCCGACGCCCGTCGTCAAAGTGGTCGCGCAGCCGCAAGCCACGCCACCGACCATGCGTCCGCCGCCAGCGGCACCCGGTACCAAGCCGGGTGATGTAAGCGGAAAACCCGATGGGCAAAAGGCGACCGCAGCGCCCGCAATTTCCGGCGCACGGGGCGCACCGACGCAAGGTGGTGCGCCACCGCAAGCGACGCCACCGGTACCGGCCGCACAACCACCACAGCAACGCGGAAAGACCGAACCGCGTGAAAAGGGAGAGCAGCAGGTTCAACCCGTCGCGCCACCACCCCGGCCACCGCAACGCGCAACCGAGCCAAAGGCCATCGCACCCCAAGTGGCTCCTCCAGCGCAGCCGACGCAACCACCGCCGCAACGATCGGCGCAGCCCAAGGTACCCCCCCCACCGCAAGTCGCTCCACCCGCACCGGCTGCACCGCAACG
>DFWY01000058.1:14698-44798 GCA_002381615.1 Polaromonas sp. UBA4122 | reverse complement strand
TTCCAGCGAGTCGCGCGCGTCGTTTTCGGCATCCACAATGATCAGGTCGGGTTGCAGCTGTGCAAGCCGCTCACGCAGGAAGGTGTCGGCAGGCAGCGTGGCAATCAGGTTGAAGCCGCCTGCCAGCAAGCCAATGCGCAACTGGCGCGAGCGTTCAATCAGCGCCAGGTCAGCCTCATCCGCTGCGTCGAATGCGGATAAATCCGGCGCAATGACAACCAGGCGCAGGGTATGGGGCGATGTCATAAATATTGCAAGATTCGCGCCAATGTTGACTTCAACGCCCTGGCAAGGGGCTTTCGCGCGCGCTACCCGCCCCAAAAAGGTGGCAACCTTACACTTGTCCGGTGCTGTAATGGCCATTGAATCGGGTTGTGATGAAACGGCTGTGGCGCTCAAGGTGCAGCGCGGCAACTGCATCTGATTTCAAAGATACTTGGTGGTTCTATGCGCAGTGTCGCGTGTAGCGCTTTCGAACTGTGCCTTATTCGCGCTCCGAGGGAGTTCAAAATCAATATGAACTATCGCTACATGAAGTACCTGCTCGTCTCGATCTTTTGTTTGGCGCTGGCGGCCTGTGGTGGTGGGGGAAGCAGCCCTGCTGCATCCAATCAGGTCCCTACAACCGTTGGCCTTACCGCCTCACTGGTCCCAGGCTGCACCGGTGCCAATTGTGGAGCCATCAACGCCAATACCTACAGCGGTACGGGCATTGGTGTCTGGCGCTACAACAACACCTCAAGCTCCGCAGCAACGATCAATGTCGACATCGCGGGGGTTGCTGCAGGAAAAGTTGCCACGCTGGTTTTTTCCAACGGCTCCCAGGCTTCTGCAACAGCTCCGGCGTCCGGGATACTCGCGTCACCAGTGGCGCCTACCCCCGTCTTGGCTGACTCCGGTCTTTTTGCCGGTGCGGTGGCAGAGCATCAGAAGCATGACGATGCCCACGCGCAAATGCTGGAAAAAAACCGGGCGATTTCAGCGGGCCTCATTCGCTCCCGCACGACGGCCAAAACAGCCGCTGACCTGCTGAGCACCAACTCGGCGGCAGTGACGCGTTTGTCATTTTCTCCAGCGGTGGGTGCGAGCAGATCATGGATCGACAACTTTCCGGCGACACCCGTGGCCTACGCCGCCTCGGTGCAGTTTGTGTGTCCGTTACCCAGTGGCCGCAACGTGGTGTGGTGGGTTGATCCGACCATCGTATCTTCGGGGAAATTTACGGCGGCCGAGTTGTCGGCGGCGCTTGGCGCCATGCAGACGTCTTACTGCGGAAGCGCCGGTGGCCTGGCCCAACTCAACACGTTGTTGGGCGACCTTTGGGGTTCTGCCGCATCAACGTATGCCGAGTTGATCAAAGACGTCCCTGGCACCTTGCAGGACGTGAACGTCGTACTGCTGAATGTTCCAGATTCCGCCGGATGGGCGGGCTATTTTTTTGGGGGCAACAATCTGCTCAAAACACCATCCAACAGTTCAAATGAAGCGCTCGCGGTTTTCATCAACGCTGGCCAAATTAAAGCTAGTCTCAACTATACAACGTCGACACTGCTGCATGAGTCCACGCACATGGTGAACTTCTACCAGCGTTCGGTCGCAAGAGGCGTGGTCCACGACACCTGGCTTGAAGAGACCTCGGCGATGATGACGGAGGACATCGTGACACCCGCCGTCGTCAGCGGCTACAACAAGATCCTGAGCTACCGCCTGCCGGGGTACCTGCTCACGGGCGGCAACGTCAGCTACATCAATTGGCCGACGCTGTTGGTGGACTCATCGCCCAACTACGCTATCGGTGGCGGATTTGGCGCGTTCCTTAATCGCCGCTACGGCCTGTCGATCTACCAGCAACTCGTCACATCATGCAGTGACGGCACTTCATTGACCAGCTATGCCTGTCTGGATGGGCTGATCAAGGCTAACGGGGGGCCCAGTTTCAGCGACGAATTTGCGCGTTTTGGTGCCACCGCATTTGGGCAACTTCCCGCAGTCGGTACGCCCGCGGGTTACGGCTACCCGAGCACCGTTGCGGGCGCTTACACCCTGCAAGCCAAAGACCTTTCTCCCCTTGCCCTGGCTGCTCCTGCGTCGTTGACCTCGGGCTATGCCGCGACCACGCATACCTATCAGCGCGATACCATTGCCGCAGGGAAAACCAGCTACGTGCGCAACGGTGTGGTGGTGCCCGCCAACACAAGCTTGATGGTGATCATCAAATGAGAACGCAAAAATTTTCCACCTCCGGAATCGGCCTCATGCGCTGGGTATTGGGCGTTACATTGCTGGCATTGGCAGCTTGTGTCAACAGCGCCAGCGACCCGACCCGGAAGAGTGCAGATGTCAGCATCTCAGGGAATTTGACGCTGAAAGGCTCAGAACCGGGCGCCTGGTGGGCGGTGACGGACGATCAGGGGCGTGTCTGGAAAATCACCTCGCCTACGCCTGATCAAATCGCCACGTTTCAACGGGCCCAAAACCACCGGGTCAGCATTGAGGGACGCCGGCAAGAGAAGTATCTGAACTTCGAGCAGATACGACCCTCCCGCGTCATCACCGCGCGGTGAGTTAGAGATGAGGTCGATTGATCGGGGCGGCCCTTTGGCGCCCGGTCTGTTGGTCAAACCTTACACTTGGCAGATGCTTGTACTAGGAATTGAATCGAGTTGTGATGAAACGGGTGTAGCCCTCGTGGATACCGCAGGGAAAGATGTGCCTCGTCTGCTGTCGCACGCTTTGTACAGCCAGATTGACATGCACCAGGCCTACGGCGGCGTGGTGCCGGAACTGGCCAGTCGGGACCATATCCGGCGGGTGTTGCCCTTGACACAGGAGGTCATGAAGCAGGCGCAGCGCTCGTTGGCGCAGGTGGATGTGATTGCCTACACGCGCGGACCGGGCTTGGCGGGCGCGCTGCTGGTGGGCGCGGGCGTGGCCTGCTCGCTGGCGGCTGCGCTGGCCAAGCCGGTGATGGGCGTGCACCATCTGGAGGGCCATCTGCTGTCGCCTTTTCTGAGTGCCGACCCCCCGGAGTTTCCGTTTGTGGCGCTGCTGGTATCGGGCGGGCATACCCAGTTGATGCGGGTAGACCGTGTGGGCAGCTACCAGTTGCTCGGGGAAACCATTGATGACGCAGCGGGGGAGGCTTTTGACAAGTCGGCCAAGCTGATGGGCTTGCCGTATCCCGGCGGGCCGCATTTGTCGAAGTTGGCGCAGCAGGGTGACGGCGCAGCGTTCAAACTACCCCGGCCGCTGTTGCACAGCGGCAACCTCGATTTTTCCTTTGCCGGCCTGAAAACCGCCGTGCTGACGCAAGCCAAAAAACTGGGCCCCGAGCTGGAAAGCCGCAAGGCCGACCTGGCCGCTTCCACGCAAGCGGCGATTGTGGAGGTGCTGGTCAAAAAATCGCTGAGCGCCATGACGCAGACCGGGCTCCAGCGACTGGTGGTGGCGGGCGGTGTGGGCGCCAATGCCTTGCTGCGCAGCCAGCTCAACGCGGCCTGCCAGAACCGCGGTATCCGGGTGCATTATCCCGAACTGGATTTTTGCACTGACAACGGCGCCATGATTGCCCTGGCCGCTGGCATGCGCCTGCAGGCGGGCCTGGAAACGCTGCAGCACGGCTACACCTTTGACGTGAAACCGCGCTGGGACCTGGCAGCGCTGCAGCCCGAGTTGGCCGATGCCCGTTGAGCCTTCTGCAGGCCGGTTAAGCAGGACATTTACAGGACGTTTGCCTTTACACTGCGCGGCGTTCACTGCGATGGCCGCAGAACCCTCGATGGGGTGTGCACCCTATATATTCAAACTGAAAAGCGGAACGTATTTTTTAATGCAAAAATTTTTGAAACACCTGCTGGTGGCCTTGTTCTTTGGAGCCTCGCTGGCCTCCGTGGCACAGGCGGCAGTCCAGCCATCCCTGCCACCCATTCGTATTGCGCTCATCGAAAGCCTTTCCGGGCCGTTTGCCAACACCGGAGAAGCGGTGTTTCGCAACCTCGTGTGGGCAACGGAACGTGTCAATGCGCGCGGCGGCGTCAAGCTCGCCAGCGGCCACCGCAATCTGGTGGTTGAGCGCTATGACAACAAGGGTCAGAGCGAGGAAGCCCTGGCGGCATTGCGTTCAGCGATTGACGACGGCGTGACCATCATTGCGCAAGGCAATTCATCGGCCATTGCAGCGGTGCTGATCGATGCCATCAACAAACACAACGAGCGCGAGCCAGGCAAGCGCGTGCTGTTTCTCAACTATTCGGCGGTTGATCCCATCCTGACGAATGAAAAATGCAGCTATTGGCATTTCCGTTTTGACGCCCATGCCGACATGCGCATGGCCGCATTGATGGAGGTGCTCAAGGACGACAAGAAGCTCAAGAGCATTTACCTGATTGGCCAGGACTACAGCTTTGGTCAGGCGGTGCTGCGGGAGGCGCGCAAACAGATCGGCTTGCAGCGTCCCGACGTGCAGATTGTGGGTGATGAGCTGCACCCGATCGGACGCGTGAAGGACTTCATACCCTATGCCGTCAAGATCAAGGCCAGCGGGGCGCAGGCGGTGCTCACCGGCAACTGGGGCAACGATTTGACCTTGCTCATCAAGGCGGCGAAAGAGGTCGGGTACGAAGGCAAGTTTTACACGTTTTACGGCAATGCGCTGGGCGTGCCGGCTGCACTGGGCGATGCCGGTGTGGGTAAGGTTATTGCCGTGGCCGAGTGGTTCCCCAACGCGCCGGGCGCGCGCTCGGAAGCCTTCTACCAGTCCTTCCGTCAGCGCTTTCCAAATCCGCAAGACGACTACGTGCATATGCGCATGCAGTTGATGATCGAAGCCCTGGCTCAAAGTATCGAGAAGGCTGGCGCTACAGATTCGATAGCTGTTGCCGCGCAGCTGGAGCGGGCCACGCTTACTTTTTCAGGTCATCACGGTGCGATGCGCGCCGCCGATCATCAGTTCCAGCAGCCGCTGATGGTGGCGCTGATGGACAGGCAGGGCACCCCCGGTGTGAAATTTGATGTTGAAGGCTCGGGCTATGGTTTTCGCGTCATCAAGACGATTGCGCTGGAGCGTGCAGAGCAGCCGCAAAGCTGCAAGATGGTGCGGCCCTAAACGATACGAAACCAAGCAGACTGAAGGGTGCGCATGAGACAAGCCGTTTTAAACCTTGAAGAATCGATGATCCGCCAAGTGGCCAATGCCGGCATGGGGCGCACCGATGTGCTCAAGTTCTGGTTTGGCGAGAGTGATGAGGTCACGCCCGCTTTTATCCGTGATGCTGCTGCCGCTTCGCTGCAGCAGGGCGAGACTTTCTATGCCCACAACCTCGGCTTGCCCGAGTTGCGTGAGGCCATCGCCCGCTATGCTACAGCCCTGCGTAGTCCGGGCGCTGCGCCTATCGGTGCCGAGCGCATCGCCGTCACGTCGGGCGGTGTCAATGCCCTGATGCTGGCCGTGCAGGCGCTGGTGGATGCTGGCGACGAGGTGGTGGCCGTAACGCCGGTTTGGCCCAACCTCACCGCGCAGCCTGCCATCATGGGGGCAGTCGTGAAATGCGTGAGCCTCAAACCCGTGGCCGGGCAGTGGCAGCTCGACATGGCGGAACTGCTGTCAGCGATCACGCCCAAAACCAGGCTTTTGATTGTCAACGCGCCGAACAATCCGACAGGCTGGACACTGACGCGCGCCGAGCAGGCCACGATTCTGGCGCACTGCAGGCGCACAGGCACCTGGATTCTGGCGGACGAGGTGTATGAGCGCCTTTATTTTGAGGAGACAGCGCGCGGCTGTGCGCCCAGTTTCTTGGATATCGCGAGTCCGGAAGACCGTCTGGTCGTCGCCCACAGTTTCTCCAAGAGCTTTCTCATGACGGGCTGGCGCCTGGGCTGGCTGGTGATGCCGCCCAGCATGACGCTGCACATGGGCAAGCTGATCGAGTTCAATACCTCCTGCGCGCCGGTGTTTGTGCAGCGCGCCGGGTTGATGGCCATTGAGCGGACGGCCGACATCACGCCCCGGGTTGTGAATCACCTGAAAATCTGTCGTGACACGCTGGTACCGCTGTTGCAGGCCGTGCCGGGTGTTCAGGTGGCACCTGCCAAGGGCGGTATGTACGCCTTTTTCAGGTTGGAGGGCCAGGATCGGTTCCGGGATTCTTTTGACACGGCCAAGCGGCTGGTGGTGGAGGCTGGGCTGGGACTGGCGCCGGGCAACGCGTTCATGGTCAATCCTGCATCCGAGGCGCAGGGCTGGCTGCGCTGGTGTTTTGCCAGCCAGGACATCGCTAGGCTGGGGCAGGGTGTAGAGCGGCTTAAACGTTGGCTTGCGCTATAATTCAGGGTTGTTTTCTACAGCAGGCCTGCAAAAGGCTGCTGGCAGATAGCAAATACCAAGCACGACGAAAGCGGTCAACTCCTATGTCGGGAGCACTGCTTTCCTCGCAAGTGCACTTAGTTGCAAGAGGAAAATCATGATCGAAAAATCAGTGAAGGCCGAGATTGTCAAGGCCAACGCACGTGCTGCCAACGACACCGGCAGTCCTGAAGTTCAAGTGGCGCTGCTGACCGGCCGCATCAATGAACTGATGCCCCATTTCAAAACCCATGCCAAAGATCACCACGGTCGCCGTGGCCTGCTGCGCATGGTGAGCCGTCGCCGCAAGCTGCTGGACTACCTGAAGTCCAAAAATGCTGACCGTTACACCGCGCTGATTGCCAAGCTTGGCCTGCGCAAATAAGCGGTAAACCGACTTGAGAGCGCCTGAGTTAGTTCACTAGCTCAGGCGTTTTTTACTTCGGAGCAAGGCAAAACGAACACGCGCTGTGTCATTCCACAAGAAACGTCCTGGTCCTCAGGTCTCCTGATAGCCAGGCATTTTGTGGAATGGCATCGGGTTCAGCCAGCCGACTCTCCGGGCCTTTTTGCACGGCCTTAAGTGCTCGAAACTAGTGGAGAAAAGAACATGAGTATTTTCAATAAAGTTACCAAGACCTTCCAGTGGGGTCAGAACACGGTCACCATGGAAACTGGCGAAATCGCTCGCCAAGCCAGTGGCGCAGTGCTGCTGGACATGGACGGCACAGTGGTGTTGGCTACGGTGGTTGCCAAGACCGAAGGCAAGGCCGGTCAGGACTTCTTCCCCCTGACAGTGGATTACCTTGAAAAGACTTATGCCGCTGGCAAGATCCCTGGCAGCTTCTTCAAACGCGAAGGCCGTCCCAGCGAGTTTGAAACGCTGACAAGCCGCCTGATCGACCGCCCGATCCGCCCCCTGTTCCCCGAAGGTTTTTTCAATGAAGTGCATGTGGTGGTCCACACCCTGTCACTGAACCCTGAAGTTGATGCTGACATCGCCGCCTTGATCGCGGTCAGCGCCGCTTTGTCCGTCAGTGGCATCCCGTTCAGTGGCCCCATCGGTGCTGCCCGCGTTGGTTACATCAACGGCGAATACGTGCTCAACCCCGGCCAGACCGCGCGCAAGGATTCCGTCATGGATCTGGTGGTGGCTGGTACCGAAGCCGCCGTGCTGATGGTCGAATCTGAAGCCAAGCAACTGTCTGAAGAAATCATGCTGGGCGCTGTGGTGTTCGGCCATGAGCAGGGCAATATCGCCATCAACGCCATTCACGAACTGGTGCGTGACGCTGGCAAGCCGGTGTGGGACTGGAAAGCACCCGCCAAGAACGAGCCATTGATCGCCAAGGTGGGCGTACTGGCCACCGATAAACTTGTGGCTGCTTATCAAATTCGCAACAAGCAGGCACGTACCCGCGCCTGCCGCGAAGCTTATGCTGTCGTAATGGCAGACCTGAAGCTTGATGGTGTCGTGTTTGACGGTGTTGCCGTTGAAGGCATGTTGTTTGACATTGAAGCCAAGATTGTTCGCAGCCAGATTCTGGCCGGCGAGCCGCGCATTGACGGACGCGATACCCGCACCGTGCGCCCCATCGAAATCCGCAACAGCGTGCTGCCCCGTACCCATGGTTCCGCCTTGTTCACACGTGGCGAAACCCAGGCTCTGGTGGTCACTACCCTGGGCACCGAGCGCGATGCGCAGCGTATTGATGCACTGGCGGGCGAGTACGAAGACCGCTTCATGCTGCACTACAACATGCCTCCGTTTGCCACCGGCGAGACTGGTCGCGTCGGCACGCCAAAGCGCCGCGAAATCGGCCACGGTCGTCTGGCCAAGCGTGCACTGATCGCCGTGCTGCCAACCAAAGAAGAGTTCCCGTACACCATGCGCGTGGTCAGCGAGATCACCGAGTCCAACGGCTCATCATCGATGGCTTCCGTCTGCGGCGGCTGCCTGTCCCTGATGGACGCAGGTGTGCCCATGAAAGCGCACGTGGCCGGTATTGCCATGGGTCTGATCAAGGAAGAAAACCGCTTCGCCGTGCTGACCGACATCTTGGGTGATGAAGATCATCTGGGTGACATGGACTTCAAGGTCGCGGGTACCACCTTCGGGATTACCGCGCTGCAGATGGACATCAAGATCCAGGGCATTACCAAGGAAATCATGCAGGTGGCACTGGCCCAAGCCAAGGAAGCCCGCATGCACATTCTGGGCAAGATGCAGGAAGCCATGGGCGAAGCCAAGGCCGAGGTGTCTGACTTTGCGCCGCGTCTGTATGTGATGAAGATCAACCCCGAGAAGATCCGTGATGTGATCGGCAAGGGCGGCGCCGTGATTCGTGCGCTGACCGAAGAGACTGGCACCCAGATCAACATCGAGGAAGATGGCACCATCACCATCGCTTCCAACGACAGCGCCAAGGCTGACGAGGCCAAGCGCCGCATTGCCGAGATCACCGCCGAAGTCGAAATTGGCAAGGTTTACGAAGGCGCAGTCACCAAGATTCTGGACTTCGGTGCACTGGTCAACCTGTTGCCCGGCAAAGATGGTCTGCTGCACATCAGCCAGATCGCCCACGAGCGTGTTGAGAAGGTTAGCGACTACCTGAGCGAAGGCCAGATCGTCAGGGTCAAAGTTCTGGAAACCGACGAAAAAGGCCGCGTCAAGCTGTCGATGAAGGCGCTGCTTGACCGTCCTGGTCAAAATCAGGACAACGGTTAATCAGTATCTGCTATTTATTTTGTAGCTGCTGACGCCTGAAAAATTGGGGTCAGCGGCACAAATTACCTGAAAATCCATGAGAGCCGTTGAAATTACCTCCTATGGCGCGCCTGACGTGCTGCGTTTGGGCGCGCGTCCTGCGCCTGCTCCAGTTGCGGGCGAGGTGCTGATCCGTGTGAGCGCCAGTGGCGTGAACCGGCCTGATGTGCTGCAGCGCACCGGCAACTACCCGGTGCCGCCCGGGGCGTCCGACATTCCGGGGCTGGAAGTCGCGGGCGAGATCATCGCGGGCGACGCGCAGGCGATGTCTGCAGCTGGCTTCAGGATTGGCGACCACGTGTGCGCCCTGGTGGCGGGTGGGGGCTATGCCGAGTTGTGCGTGGCGCCCGTCGGGCAGTGCCTGCCCGTGCCACCAGGATTGAGTGATGTGCAAGCGGCTTCGCTGCCTGAGACTTTCTTTACGGTCTGGAGCAATGTCTTTGAACGAGCAGGCCTGCAAAAAGGCGAAATCCTGCTGATTCAGGGTGGCTCCAGCGGTATTGGCGTGACGGCCATCCAGATGGGAAAGGCGCTGGGCGCCATGGTGCTGGTGACTGCCGGCAGTGATGACAAGTGCGCCGCCTGCCTGGCATTGGGCGCCGACCATGCGATCAATTACAAGACCAGTGACTTTGCAGCAGAGGTTAAAAAATTGACGAACGGCCAGGGTGTCAACGTCATTCTTGACATGGTCGCCGGTAGCTATGTGTCGCGTGAAGTAGAGTGCCTTGCCGAAGACGGCCGCCTGGTCATCATTGCGTTGCAAGGCGGCGTCAAGGCCGAGTTCAACGCCGGTCTGGTGTTGCGCAAGCGGTTAACCATTACCGGCTCGACCTTGCGCCCGCGTTCGCTTGAATTCAAGACTGCCATTGCCAAGGCGCTAAAGGAAATGGTCTGGCCACTGGTTGCCAGTGGTGCCATCAAGCCCGTGATCCACAGTACCTTTGCCGCGGCCGATGCGGCCAAAGCGCATGTGCTGATGGAGTCCAACCAGCATGTCGGCAAAATCGTTTTAACCTGGTAGTTGGCAAGCAACATGAGGATCCCATGAAAAAGCTGATTGCAGGAAACTGGAAAATGAACGGTAGTCTGGCTGCCAATGAAGCCTTATTGGCTGAGTTGGCAATTGGGTTAACGAAAGGGCTGGCCGCCAATCCGAATTGTGATGTCGCCGTGTGCGTGCCTGCGCCTTACCTGGCGCAGGTTCAAGCCCTGAAATCCGCCCATCCAGGTCTGTCAGCTCTTGACGTGGGCGCACAGGATGTCTCGGCGCAATCGGCGGGTGCCTACACTGGCGAGGTCAGTGCGGCCATGCTCAAGGATCTGGGTTGCCGTTATGTGATCGTGGGTCATTCCGAGCGTCGTCAGTACCACGGTGAGTCCGATGCCTTGGTGGCCGACAAGGCCAAGGCTGCGCTGGCTTCGGGTATTACGCCCATCGTTTGCATTGGCGAAACATTGGCCGAACGCGAAGCGGGTCGCACCGAGGAAGTGGTCAAGCGTCAGCTGGCTGCCGTGATTCATGCCAACGGACACTGCATCAGTGAAATCGTGGTGGCTTACGAACCCGTGTGGGCCATAGGCACTGGCAAGACAGCTTCGCCTGAAGAGGCTCAGGCCGTTCATGCAGTGCTGCGGGCCCAGCTCAAAGCCGCGACCGACCAGTCAGCGCGTGTAAAAATCCTGTATGGCGGCAGCATGAATGCGGCCAATGCGACTTCGCTGTTGACCCAACCCGATATTGACGGAGGCCTGATTGGCGGCGCCTCGCTCAAAGCCCCGGATTTCTTGAAAATTATTGCTGCAGCCCACGTTTGATGGTTGCAGAATGCTATTAAATTAGGAGTAAATATGAACGTTGTATTGACTGTTGTTCTCGCTGTGCAAATGCTTTCGGCGCTGGCCATGATTGGTCTTATTCTGGTGCAGCACGGCAAAGGCGCCGACATGGGTGCTGCGTTCGGCAGTGGGGGCTCAGGCAGTCTGTTTGGCGCCAGTGGCAGCGCCAACTTCCTGTCGCACACCACGGCTGTTTTGGCGGCGATATTTTTCGTCTGCACCCTGGCGTTGGCATACTTTGGTAACGCTCAGCCACGCACGGGCTCCAGCGTGCTGGAAGGTGCCGCTGTTACGGCGCCCATACCTGGGACCGCCGCATCCGCAGCCTCCGGTGCGGCTCAAATCCCTGGAACCACTGCACCTGCAACGACCAACGCTGCAGTTCCAGCGCCGCCTGCGCATGCCGCATCGGGTGCCGCGCAGATCCCGACGAAATAACCTGATGAATCGTTCACTCCCTACTGAAATAAGGGTTATTTCAGGGTAAACTCTAGGGTGTCCAGAAAGTCATAAATCGCAAGATTTTCCCTCGTACCAACTGGGCAGTTGAACACCGCGGACGTGGTGAAATTGGTAGACACGCTATCTTGAGGGGGTAGTGGCGAAAGCTGTGCGAGTTCGAGTCTCGCCGTCCGCACCAGATAAAAATATCGGCAGCAGCGCTTCGGCGATGTTTTCGGTTCAAACGGTAAACTGATACAAGCTGCGCAAGCGGATTTGCAGAAATTAAATCCATCATGAACCTCGATCAATACCTTCCTGTTCTTCTATTTATTTTGGTTGGTGCAGGTGTCGGTGTTGTGCCTCAGGTGTTGGGCCGTTTGTTGGGTCCCGTGCGTCCTAACAGCGAAAAAAATTCCCCTTATGAGTGCGGCTTCGAAGCCTTCGAAGATGCCCGCATGAAATTCGATGTGCGCTATTACCTTGTCGCCATCCTCTTTATTCTTTTTGACCTTGAAGTCGCGTTTCTTTTTCCGTGGGCGGTTGCGCTCAAGGAAATAGGTCCGGTGGGTTTCTGGTCTGTCATGATTTTCCTGGGTATCCTGGTCGTGGGCTTTGTCTACGAGTGGAAAAAAGGTGCGCTGGACTGGGAATAAGTAAGAAATGGGGGAAAGAGCCCCAGGCATTTTTGCGACAAAGGTACGGATATGTCACTTGAAGGTGTTTTTAAGGAAGGCTTCATGACCACGAGTTACGACTCGGTGGTCAACTGGGCCAAGACTGGTTCGCTTTGGCCTGTGACATTCGGCCTCGCCTGTTGCGCGATAGAAATGATGCATACCGGCGTATCGCGTTACGACATCGACCGGTTTGGGATGATATTTCGTCCCAGTCCGCGTCAGTCCGACTTAATGATTGTTGCGGGTACGCTGTGCAACAAGATGGCGCCGGCTCTGCGCAAGGTGTATGACCAGATGGCTGAGCCGCGCTGGGTCTTGTCGATGGGGTCGTGCGCCAACGGCGGTGGTTACTACCACTACAGCTACTCGGTGGTTCGCGGTTGCGACCGCATTGTGCCGGTGGATGTCTATGTGCCGGGTTGTCCGCCCACCGCCGAGGCTTTGCTGTACGGCATCATCCAGTTGCAGCAAAAAATTCGCCGCACCAACACGATTGCGAGGGCTTGATGCTGTTGTCATCTACTTTGGTTCTTCCGTCTCCTGCTTCAGCCCAACAGCTTGCCGATACCATCGGAGCAGTCCTTGGAAGCAGGGTCAAAAGCATTCGGGTCGCGCTTGGTGAAGTGACGGTGATTGTGGCTGCGGCTGACTACCTGGCGGCAGCAACCTTGTTGCGTGATGCGGCAGGCTGCAAATTCGAGCAGCTGATTGACCTTTGCGGTGTGGATTATTCTGAATATAAAGACGGCCAATGCGATGGGCTGCGCTTCTGTGTTGCATCGCATCTGCTGTCAGTCAGCCTGAATCAGCGCGTGCGGATCAAGGTATTTTGTCCTGACGATGATTTCCCGGTCGTTGACTCGGTCACTGATTTATGGAACTCCGCGAACTGGTTTGAGCGAGAGGCGTTTGACCTGTTTGGCATCGTCTTTGAAGGCCATAACGATTTGCGCCGTATCCTGACTGACTACGGTTTCATTGGCCATCCCTTCCGTAAGGATTTCCCAGTCAGCGGTCACGTGGAAATGCGCTACGACCCCGAGCAAAAACGCGTGATTTACCAGCCAGTCACCATCGAGCCTCGTGAGATCACGCCACGTGTGATCCGCGAGGAAAACTACGGTGGTCTTCAATAAGCGGTTCCGGCAAAAAATACGACATGGCTGAAATCAAAAACTACACGCTCAATTTTGGGCCGCAACACCCTGCAGCGCACGGTGTTCTGCGCCTTGTGCTTGAACTCGACGGCGAGGTGGTCCAGCGTGCTGACCCCCATATCGGTTTGTTGCACCGTGCCACGGAAAAATTAGTCGAAAGCAAAACCTATATCCAGGGGCTGCCCTACATGGACAGGCTCGACTACATTTCGATGATGTCCAACGAGCATGCGTACTGCCTGGGCATTGAGAAATTGCTCGGTATCGAGGTTCCAATCCGGGCGCAATACATCCGCGTGATGTTTGCGGAAATATCGCGTCTGCTCAACCATCTGTTTTGGATCGGAACGCACGGTCTCGACTGCGGCGCGATGAACATCATGATTTACTGCTTTCGCGAACGTGAGGCGTTGTTCGATATGAACGAGGCCGTGTCGGGAGCGCGCATGCACTCGGCCTACTTCCGTCCGGGCGGTGTATACCGTGACCTGCCAGACGTCATGCCGCAGTACAAAGTCAACAAGTTCAAGAACGCCAAGGCGATTGAGGTGCTGAACGAGAGTCGTCAGGGCTCACTGCTTGATTTCATCGACGACTTCGTGGCGAAGTTTCCCAAGCTCGTTGACGAGTACGAAACGCTGCTGACCGACAACCGCATATGGAAGCAGCGCACGGTCGGCATCGGCGTGGTGTCGCCGGAGCGCGCACTCAACCTGGGCTTCACGGGCACTATGCTCAGGGGTTCGGGCTTCGCATGGGATTTGCGCAAGCAACAGCCTTACGAGGTATATGAGCACATGGACTTCGACGTTCCGGTCGGAAAAAATGGTGACTGCTATGACCGCTATCTGCTACACATAGAGGAAATACGTCAGTCCAACCGCATCATCAAGCAGTGCGTTGACTGGCTGCGCGTCAACCCCGGCCCAGTGATTACAAGCAATCACAAAGTCGCTCCGCCTGACCGCGAATCCATGAAGTCCAACATGGAAGATCTGATTCACCACTTCAAGCTCTTTAGTGAAGGGTTCCATGTGCCCGAGGGCGAGGTTTATGTCGGGCTCGAAAACCCCAAGGGCGAGTTCGGTGTTTACTTTGTCAGCGATGGCGCCAACAAGCCTTACCGCCTGAAGCTGCGCTCGCCGGCTTATGTTCATTTGTCCGCCATGGACGAAATGGCGCGTGGCCACATGATTGCCGATGTCGTCTCCATCATTGGCACCATGGACATTGCCTTCGGTGATATTGACCGGTAAAACCAATGATGTCTTCCATGATTTCTGAACAAACCAAAGTACTTTTTGACCGCGAAATCGCCAAATATCCGGCGGACCAGAAGCAATCAGCCGTCATGGCTTGCCTCGCTATCGTGCAGCAAGAGCGCGGTTTTGTCAGCGCCGAGAGCGAGAAGCTGGTGGCCGACTATCTGGGCATGGCGCCGATTGCCGTTCACGAAGTCACCACGTTCTACAACATGTACAACCAGCAGCCGGTGGGCAAGTACAAGCTCAATGTTTGCACTAACTTGCCATGTCAATTGCGTGATGGCGCCAAGGCGCTGGAGCATCTGGAACACAAACTGGGCATTGCCATGGGCGAGACCAGTGCTGACGGTCTTTTCACTCTGCAGCAGTCCGAGTGCTTGGGGGCTTGCGCAGATTCGCCAGTGATGCTGGTCAATGATCTCACGATGTGTAGTTGCATGAGCAATGAAAAACTGGACCAGCTCATTGATGGTCTCAGGTCCGCCGAGGCGAATTAATCATGACGCTTGCAACCAACTCAAATTACAACGAAGCGGCGCACAGCGTGCTGTCGAAATTTGTAGCTACAGGCGTGCAGACCTGTTTTCACGGCCGGCACATCAATCCGCAAATTCTTGCCGGCTTGGACGGCGATAACTGGCGCCTCAAGGACTACGAGGCGCGTGGCGGCTACCAGGCGCTACGCAAAATTCTGGGGCAAGATGGCACGCGATCGAAAGGCGATGCAAGCATCGCGGGTATGACGCCCGATCAGGTGATTGCCGAGGTAAAGGCGAGCGGTCTACGCGGTCGTGGCGGTGCGGGTTTCCCGACCGGGTTGAAGTGGAGCTTCATGCCGCGCCAGTTTTCTGGCCAGAAATACCTGGTCTGCAATTCTGACGAGGGTGAACCGGGCACCTGCAAAGACCGCGACATCATGCAGTACAACCCGCACAGCGTGATCGAAGGCATGGCGATTGCTGCTTACGCGATGGGCACCAGTGTTGGTTACAACTACATTCATGGCGAGATCTTTGCGACCTACCAGCGTTTTGAAGAGGCGCTGGACGAGGCCCGCGCAGCTGGCCTGATCGGAAACAATATTCTGGGCAGCAGCTTTAATTTCGAACTCTACGCGGCTCACGGTTTTGGCGCCTATATTTGCGGTGAAGAAACCGGATTGCTGGAATCTCTGGAAGGCAAGAAAGGCCAGCCGCGCTTCAAGCCGCCGTTTCCCGCCAGTTTTGGTTTGTACGGCAAACCCACCACGATCAACAACACCGAAACGTTCGCAGCCGTGCCGTGGATCATCCTTAAGGGCGCTCAGGCGTATCTGGAATGTGGCAAACCAAACAACGGTGGCACCAAAATTTATTCGGTGTCTGGTGACGTCGAGCTACCAGGCAACTACGAGGTGCCCATGGGCACCTCGTTTGCCAAGCTGCTGGAACTGGCGGGTGGCGTGCGCAAGGGCCACTCTCTCAAGGCTGTCATTCCGGGTGGCTCCTCTTCACCGGTGTTGCCTGCCTCCATCATGATGGAGTGCACCATGGATTACGACTCGATTGCCAAGGCGGGTTCCATGCTCGGTTCAGGGGCCGTGATCGTGATGGATGACAGCCGGTGCATGGTTGAGTCACTCAAGCGCCTGTCCTACTTCTACATGCATGAGTCATGCGGGCAGTGCACGCCTTGTCGCGAAGGCACGGGGTGGATGTGGCGTGTCATAGACCGCATTCACAATGGGCAGGGCCGCCAGGGCGACCTGGATTTGCTCAACTCCGTGGCTGACAATATCCAGGGGCGCACCATTTGTGCGCTGGGCGATGCCGCCGCTATGCCGGTGCGCGCCATGATCAAGCATTTCCGTCATGAGTTTGAGGCGATGATCAAACCACAAACCCCCCAATCTGCAGCAGTTCATGCTGCAGTTCAGGCTGCAACGCAAGCTTGAACCGCGGAAAGAAAACATATGGTTGAAATAGAACTCGACGGCCAGAAAGTGGAAGTGCTCGAAGGCAGCACGGTGATGCACGCTGCTGAAAAGGCTGGCACCTACATTCCGCATTTTTGCTACCACAAGAAGCTGAGCATTGCCGCAAACTGCCGCATGTGTCTGGTGGACGTGGAAAAAATACCCAAGCCCATGCCCGCTTGTGCTACTCCGGTGACGCCGGGCATGATCGTGCATACCAAGAGCGACAAAGCCATCCAGGCCCAGAAGAGCGTGATGGAATTTTTGCTGATAAACCACCCGCTGGACTGCCCTATTTGTGATCAGGGCGGCGAGTGTCAGCTGCAGGATCTGGCCGTCGGCTATGGCGGCAGCGAGTCACGCTACCAAGAAGAAAAACGCGTGGTGTTCCACAAGGATGTGGGCCCACTGATCTCCATGCAGGAGATGAGTCGCTGCATTCACTGCACCCGTTGCGTGCGCTTTGGTCAGGAAGTTGCCGGCGTGATGGAGCTTGGCATGTCGCACCGCGGCGAGCACGCCGAGATTGAAACCTTTATCGGCATGTCGGTGGACTCTGAGCTGTCGGGCAACATGATCGATATTTGCCCCGTGGGTGCGCTGACCAGCAAGCCTTTCCGCTACAGCGCCCGCACTTGGGAATTGTCGCGTCGAAAGTCGATCAGCCCGCACGATTCGACCGGCGCCAACCTGATTGTTCAAGTCAAGAGCAACAAGGTCATGCGGGTGGTTCCACTTGAGAACGAAGACGTCAACGAATGCTGGATCGCCGACCGCGACCGCTTCTCGTATGAAGCTCTGAATAGCGATGAACGGCTCACCAGCCCCATGCTCAAGCAGGGCGGCGAGTGGAAGACCGTTGACTGGCAAACCGCGCTGGAATATGTGGCCAATGGGCTCAAGCAGATCAAGGCCGAGCACGGTGCAGACAGCATCGGCACGCTGGCCAGTCCGCACAGCACGATGGAGGAGTTGTCCCTGGCTGTTTCCCTGATGCGTGGGCTCGGCAGCGAGAACATTGACTACCGTTTGCGCAATGCCGAGTTTTCTCCTTCCTCATCTGTCCGCTGGCTGGGCACCTCCATTGCCTCGCTGTCGCAATTGCAGAGCGTGCTGGTCGTTGGTTCCAACCTGCGCAAAGACCATCCGCTCTTTGCGCAACGTATTCGGCAGTCCATCCGCAAGGGATGTGCGCTGAGTGCTATTGATTCAATAGCCGAGCTGGCTTCCGCGGACGCATGGGCCATGCCGATTGCGAACACACTGCTGGTGGCACCTGATGGATGGGCTCAGGCCCTGTCTGACGTGGCTGCAGCGATTGCGCTAGAGAAGGGCGTGTCCGCACCCGCCTCGGGTCAGGCAACCGATGCCGCCAAGGCGATATCCAAATCATTGCTGGGCGCTGAGCGCAAAGCCATCCTGCTGGGCAATGCCGCGGCACACCATGCCAATGCCTCCAGTCTGCTGGCGCTGGCCCACTGGATTGGTACGCAAACCGGCGCGACTGTGGGTTACCTGACCGAAGCAGCCAATACCGTCGGCGCCCAGTTGGTCGGTGCTTTGCCGGGCGCCCAGGGCCTTCATGCCGGGCAGATGCTGGAGGGCAAGCTGAAAGCGCTCATCCTGCTGAACAATGAACCTGAGTTTGATTCAGCTGCAGGCCTCAAGGCCGAGGCTTCGCTGAATGCAACCCAGATGGTCGTCACACTGAGCCCCTTCAAGGCCAATATGAGCTTCAGCGATGTGTTGTTGCCGATTGCTCCCTTTACGGAGACCCCTGGTACTTTTGTGAATGCTGAAGGCCGTGTGCAGGGCTTTCATGCGGTTGTTAAACCTTTGGGCGACACGCGTCCGGCCTGGAAAGTCTTGCGCGTGCTGGCCAACCTGCTGGGCTTGCCCGGCTTTGACTTTGAATCCTCGCAAGATGTTCTCAAGCAGGTTCAAGGAGTTGACATGGCACAAGTACCCGCAGACAAGCTGGGTAATGAGCTAGCGGGTGCGAGCGAAGCCAATATCATCTTGTCAGCTGCGGCTGGCTTGATACCTGCTGTCGCCAGCATCTACCAGCTCGATGGTCTGGTCAGACGCGCACCATCGCTGCAGTTGACGGCGGATGCCCGGCAGGCCGCGAGTCTTGAAGGAGCCGCAGCATGATCGACGCGTTTTACGGCTTCGGCCAAGGTTTGATGGGTGGCGCGTGGCCTGTCGTGTGGGCGCTCATCAAGATCATCTGTGTTGTGGCGCCGCTGATGGGGTGTGTTGCCTACCTCACGTTGTGGGAGCGCAAGGCGATTGGCTTTACGCAGGTCCGTATGGGCCCCAACCGCGTCGGCCCCTTTGGACTGTTGCAACCGATTGCGGATGCGCTCAAGCTGCTGACCAAGGAGATCATCATCCCCACGGCCGCAAGCAAGGGACTGTATGTTTTAGGCCCGGTCATGACCATCATGCCCGCGTTGGCGGCCTGGGCGGTCGTCCCTTTTGGTCCCGATGTCGCACTGGCCAATATCAATGCCGGCCTCTTGTTTGTGATGGCCATCACGTCGCTTGAAGTTTACGGCGTCATCATTGCAGGCTGGGCGACCAACTCCAAATATGCGTTTTTGGGTGCCATGCGTGCGTCGGCCCAGATGGTGAGTTATGAAATTGCCATGGGCTTTTGCCTGGTGGTGGTGCTTATGGTGTCGGGCAGTATGAACATGACCGACATCGTGATGAGCCAGGGCAAAGGCATGGCTGCCAGCGCGGGCTTAACCATCCTCTCGTGGAACTGGTTGCCCTTGTTGCCTATTTTTGTGGTGTATTTCATTTCCAGCCTGGCCGAGACCAATCGCCACCCATTTGACGTGGTGGAAGGCGAGTCCGAGATCGTTGCGGGTCACATGGTGGAGTACTCCGGCATGGCTTTCGCCATGTTCTTCCTGGCTGAATACGCCAACATGATCCTGGTGTCGGTGTTGTGCGTGATTCTGTTTCTGGGCGGATGGTTGCCCCCGATTGACAGCGCATTCTTCAACTGGATTCCTGGATGGATCTGGCTAGGCATCAAATCATTTGTGGTGGTCACAATGTTCCTGTGGGTTCGCGCCACATTCCCGCGCTACCGTTATGACCAGACCATGCGTTTGGGCTGGAAGATATTCATACCTGTGACCCTGGTCTGGCTGGTGGTCGTTGGGGCCTGGATGCAGACCCCTTACAACATCTGGAAATAGGTGGAAAAGTCATGTCTGCAGTTGCCTCCGTCAAGGATTTTGTTTCAAGCTTCATGCTCACCGAGCTGTTCAAGGGTATGGCCCTGACCGGCAAGTACATGTTCAAGCGGAAGATCACTATCCAGTTCCCTGAAGAAAAAACCCCGCTAAGCCCGCGTTTTCGCGGCTTGCACGCACTGCGTCGGTATGAAAACGGCGAAGAGCGCTGCATTGCCTGCAAGCTCTGCGAGGCCGTGTGCCCGGCGATGGCCATCACTATTGAGTCTGATGTACGGGAAGACGGCAGCCGCCGCACCTCACGCTACGACATTGACCTGACCAAATGCATTTTTTGCGGTTTTTGTGAAGAGAGCTGCCCGGTCGACTCGATTGTCGAGACCCACATTTTCGAGTATCACGGTGAAAAACGGGGTGACCTGTATTTCACCAAGGAGATGCTACTGGCAGTGGGCGATCGCTATGAAACCGAAATAGCGGCCAACAAGGCGGCTGATGCCAAATACCGCTGAATCACCTCGTCAAGTAGCTGACACAAGAAAGAATCTACAAAAATATGGACGCTAAAACAGGTCTTTTTTATGTCTTCGCCGCGGTGCTGCTGTTTGCAGCATTCCGGGTGATTACTTCGCGCAATCCGGTGCATGCAGTGCTGTACCTTGTGCTGGCATTTTTTCAGGCTGCTGCCGTCTGGATGCTGCTCAAGGCCGAGTTTCTGGCCATCACGCTGGTGCTCGTCTACGTGGGCGCGGTGATGGTGCTCTTTCTTTTCGTGGTCATGATGCTCGACGTCGATCTGGATAGCGTGCGCAAAGGCTTCTGGAAGCATTTTCCACTTGCCGGCACGGTGGGCGTCATCATCGCCCTGGAGATGTCCTATGTCCTGATGGGCGGGTTCCGTGAGCCGCCGAAGCTGGCCTTAGCTCCGGTAGCACCTGGTCAAATCGCCGCTCAGGTTTCCAATGTCAAAGAGCTAGGCAAGCTCCTGTATTCGGGGTATCTCTACCCGCTGGAAATTGCAGCCGTGATTCTGCTGGTAGCCATCATTGCCGCTATTGCGCTGACCTTGCGTGAGCGTAAGGACTCCAAACATATCAATCCTGCTGATCAGGTCCGGGCAAAGCGTCGAGACCGGGTCAGCCTGGTCAAGATGAAATCTGTGGTCGCAGTGCCCATTGCACCCGCTATGGTTGCTCCCGCCGAGGAAAAAAAATCATGATGCTTACGCTGGGACATTTTCTTTCGCTGGGCGCCATGCTTTTTGCGCTGTCGGTCATCGGTATTTTTCTGAACCGCAAGAATCTGATTGTCCTGCTCATGGCGATTGAGCTCATGCTGCTGGCGGTCAACATGAATTTCGTCGCGTTTTCGTATTACCTGAACGACATGGCGGGTCAAGTTTTTGTGTTCTTCATCCTGACCGTCGCCGCTGCCGAATCCGCCATCGGGCTGGCCATACTGGTGCTGCTGTTCCGTAACAAGTCCAGCATCAACGTCGACGAACTCAACACGCTCCGGGGTTAATAAAAAGATGACTCAAACCCTTTCTGTATCGACGTTGCTGGCCGTTCCGCTGGCCCCGCTGGCTGGCGCCCTGGTTGCTGGTATTTTTGGAACCTCGTTTGGTGGTAACTGGGTAGGCCGCCGCCTGTCGCACACTCTCACCATTCTGGGCGTGTTGGTGGCGTTCATCATTTCGGCCATGACGCTCAAGAGCGTGGCGCTTGATGGCGCGCGCTTCAACGAAACGCTCTACACCTGGATGACGGTCGGTGGTCTGAAGATGGAAATCGGCTTTCTGGTCGATAGCCTGACGGCCATGATGATGTGCGTGGTGACTTTTGTGTCGCTCATGGTGCATATCTACACGATTGGCTACATGGAAGAAGATGACGGTTACAACCGCTTCTTTGCCTACATTTCCCTATTCACTTTTTCCATGCTGATGCTGGTGATGAGCAACAACCTGCTGCAGCTGTTCTTTGGCTGGGAAGCTGTGGGCCTGATGTCATATTTGCTGATCGGCTTCTGGTTCAACAAGCCGAGCGCCGTTTTTGCCAACATGAAGGCGTTCCTCGTCAACCGTGTGGGCGACTTCGGCTTCATTTTGGGCATTGGCCTCATCGCCGCCTATGCCGGCACGCTCAACTATGGCGAAGCTTTTGCCAAGGCAGATGAACTGTCCAAACTGGTTTTCCCGGGAACCGGCTGGATGTTAATTACCGTGATCTGCATCTGCCTCTTTATCGGTGCGATGGGCAAGTCGGCCCAGTTTCCGTTGCACGTGTGGCTGCCGGACTCCATGGAAGGCCCCACCCCCATCTCTGCGCTGATTCATGCCGCGACCATGGTGACCGCCGGTATTTTCATGGTGGCGCGGATGTCGCCGTTGTTTGAACTCAGTGATACCGCGCTGAGCTTCATCATGGTGATCGGTGGCATCACGGCGCTGTTCATGGGATTTCTCGGCGTCATCCAGAACGACATCAAGCGCGTGGTCGCGTATTCCACGCTATCGCAGTTGGGTTACATGACGGTGGCGCTCGGCGCCTCCGCATATTCCGTGGCCGTTTTCCACCTGATGACGCATGCCTTCTTCAAGGCGCTGCTGTTCCTGGCTGCGGGCTCGGTCATCATCGGCATGCATCACAACCAGGACATTCGCTGGATGGGTGGTGTGCGCAAGTACATGCCGATCACCTGGATTACCTCGCTGCTAGGTTCCCTGGCGTTGATTGGTACACCTCTGTTCGCTGGCTTTTACTCCAAGGACAGCATCATCGAAGCCGTGCGCGAGAGCCATTTGGCGGGCTCCGGCTTTGCTTATTTCGCTGTGCTGGCGAGTGTATTCGTCACGGCCTTTTATTCATTCCGTCTGTATTTCCTGGTCTTCCATGGAAAGGAGCGTTTTGATCAGAACCCCGAGGCCCATCACGATCCACATGGCGCTCATGGTCACGAGGGCAAAGCCCCTAAACCCCATGAGTCCCCTTGGGTGGTGACAGTGCCACTGATCTTGCTGGCTATTCCCTCGGTGGTGATTGGGTTTATGACGATCCAGCCCATGCTGTTCGGTGAGTTTTTCAAGGATGCCATTTTTATCAATCTTGAGCGGCACCCCGCCATGGAAGAATTGGCAAAGGTGTTTCACGGACCGGTTCAGATGGCGCTGCATGGCCTGACGGCAGCTCCATTCTGGCTGGCGCTCGCGGGCGTCGTGCTCTCGTATTACATGTATCTGGTCAACCCGGCTTTGCCGGCGGCCATCAAGCGCAAGGCGCAACCCATTTACACGCTGCTTGAAAACAAGTACTACCTCGACTGGTTCAACGAAAACGTCCTGGCCCGCGGGGTACGTGCGTTGGGTCTGGGCCTGTGGAAAGGCGGCGACGAGAAACTGATCGACGGTGCAGTGGTCAATGGATCATGGAAGCTGGTGGGCTGGGTTTCGGGCATGGTGCGCAGGCTGCAGTCGGGCTATATCTATCACTACGCTTTTGGCATGATCATCGGCGTATTTGTGTTGATGACGTATTTCGTCTGGCTCAACCAGTAAGAATAAGGAAGAATAAGAATGGGTTTGCTAAGCCTTGCCATATGGACGCCGATTATTTTCGGCACCGTTTTGTTGCTGCTTGGTCGGGACGAGCAGGCGCGTAGTGTGCGCTGGATCGCGCTGATCGGTGCAGTCGTCAGTTTTCTGGTGACCTTGCCTTTGTATGGCGGCTTTCAGCTGGGTACTTCGGCCATGCAGTTCGTCGAAAATAGCACTTGGATCGAGCGCTTCAATGTCAATTACCACTTGGGTGTGGACGGCATTTCGCTGTGGTTCGTGTTGCTGACCGCTTTTATCAATGTGGTGGTCGTCATCGCGAGCTGGGAATCGATCCGGACGCGTGTCAACCAGTACATGGCTGCTTTACTGATTCTCAGCGGCCTCCAGATTGGCGTTTTTGCTGCGCTGGATGGCATGCTGTTCTATGTGTTCTTCGAGGCTACATTGATCCCGATGTACCTGATCATCGGTATCTGGGGTGGGCCGAAAAAGATTTACGCGGCATTCAAGTTCTTCCTGTACACGTTGCTCGGTTCCCTGCTGATGCTGGTCGCGCTGTTGTTCCTGTACACCAAGTCGGGCGGCAGTTTTGATATCGCCACCTGGCATATGTTGCCGCTGGGCGGTACAGTGCAGACCCTGCTGTTCTTTGCCTTTTTTGCGGCCTTTGCCGTCAAGGTGCCGATGTGGCCCGTCCACACCTGGCTGCCCGATGTGCACGTGGAGGCACCAACAGGCGGTTCGGCCGTACTGGCAGCCATCATGCTCAAGCTCGGGGGCTATGGTTTCCTGCGTTTTTCGCTGCCGATCGCGCCGGATGCCTCGCACGAATGGGCCTGGTTGATGATTGCCTTATCCCTGGTTGCCGTCATCTATGTGGGGTTGGTGTCGCTGGTACAGCGGGACATGAAAAAGTTGGTAGCCTATTCGTCTGTGGTTCACATGGGCTTTGTCACGCTGGGCTTTTTCCTGTTCAGTGACCTGGGTGTTTCAGGCGGTATTGTTCAGATGCTCTCCCATGGCTTTGTGTCGGGGGCCATGTTCCTGTGCATTGGTGTGCTGTACGACCGTGTTCATTCCCGGGAGATAGCCAGCTACGGCGGCGTGGTCAACACCATGCCCAAGTTTGCGGCATTTGCCTTGCTTTTTTCCATGGCCAATGCCGGCTTGCCCGGTACCGCCGGTTTCGTCGGTGAATGGATGGTGATTCTGGCGTCCGTCAAATCCAACTTCTGGATCGGTGCTGCCGCAGCGACAACACTGATCTTTGCTGCAGCCTACACGCTGTGGATGTTCAAGCGGGTGTATCTCGGCCCTGTTGCCAATAAAGAAGTCAAAGAGCTAAAAGATATCAATAGCCGCGAGTACCTCGTGCTCGCCTTGTTGGCCATTGCTGTGCTGTACATGGGTATTTATCCGAAGCCATTTACCGATGTGATGAATGCGTCCGTGACTGACTTGCTCAAGCACGTGGCCGTTTCGAAACTGAACTAAGCAACTTACGCAAAGAATTTCAGATGATTGACAAGCTCAGTTGGATCGCGGTTTACCCCGAAATTGTCCTTTTGATCATGGCCTGCGTGATTGCGCTGGTCGATCTGGGGGTTAAAACTCCACGCCGCACCGGCACCTATGTCCTGACATTGCTGACGCTGGCCGTGGTGGCTGCCATGGAAGCTTTCTATGCGGTTGGGGGCGAAACCTTCTACGGCTTCGGCAATATGGTGGTCGTCGATCCCATGGGTAGCTGGCTCAAGTGTTTTGCCAGCCTTGCCGTGCTGACTACGCTGGTCTATGGCCGACCTTACGCCGCAGATCGCGACATGCTGCGCGGTGGTGAGTTGTTCACCCTCAGCATGTTTGCCCTGCTGGGGATGTTTGTGATGATTTCGGGTCACAACTTTCTCGTGATCTACATGGGACTGGAGCTATTGACACTGTCCAGTTATGCACTGGTGGCCCTGCGTCGCGACCATGCAACCGCCACCGAAGCTGCGATGAAGTACTTTGTGCTGGGCGCACTGGCTTCTGGCTTCCTGCTCTACGGTTTGTCGATGTTGTACGGCGCGACCGGATCGTTGGACATCAATGAAGTATTCAACGCCATTGCCAGCCGTCAGGTCAAGCACCAGGTACTGGTATTTGGCTTGGTGTTCATAGTCGCTGGCTTGGCTTTTAAATTGGGCGCCGTGCCTTTCCATATGTGGCTGCCAGACGTTTACCAGGGGGCGCCTACGGCCGTTACCCTGCTGATCAGTGGCGCGCCACAACTCGCAGCATTTGCCATGTGCATCCGCTTGCTGGTGGAAGGTCTGTTGCCATTGGCAATCGACTGGCAACAGATGCTGGCATTGATGGCCATCGGCTCCTTGCTGATAGGTAACCTGGCTGCAGTGGCCCAAACCAACCTTAAGCGCATGCTGGCGTTTTCAACGATTTCGCAAATGGGATTTTTACTTCTCGGCTTGCTGGCCGGCGTAGTCAACGGCAACCAGCTTAATACCGAATCAGCGTATGGCGCCGCCATGTTCTACGCCGTGACCTATGTGCTGACCTCGCTGAGTGCATTCGGCATCATCCTGCTGCTGGCCCGTGCCGGGCACGAGTCTGAAGAGATCGCCGATCTGGCGGGCCTTAACCAGCGCAGTCCACTGTACTCCGGTGTCATGGCCATCAGCATGTTTTCACTGGCCGGCTTGCCGCCGCTGGTGGGCTTTTATGCCAAGCTGGGCGTGTTGCAGGCGCTCATTTCGTCGCAGAAAACCAGCTATCTGGTGCTGGCTATTTTTGCCGTGATCATGTCGCTGATTGGCGCTTTCTACTATCTGCGAGTGGTCAAGGTAATGTACTTTGATGCACCCCAGCGACTCAGCACCCAGCCGATCTTGGCACCTGCTGACGCCCGGGTAATGCTGGTAATCAACGGTGCGGTCATGCTGATTCTGGGCATCCTTCCCGGTGGTCTGATGACCCTCTGCACTCAATCAATCAGCAGCATCGTCAAGTCCCTGGGGAGTTAGATCTCCCTCATGACTCAAACCACTTCGGTTTGGTTCGTCGTCCTGTTAGCTATGGTGGAAAATCTGCCGTTCATCAGCAACCCTATTCGCGGTGCTTGTGCTCAAGACGCCAAGGCGTCTGGCTATGCGACTGGCGGCATTGCCGGTCTGGTATCTGCGGGTCGGCGGGTTCGGGCTGCACCCTGAGCAGCGGACTGCGCAAATTTCCACGCAGGGTTGGGAGTTTTACGCCATCACGGGCACGCTCTTTCTTGCCATTGCATTTACTGGTTTCACCCATCGTTATTTGTTCAAGCACCGGGCATGAAGCGCGGCGTGTGGTGTTGGCGCTGATGAGGAGGAAGGCGGCATGGCCGATGGACATTTGATTGAGGTTAAGGTGGGCTCCGAAGAAATTCTCAATGGGAAGTTTCTTCACGTATGCCGCGATACCGTCAGGCTGCCCGATGGCACCCAAACCACGCGCGAATATGTCATTCACCCCGGCGCGGTGATGATTGTGGCGCAACTCGACGATGGTCAGTTGGTGCTAGAGCGCCAATACCGTTATCCGGTTCAGGCGGTCATGCTTGAATTCCCGGCTGGCAAGCTCGATCCCGGCGAGGCATCGCTGGCCTGTGCGCAGCGCGAGCTGCGGGAGGAAACCGGCTACACTGCGCGCCAGTGGGCCAAAGCCGGCATGCTGCACCCGGTGATTTCCTACTCCACCGAATTTATCGATGTCTGGTTTGCGCGTGGACTGACCCTGGGCGAGCGAAAGCTGGATGCCGGTGAATTCCTGGACGTATTCACGGCCACCCCCACCGAACTCTTGGGCTGGTGCGGCAATGGCCAGGTAACCGACGCGAAGACACTGGTTGGCGTTCTGTGGCTGCAAAACGTGTTGTCTGGGACTTGGGCACTGGATTGGCAAGCGGTCGCGCCGTAATGGATTCGCGATAATGGCCTCATGAAAGTTCTGAACCTCCAGTGTTCGCACCAGCATTCGTTTGAAGGCTGGTTTGCATCCGAGGGCGACTTCCAGGACCAGTTGGCGCGCGGCCTGATTGAATGCCCGCTGTGTGCCGACAAAGGCATTCACAAACTCCCGAGCGCGCCGCGGCTCAATCTTGGCGCTTACCAGGCTGGTGAGCCAGCCCAAGACAGCGTATCGGGTGGCCCTATCCAGCAGACAGCTTCAGCTAAGCCTCCGGAAAATGTCGGAGCGCGCAGCAGCGATGCCGTGATCGGCATACCGGACGGCACTAGCCCTGCCGCGCAGGCCGCTTTCCTCAAAGCCTTGCGTCATGTCATTGCAACCACTGAAGACGTCGGTGAGCGGTTTGCCCTTGAGGCGCGCCGCATGCACTATGGCGAGCTTGAGGCGCACAGCATTCGTGGCCAGACGACTGCGCGGGAAGCCGTGGAACTGATGGAAGAGGGGATTGATGTCATGCCCTTGCCGCTGCTCCCGGGCATCAAGGAAACCCTGCAGTAGGAAGTCAGGGTGCCACTCGGCACCCTGTTGCTCACAGTGCTTGCGTTAACCCAGCGAAAGCCCTGATCAAGGATACAGGCCGCGCAACTCGCGCGTGCGCAGGATGCGCGTGCAGGCTACGATAAACGCTGCGGTGCGCAGGCTGACCTTGTTGTCCTGAGCCACTTGCCATATTCCGGCGAAAGCGCCTTTCATGATTTTTACCAAGCGGGCATTGATCTCATCTTCATCCCAGAAAAAGCTGGAGAAATCCTGCACCCATTCGAAGTAGCTGACGGTGACCCCGCCGGCGTTGGCGATCACGTCAGGCAGTACCAGTACATTGCGCTCCTGCAGGATGTCGTCGGCTTCGGGCGTGGTTGGGCCATTCGCGCCTTCGATGATCATGCGCGCCTTGATGCGGCCGGCATTGGCCGCAGTGATTTGCTGCTCCAGCGCGGCCGGAATCAGGATGTCGCAATCCACATCCCAGAACTGGTCATTGGTAATGACCTCGGCCTGTGCAAAGCCGCTCACGCTGCCGGTTTCCTGTACGTGCTTGAGCAGGGCCGGCACATCGAGGCCAGCCTCGCGGTAAATGGTGCCGCCATGGTCTTGCACCGCGACCACGCGCGCGCCTGCTTCGGCAAAGAGCTTGCCCGCAACGCCACCCACATTGCCGAAGCCTTGTATGGCTACACGCGACCCTGCAATATCGAGTCCTATGTGTTTGGCGGCTTCGGCGCCCACGGTGAACACGCCGCGGCCTGTGGCCTCACGCCGACCGAGCGAGCCACCCAGGTCCACCGGCTTGCCCGTGACCACGCCCGTTGCCGTAGAGCCCGTGTTCATGGAATAGGTGTCCATCATCCACGCCATGATCTGCTCATTGGTGTTTACGTCGGGCGCCGGAATGTCTTTGTTGGGGCCGATGATGATGCCGATTTCGCTGGTGTAGCGGCGCGTTATGCGTTCGAGTTCACCGAGTGACAGTTTTTTCGGGTCTACGCGAATGCCGCCTTTGGCACCGCCGTAAGGAACATTCACCGCTGCGTTTTTAACCGACATCCAGGCGGACAGTGCCATCACTTCCGACAGCGTGACATCCTGGTGAAACCGCACGCCGCCCTTGCCCGGCCCGCGCGATACGTTGTGCTGCACCCGGTAACCTTCAAAGTGCGCCACCGTGCCGTCATCCATGTGAATCGGAACGTCCACGATCAGTATGCGTTTGGGTCGCTTCAGGGTTTCGGCCCATCGCGCCAGATTGCCCAGATAGGGTATGACCCGGTCAACTTGCTGCAGGTAAATGCCCCACGGGCCGAGCTTGTCGGCCTGCAGGTAGGAAGGAAGAAGGTGGGCGCCGGGAGCGGCAGCTGCGCTGGGGCCGGAAGCTTGCGACATGAAAAACTCCTTGTGGATAGTCAAGTCACGGAGCTTAGGCCTGCGGCTTTCAACTGTCCAAGGCCAGCTTCATGCATCTCCCATGCAAATAATGCATAACAGAGGATTCTGCTCCAGCGTCTGCGTCTGGGAAGCGATGCGGTCAAACATTGAACTGCAGCGCCGCCAGCCGCGCATAAATGCCACCGCGGTTCACCAGTTCCGCGTGTGTTCCCTGCTCCACCAGCTGGCCGTGGTCCAGCACCAGGATGCGGTCGGCCTGCTGCACCGTGGCCAGGCGGTGGGCAATTACCAGCGTGGTCCGGTCCTTCATGGCCGATTCCAGCGCCGCCTGCACCATGCGTTCGCTCTCGGCATCCAGCGCGCTGGTGGCTTCGTCCAGCAGCAGCAACGGTGAGTTTTTCAGCATGGCCCGTGCAATCGCAATGCGCTGGCGCTGGCCGCCAGAGAGGCGCACGCCGCGCTCGCCCAGAAAGGTGTCGTAGCCTTCGGGCAGCGCACTGATGAATTCATGCGCATAGGCCGCCTTGGCAGCCGCTTTGGTTTCTTCGTCGGTGGCGTCGGGTTTGCCGTAGCGAATATTTTCCAGCGCGCTGGTGGAGAAGATGACGGCATCCTGCGGCACGATGCCGATGCGCTGCCGCAAGTCAACGAGCGCCATGTCAGCCGTGCGCACGCCGTCCAGTTCAATGCGGCCCGAGGCCGGGTCGTAAAAGCGCAGCAGCAACTGAAACACCGTACTCTTGCCCGCGCCGCTCGGCCCCACGAGGGCGACGGTTTCACCCGGGGCCACGCTCAGGCTGAAGTGGCTCAATGCAGCCTGCGCCGGACGTGACGGGTAGTGAAATGTCACCGCTTCGAATTTGATAGCGCTCCCTGAACGTATGACGGGAGCTAGGACCGGATTCGATGGAGAAATAACGGGCGAACGTGTTTCCAGCAGTTCCATCAGCCGCTCGGTGGCACCGGCCGCGCGGAGCAGATCGCCATAGACCTCGCCCAGCAC
>DFWY01000058.1:0-14622 GCA_002381615.1 Polaromonas sp. UBA4122 | reverse complement strand
GGTGCCCTGGTACAGGCCCCACAGCAGCGCCGCCGACGTGGCAATGATGATGAAGGCCACCAGCACCGAGCGCGCCTTGGTGCGGCGCACGGCGGTATTGAAAGCGTCGGCGGTCGAGCGGTCAAAGCGCGCGGCCTCTCTAGCTTCAGCGGTGTAGCTCTGTACCACGGGAATCGCATTGAGTACCTCGGCCGCAATCGCGCTGGAGTCGGCAACCCGGTCCTGGCTGGCGCGTGAGAGCTTGCGCACGCGCCGCCCGAACCAGACCGAGGGCGCCACAATCAGCACCAGCACCCCCAGCACTTGCACCATCAAGTAGGGGTTGGTGACCACCAACATGCCTAAAGCGCCTACGCCCATCACGGCATTGCGCAGGCCCATGCTGAGCGATGAGCCCACCACCGTCTGCACCAGCGTGGTGTCGCCGGTCAGGCGCGACAGCACCTCGCCGGTTTGCGTGGTCTCAAAAAACTCCGGGCTTTGCCGCAGCACATGGGCATACACCGCGTTGCGCAAATCGGCCGTGACCCGCTCGCCGAGCCAGCTGACCATGTAAAAGCGGCCTGCCGAAAGAAGCCCCAGCGCCGCCGCGACGGCAAAAAGCTCAAAAAAGTGGCTGCGTAGCGCCATCAGTTGCTCGCCCTTGTCCGTCGCAGTCAGCCCACCGTCGATCAGGCTGCGCAGCGCCAGCGGAAACACCAGGGTGGCGATCGCCGCCATCACCAGGAAGAACAGCGCCAGAACAATCCGGCCCCGGTAAGGGCGCAGAAAGGGCTGCAGGCCCGAAAGTGAACGGGGCGAGCCCTTGGGCGCGGTGGGGGCCGTAGAAGAAGATGAAGTAGCCATCACGCGAGTTTATCCATAAAAGCTGCCAATGCAAACACAGTCTTGACAATATTTGTCTAGGCAAGTATAATTTATTTTATGGCTTCAAAAAGTGAATCAAACCCCTTCATCGACGCGCTGTCGTGTCCATTGGTCGAGTTTTACCGTGCGGAAGGCTACAAGCCGGATGACAGTATCGGCTACCTGATGCGCCGCATCATTGCCCTGATTGCCCACGGCGTGGAGCGTGAGCTTGAGCCCACGGGCCTGACCAATGCGCAGTGGGTGCCGCTGCTCAAGCTCTACATGGGTCGTGCCTCGACGGCGGCCGAACTGGCGCGGCAATGCGACCTTGATGCCGGCTCCATGACCCGGTTGCTGGACCGTCTGGAGGCCAAACAGCTGTGCCGCCGTGTTCGTTCCTCGGACGACCGGCGTGTGGTTAATCTTGAACTGACGGAAGCCGGGCGCGCGGCCGCCCAGGAGATTCCGGCCATTCTCAGCCGTATCCAGAACGCCCATCTGGCGGGCTTCTCGGTCGAAGAATGGCAAATTCTCCAAGGCTATTTGCGCCGTATTCTTGAAACGGCGCAAACCTTGCATGCATCGGCAGAAAAACATGACAAATAAGAAAAATACCTTTCCAAACATTCAAATGACTGCGCCTGAGCCCGCACGGCGGCCCTTGCCGCTGTGGCATGCATCGCTTCGCATGGCCCTTGTTTCCGCGGCCGGCCTGATGGCTGCGGGCCTGATGGCCACAGGCATCACCGGTTGCGCCGACATGTCCGGCATCACGCCGCAGTCCAGCCTGCGCGGTGCGCCGTCGCTGGGCTTGAATCCCGCATCTGCTGCGCCCTCTGAAGCCAAAGCGCAGGCGCCGGTCGCAGCCGAATGGTGGCGCGACTTCAGCGACGAACCGCTCAACCGCCTGATTGGCCAGGCCCTTGAAACCAGCCCCAGCCTGAAACTGGCGCAGGCGCGGCTGGCACGCGCGCAAGCCGTGACGGAAGTGGCGGATGCGGCCACCTTGCCGCAACTCAATGGCCAGATTGACCTCACGCGCCAGCGCTACACCGCCAACGGCGCCGTGCCCTCACCGCTGGCCGGCGCCATTAGTGAAAGCGGAACAGCGCAGATCAGCGCCAGCTGGGAGCTGGATTTCTTCGGAAAAAACCGCGCCGCACTCGATGCAGCATTGGGCAGCGTGAATGCGGCGCAGGCCGATGCACAGGCTGCCCGTGTGCTGCTGGCCAGCCAGGTGGCGCGCACTTATTTCCAGCTGGTACGCCTGAACGAGCAGGCATTGGTTGCGCGCCGCACCCTGGCGCAACGCGCTGAAACCCTCACGCTGGTGCAAGACCGCGTGAATGCAGGCTTGGACACCCGTCTGGAACTGCGCCAAAGCGAAGGCGGCCTGCCAGAAGCGCGCCTGCAGCTGGAAGTGTTGCAGGAGCAGACGGCGCTGACGCGCAACGCGCTGGGCGCCCTGATTGGGCAACCAAATGGTGACTTTCCTCTTAATCCATCGGCGCAGGCAGCTATCAAAAATATAGCGGTTGAGGCGATTATTCCGGCCGACTTGCTGGGCCGCAGAGCCGACATTGCCGCCGCGCGCTGGCGGGTGGAGGCCTCGTCCAAAGACCTGGTCAATGCCAAGGCGCAGTTCTACCCGAACGTCAATTTGGTGGCCTTTGCGGGGTTCTCCAGCATTGGCTTGAGTCGCCTGATTGAGTCGGGCAGTCAGCAGTGGGGCGTGGGCCCGGCCTTGCGCCTGCCGATCTTTGACGCGGGCCGTCTGCGCGCCAACCTGCGCGGCAAAACCGCTGACCTTGATGCCGCGGTTGAAAGCTACAACGCCGCCGTGATTGACGCGGTGCGCGATGTGGCCGACCAGGTTGCGTCTTCGCAAGCCATTGGCCGCCAGCAGGCCGAGCAACGTGCCGCCCAGGAGGCTGCAGAAGGGGCCTATGAGATTGCGGTGCAGCGCTACCAAGCGGGCTTGGGCAATTACCTTTATGTGCTGTCGGCCGAAACCAGCGTACTGAGTCAGCGCCGCCTGGCGGTGGACCTGGCAGGCCGCGCACTGGAGACGCAGGTGGCGCTGATGCGCGCACTCGGCGGCGGCTACACACCCGAGCCAACTTCAATGGCAATTTCCACGCGCCAATCCGCTACTAAAACAATAGCTGCTTACGACCGTGCTGCTTGGGCAGAAAGCGCATTTGATTCAAAAAAAGGTGCTGCAAGCCCTTAAAAGGCCCGCACAGCCCTGTCGAAACCAAGCTACGCGCAACCAACGAATAACAAACACCATGAACGCACCTCAATCTGCCAATTCCAACGCATCCGCTTCGGTGCCAGCGCAGCCGCCCGCCGGTAACCCCAAGCGCAAAAAAGCACTCACCGCGCTGGCCAGCGTCGTCGTAGTGGCGGGTCTGGGCTGGGCGGCTTACGAAGTCCTGGTGGCCAGTCATTACGAATCGACCGACAACGCATATGTGCAAGGCAATGTGATCCAGATCACGCCGCAAATTGGCGGCACAGTCATGGGCATCATGGCGGACGACACCGATTTTGTGAAAGCCGGCCAAGTGCTGGTTCAGCTCGACCCGGCCGATGCCAAAGTGGCGCTGGACCAGGCCGAAGCGGCCTTGGCCCAAGCGGTGCGCCAGGTGCGCACGCTTTATGCCAACAATAGCACGCTGGCCGCACAAATTGCGCTGCGTGATGCGGACGTGGTCAGGGCCCAAAGCGACATTGCCCGCGCGTCTGACGACCTCAAGCGCCGCCAGTCGCTGACGGGCAACGGTGCTGTATCCAAAGAAGAACTCAAGCACGCGCAGACGCAGCTGGCCATCGCCAACAGTGCGCTGACTGCCGCGCAGGCCGGTGTGCTCGCCGCGCGCGAGCAGCTCACCAGCAACCAGGCGCTGACCGAAGGCACCAGCATCGAGCAGCACCCCAGCGTGCAACTTGCGGCTGCCAAGGTGCGTGAGGCCTACCTCGCCACGCAACGCGCCTCGCTGTCCGCCCCTGTGGACGGCTATGTAGCCAAGCGCACGGTGCAACTGGGCCAGCGTGTTGCCGCCGGCACCCCCCTGATGTCCATCATCCCGCTCAAGCAGGTCTGGGTCGATGCCAATTTCAAGGAAGTTCAGTTGCGCACTATCCGCATCGGTCAGCCGGCCACCTTGGTGGCTGACCTGTATGGCAAGAAGGTGGAATACAAAGGCACGGTCGCGGGTCTGGGTGCTGGCACTGGGGCGGCCTTTTCGTTGCTGCCCGCGCAAAACGCCACCGGCAACTGGATCAAGGTGGTGCAGCGTGTGCCCGTGCGCATTGCACTGGACCCCAAGCAACTCGCCGACAACCCCCTGCGCGTGGGCTTGTCCATGAACGTGGAGGTGGACGTGAGCAAGCTGGACGGGAAAACCCTGGCCGACGCACCGCGCGCTGCCGCGCCGGTGCAACCCCAGGCTTTTGCCGCGCAGGATGATGCGGTCAACGACGTTGTGCGGCGCGTGATTGCGGCAAATGTGGGAAAAGCCGGCACAGTGGCCAGTCGCCGCGCGGCGCAGCAGCACACCCTACAAACGCGTTAACAGGCGGCGACTCCGCGCCGCCGTAGTTTCGTTTTCTTCCGCTCACTTCCTCCAGGATTTTCATGGCTTCCGCACCTGCATCTGCTTCTGCATCGGGCTACATTCATCCGCCACCCCTGACAGGCTCCGCCCGCATGTGGGGCACGCTGGCGCTGTCGGCTGCCACCTTCATGAACGTGCTCGACACGTCGATTGCCAACGTCTCTTTACCGGCCATCGCCGGTGATCTTGGCGTCAGTCCCAACCAAGGCACCTGGGTTATCACCAGTTTTGGGGTGGCCAACGCGATTGCCGTGCCGCTCACCGGCTGGCTGTCGCAACGCTTTGGCCAGGTTCGCCTTTTTGTGGCCAGCGTGATGCTGTTTGTGCTGACCTCGTGGTTGTGCGGCCTGGCGCCCAACATGACCACACTGATCGTGTTTCGGGTGCTGCAGGGGCTGGTGGCGGGCCCGATGATTCCGCTGTCGCAGGCCTTGCTGCTGTCGAGCTATCCGAGAGCACTGGCGGGGCTGGCCATGGCGTTGTGGTCCATGACCACGCTGGTGGCACCCGTCATGGGTCCGCTGCTGGGCGGCTGGATCACCGACAACATTTCCTGGCCCTGGATTTTTTATATCAATATTCCCGTGGGCTTTGGCGCCGCCTTCATCACCTGGAGCATCTTCCGCAAGCGCGAAAGCGTCACCCGCAAACTACCCATCGACTCGGTTGGCCTGGCGTTGCTGGTGATCTGGGTGGGCGCCTTGCAGATCATGCTCGACAAGGGCAAGGAGCTCGACTGGTTTCATTCCGGTGAAGTGGTGGCGCTCGGCATCGTCTCGCTGGTGGGCCTGATTGCCTTTGTGATCTGGGAACTCACCGAAGAGCATCCGGTGGTGGACCTCACGCTGTTCAAGCGGCGCAACTTCTGGGCCGGCGCTCTGGCGCTGTCGGTGGGTTACGGCCTCTTTTTCGGCAACGTGGTGCTGTTGCCGCTGTGGCTTCAGCAATACATGGGCTACACCGCCACACAGGCGGGCATGGTTCTGGCGCCCGTAGGTGCCATGGCCTTGCTGCTATCCCCGGTGGTGGGTAAAAACATTGGCAAGGTAGACCCGCGCCGCTTCGCCGCTTTTGCATTCGCGGTGTTTGCGCTGGTGCTGTGGATGCGTTCGAACTTCAACACGCAGGCCGACTTCACCACCATCCTGATACCCACCATCATTCAGGGTGTGGCCATGGCCTTCTTTTTCATTCCGCTGCTCACCATCACGCTGTCAGGCATCTCGCCCGACAAAATCCCGGCGGCGTCAGGCCTTTCCAACTTTGTGCGTATCGTGGCCGGCTCTTTCGGTACGTCCATCGCCACCACCATCTGGCAAGACCGCGCTGCCATGCACCATGCGCACCTCAGCGAATCGGTCAACCTGGGCAGCACGGCCACCAACAGCGCCTTGTCAGGCCTGGCCAGTGCAGGGCTGACGCCGGATCAAGCCCTCGGCACCATCAACCGCCTGGTCGACCAGCAGGCCTACATGCTGGCCGCATCAGATGTGTTCTATGCGTCTTCGCTGATTTTCCTGGCGCTAATTCCGGTGGTTTTTTTGACCCGGCACACCAAGGCGGGGGCGGGGAGTGCTGATGCTGCCGCTGGGGCGCATTGAGCGCCGGTCTGCCATAGATCAAGTCCTCGCGCTAGCGGTAAGCAGAGAATCAATTTCGTAGCTTTCACCGGAAGGTGCGCCGGGGTGAGCTGGGCTGCAAGGTTGCGGCGCCACGCCGTGGAATGGCTGGAAGGACTTTTATGCTGAAGAACAAGGTTGCGTTGGTCACGGGCGCTTCGTCGGGCATTGGGCGCGCGGTCGCGTTGGTCTGGGCGCGCGAGGGCGCCAAAGTGGTGGTGTCGGACATCAACGTCCAGGCCGGCGAGGAAACGGCGGCGTTGGTGCGCGCGCAAGGCGGCCATGCCATTTTTGTGGCGGCCGACGTCGGCAAGCCCGAGGACGGTCAGGCCCTGGTGGAGCGTGCCATAGCGTATTTCGGCCGGCTGGTGTGGCCTGCAACAACGCCGGCATAGGCGGCCCGAATGCCCCCACGGCCGACTATCCGCTGGACGGGTGGGCACAGGTTATCAACATTAATCTCTCGGGCGTGTTCTACGGCATGAAATACCAGATTGCCGCCATGCTCAAGACCGGTGGCGGCTCCGTCATCAACGTCGCGTCCATCCTGGGCGCGGTGGGTTTTGCCACGGCCCCGGCATACACCGCCGCCAAGCACGGCGTCGTGGGGCTGACCCAGGCCGCTGCGCTGGAGTACAGCGCGCAGGGCGTGCGCGGATCAACGCCGTGGGTCCGGGGTTCATCCACACGCCCATGATCAGCGGTCTGGAGAGTGACCCCGGCGTGAACGCGATGCTGGTGGGCGCCCATCCAATCGGCCGACTCGGTCGCGCGGAAGAAGTGGCCGAACTGGTGACCTGGCTCGCCTCGAACCGGGCTTCCTTCGTGACCGGCGCTTACTACCCGGTCGACGGCGGCTACCTGGCGCGTTAAGCCTTGCGCGGCAAGGCGGAGGGCATCAGGCGGCGCGTGAAGCCGCAGCAATGTCCAGCGAGCGCAGCCGCAGGGCCGGGTCAAAAATATCGCTCACCAGCATGAACTCGTCTGCGTCTGTCGCCTGTGCGAGCGCGGTCAGCCCTTCATGCACCGTTTCCGGGCCGCCAATGACGGCGGCAGCCAGAAAGTCGGCGATGGCGGCACGTTCCTGGGGATGCCGTTGCGCCATGAATTGCTCCACTGGCGGCTGCAACCCGCGCCGGTCGCCTGTCAGGATGCCCAGCACGCGCTGGTAGGTGCTGCTGGCCAGGTACTCGGCTTCTTCGTCGGTGGGTGCGGCAATCAGCGGCACGCCGACGATGACATAGGGTTTGGCCAGCGTGGCCGAGGGCCGGAATTTTTGCCGGTACAGCGCCAGCGCCTGCAGCAATAGGCGCGGTGCAAAGTGCGAGGCAAACGCATAAGGCAGGCCGCGTTCGGCCGCCAATTGGGCCGAAAACAGGCTGGATCCCAGCAGCCAGATCGGCACGTTGGTGCCCGCGCCCGGCATGGCGATCAGGCGCTGGCCCGGTTGCGCCGGGGCCAGCAGTCGCTGCAGCTCGGCCACGTCCCGCGGAAAATCGTCGGCAGTCTCCGTCCTGTCGCGCCGCAGTGCGCGCATCGTGGCCTGGTCGGTGCCGGGTGCCCGGCCCAGGCCCAGATCAATGCGGCCGGGGTACAGCTCGGCCAGCGTGCCGAAGGCCTCGGCCACCACCAGCGGCGCATGATTGGGCAGCATCACACCGCCAGAACCCACGCGCATCGTGCGGGTGCCGCCAGCGATATAGCCCACCAGTACCGCTGTCGCCGAACTGGCGATGCCCTGCATGTTGTGGTGCTCGGCCAGCCAGTAGCGGGCAAATCCCAGGCGCTCGGCATGCTGCGCGGTGCGCAGTGAAATCGCCAGCGCCTCGGCCACCGTGCCGCCCTCACGTACGGCCACAAGGTCGAGCATGGACAAGGCAATGTTTTGAAGTGCTTTCATGGCGCTCATTGTCGTGCGTTGCCGTCATTCGCGCTTGGCGGCCTCATGATGCCCGCCGCGCCGACCCGCAGCCAGTGAGCTTGGATTGGGGCATGTTTGGTCCGAAGCGGTTGCCGAAAAATGACAAGAATTCGGCCTTAAAGGAATATTCATCCTGATTTGATGCAGTTCACCATTCTTGGTGATGATGCGCCGCACAGGAACCTCCAAAGTATTCACACCAAGTACGAAAGCCTCCATACTTTTAAAGGTGCCATTCGCGGTTTCAGGTATTGCGACCTGACTTCGAGGAGCCAACTGTTCAGCTTCATCGTCAACCGTAAGAGCTTGCTGTTTGATATGTCACTCGCCAACATAAGCCAGACGCAACCCTCTTCCAGTCGACGATGTTCAACTATGCAACCGAGTCAGTTCTTTAGCCGACCCTGATCGCTGCGCGTGACTTCAAGATGCAAGAGGAATTTTTTGTAAGCGACATGTCGGTCATCGCGCGGACTTCCGATGGTCTGGTGGACGACATCAGTACGCGTCTGGGTATCTATGACAGTTCGCAGTAGATATCCAACGGAAGTGAAAGGAGGTAGGTCAGTTTACAAAATAAGCCGCAGAAGTTATGAATTTTTAGAAGCAACCCCTAAAGGTAATTTTTTGACATGCATCAAAGAAGCCAGTAATCTGCTGCAGTAAGCTACAAACTGTTGCGAATGCAAAGATTAATAAAATAAATTGACAGGGGACAACTGGCATTGCAGCGCGGCACGACAGCTAACTCTAAGGGGAACTGATGGAGACGATCAAGACGGATGTGGCCATAATCGGAGCGGGAGGCGCAGGGCTGCGCGCCGCCATCGCACTCGCGGAGGCGGATCCCAAGATTCGTATAGCGCTGATCTCAAAGGTCTATCCGATGCGCAGTCATACTTGCGCCGCGGAGGGCGGTGCCGCAGGGGTGATCAAGGCCGATGACAGTTTTGAGCAGCATTTTCATGACACCGTAGGTGGCGGCGACTGGCTCTGCGACCAGGATGCGGTCGAGTATTTCATCCATGAGGCACCCAAGGAACTGACCCAGTTGGAGCATTGGGGCTGCCCGTGGAATCGCGAACCGGATGGCTCGGTGGCAGTGCGGCCGTTTGGCGGCATGAAGATCCAGCGCACCTGGTTCGCCGCCGACAAGTCGGGCTTTCATATTTTGCATACCTTGTTCCAGACCAGCCTGCAGTATCCGAACATCCAGCGCTTCGACGAGTATTACGCCACCGATCTCATGGTGGATGACGGGCGCTGCCAGGGCTTTACCGCCATCGAGATGAAGACCGGCCAGATGCGCCGCTTCCAGGCTGGCGCGGTAGTCATCGCTGGCGGTGGGGCGGGTCGCATATTCCCGTTCAACACCAATGGCGCGATCAAGACCGGCGACGGCATGGCGCTGGCCTACCGCGCTGGCGCGCCGCTGAAGGACATGGAATTTGTCCAGTACCACCCGACGGGGTTGCCCAACACAGGAACTCTGCTGACCGAAGCCTGCCGCGCCGAAGGCGGTGTTCTCCTCAACAAAGACGGTTACCGCTTCCTGCAAGACTACGGCATGGGACCGGAAACGCCGCTGGGCAAGCCGGAACTGAAGACCATGGAGCTCGGCCCGCGAGACCGCGTGAGTCAATCCATTTGGCATGAGATTCAGAAGGGCCGCGCGGCCAAGACGCCGTGGGGCGATTGCGTCTGGCTGGACATGCGGCACCTGGGCGAGAAGACGATCAACGAGCGTCTGCCTTTCGTGCGCGATATTTGCATCAGCTACCTGGGCATCGACCCGGTCGCCGAGATGGTGCCGATCCGCCCGGTGGCGCATTACATGATGGGTGGTATTCACACTGACATCAACGCGGCAACTTCCGTGCCCGGCCTTTTCGCCGCGGGTGAATGTGCTTGCGTCAGCATCAACGGTGCGAATCGTTTGGGCTCGAACTCCCTGGTGGAAATTTTGGTGTTCGGTCATCGTGCCGGTCTCTCCGCGCTTGACTATGCACGCGGTCAGAAGCCAGGTAATGATGCCGCGCTGTCAACTCAGGGGGAAGCTGCGCAGGCGAAGCTCCGTGCGCTGTTCACGCGTAACATAGGCAAGGAGTCGATCTCGGGTCTGCGCAAGGAGATGACAGATACCATGGGAGAGGGCGCCGGCATCTATCGCACCCAGGAGGGCCTTACAGAGACATGCGACAAGCTTGCCGATTTGCGCCGACGCTATGCCGACGTAGCGCTTCACGACAAGACCAATGTCTATAACACCGACCTGCTCTCGGCACTGGAGTTGGGTTCAATGCTCGATTGCGCCGAAGCAGTCGCGGTCAGCGGACTCGAACGCAAGGAGTCGCGCGGCGCGCATCAGCGCCTCGACTTCACGGCGCGCGACGACAGCAAGTACCTCAAGCATTCCATGGCCTACTACCACCCGACTGAACCGCCGCGTATCGACTACCGTGACGTGGTGATCACCACCTCGCCTCCGGGTGTGCGTGATTATTCAGGAGCAAAGAAATGAGCGAGAACAGACTGGGTGCTCGGCAAGTCGAGCTTGAGGTGTTGCGTTATAACCCCGAGAGCGATGAAGCGCCGAGATATCAGCGCTATTCGGTGCCGTGCAAGAACGAGTGGTGCATGCTCGACGCTTTGAATTACCTCAAGGACAATCTCGATCCGACGCTCGCCTATCGCTGGTCCTGCCACATGCAGGTGTGCGGCAGCTGCGGCATGATGATCAACGGCGAACCCAAGCTGGCCTGCAAGGCCATGGTGCGCGATTACGAAGGGGTAATCAGGATTGAGCCGCTGGCCCATTTCCCGATCGAGCGCGACCTGGTGTCAGTCGCCGATGATTTTATGGACAAATTAAAGCGCGTCAAGCCTTACTTGATTCCGGGGAAGCCGAAGACGCTGGAGGAGGGCGAATACAAGCAGACGCCGGAACAGATGCAGCGCTACCGTAAATTCTCCATGTGCATTAATTGCATGCTGTGCTACGCCGCCTGTCCTGAATATGGCTTGACCAAATCGAAGTTCATTGGCCCCGCAGCGATTACCCTGGCGCATCGCTACAACCTGGATTCGCGCGATGGCGGTAGGGACGAGCGGCAGGAAGAAATTGCCACCAACGAAGGCGTATGGGAATGTACTTTCGTAGGCGCCTGCTCCGATGTCTGCCCCAAGCATGTGGATCCAGCCAGCGCACTGCAGCAGGTGAAGGTGGCGAGCACCGTCGATTGGTATCTTGAACACTTCATGTCATGGAGCAAAAAATGAGCCGCCGACCCTATGTTCAGGAAGTATCCAGGACCACCTGGTTCTTCAAGCGCCCACGTTATATGCGTTATATGGCGCGCGAGGTAACGTGCATTTTCATCGGCATCTATACGATCATTCTGCTGGTGGGCCTCGCGCGTCTGTCGGAAGGCCAGGCTCAATATGAAGGCTTCCTTGCCGCCTTGCGCCAACCTCTAAGTATCGTGTTCCATGTTTTTGCACTGGCGTTCTCGCTCTATAACTCCTTCACTTGGTTCAACGTCGCGCCCAAGGCGCTGCCTATCCAGGTAGGGGAGGTCTTCATGCCCGATAGCGTGGTGGCGGGTGGGCACTATGTTGTCTGGGTGCTGTTGTCGCTCTTCATTCTTTTCTGGGCGGGGGTAATCTGATCATGGCAAAGTCGAACAAACCTATCATCTGGGGCACCTTTGCCGCTGGCGGCGAACTCGTATCGCTGATCACGCCGGTGCTGATTGTGCTGACACTCCTGGCCGCCATTGGTTTTGTGCCCGATATGTTGGGTTACGAAAAACTGCATGCTTACGCATCGCATTGGTTCGGCAAGCTGGTGATCTTTGTAATTCTGTTCCTGTCGTTGTGGAGCCAAGCGCACCGTCTGCGCATTACATTTTTTGACTTCGGTGTTCGCGCTGATACGTTGGTGGCGACAACCGTCTATTTGATCGCAGCGGTGGGCAGCGTCGCGACGGCGGTATACTTATTTCGCTTCTGATAACTCGTGATGGCGGCATGAAACGAAAGTAGTAGTTTGTATGCCATCAGATAAAACTGATCGCTCCCGGTGGAGCGCAACGATAAACAGGAGACCCCAATGAGTCCACCCACCCCACTTGCCTCACGCGAACAGGCGCGCGAAATGCGATTTAGTTCGTACTGGACGCAGGACTTGAACGACGTGTTTACCGATGTCGCGCCATACTACGACCGTGCGAACCGCGTTGCCAGCCTCGGACTATGGGACTGGTTCCTAAGCCGTTTCATGTCCGTCGTCGGGGGGCGTCCAGGCGAGCGGGTACTCGATGTTTGCGCCGGCACGAATGCGATCGGCATTGCGCTGCTTCAGCGCGAGCCGAGCCTGGAAGTGCATGCGATGGACCGCAGTGCAGCGATGCAGGAGGTGGGTCAGCAGCGCGCTCAGGCGCGGGGACTGCGCATCCACAGCGTGATCGGCGATGTGCATGAGCTTCCATTCCCGGACAACCATTTCGACGTTGTGACGCTTCAGTTTGCATCGCGGCACCTGCGCGTCAAGCGCGTCTTCGAGGAGATACACCGGGTGCTCAAGCCGGGCGGACGCTTCTGTCACTGCGACATGCTGCGGCCGGCCAATCCTGTTGTCGAGAAACTCTACTATGGTTATTTGCGCTCCTGTCTCGTTCTCACGGCTGTTCTGTTTCGAAGCGGCCCGGCGGCAGTGAATTGCAAGAAATATTTCATCGATGCGCTGCAGATGTTCTACACGGCCGATGAACTGAGCGGGGTGCTGCGCGATATCGGCTATCGTGACGTTGCGGTCAAGTCCCTGCTTGGCGGCATGATCGGCATTCACCGCGCGACCAAACCCGAATAGGGCCGAGCGCGTGCTGGTTCGCAGGCATCCTTATCGGCAGACGTGGTCTGCAGGCCGCCTGCAGATGGACCGGTCCGACGCACTGGTGGCATTGGACCGCAAAATTCTGGAGGCATACAGCCGGCGCACGACCAACACGCTTCGCGCGGCTCTGCCGTTGCGTCTTGCCCTGCCTCACATCGAGCCTGTTCTTGCGCGAAACGTTGCCAAGGAGATGCAGAAAGACGCGCTGGTCATTCGCCGCGCTGGCGAAGCGCTTGCCGCCGGGTCCCCTCCAAGCCGCGAAGCGCTGCATGGACTTCTCGACGCCACCAAGGAAATCGACCAGGCGTTTCTGGCGCAGGTCGGCAGTTTGCCGCTCAGGATCGTGATCCCCTATGAAGAGATCGCGCCGGTCCGCATGGAGCGCATCGAGCGACTGTCTGGCGCCGCTTATCGCGTTCTCGACGCGTGGCAACTGCAGAGCGGGGTTCGCGCCGCCATGCAGGCATCCTATCCGCGCGCGGAACTCGAACGGCTGCTGCTCGACCTGTTGCAACTATACGCGCTGGAAACCCGTATCTTGAGCCGCTCGGTGCGCCTGCCTGCGCTGCTCGCCCCGCTGCGGGAACGCATTGCGCAAAGCTTGCAAGGGATCATGAACGACATGGCAAAGCGGCTGGCAGCCGAACTGGTCGGCGTGGTATATCGGCGGTAATTTGATTGCCGGGGCGGCGGGTCCGCTGTGCACCTAAGCCAGTCAGGCTTGAGAAAAGCGGATCTTCGCGAATATCGCTGCCCGGCTGGGAGCCGTCGTCCTCTGCAACTAAACGACCGCGCCGAACAGCGCACCCACAGCCGCAGTGATCGCCATCGCGAGCGCCCCCCAGAAGGTGACCCGCCACGCGCCCGCCAGCACGCCAGCGCCACCGACTCGGGCCGCAACGACACCCAACATGGCCAGGAAGACGAGCGAGGTCCCGGAAACCCAGGGAATCAGGCCCTGCGCTGGCGCCAGGGCCGTGACGGCCAGCGGCAGCACCGCACCGACCGCGAAGCTCGCGGCCGACGCCAATGCGGCCTGCACCGGCCGCGCGCTGAGTGTTTCGGAGATGCCGAGCTCGTCGCGCGCATGGGCTCCGATGGCGTCATGCGCCATCAGTTGCTCGGCAACTTGCTGCGCCAGACCCGGCTTGAGGCCGCGAGTGACATAAATGGCCGTCAGCTCACGTTGCTCCGCGGCAGGATCCCGCTCGAGCTCGGCGCGCTCGCGCGACAGGTCGGCTTTCTCGGTATCGGCCTGCGAATGGACGGAGACATATTCACCAGCGGCCATCGACATCGCCCCAGCCACCAGCCCGGCAACGCCAGCCACCAGAATACTTCCCTGGCTTGAATGGGCAGCCGCCACGCCGACCACAAGACTGGCGGTGGAGACAATGCCGTCGTTGGCGCCGAGCACGGCGGCGCGCAGCCAGCCGATGCGGTCGGTGCGGTGACGTTCAGTGTGGCGGTGCGACAATTTCATGGGCAGCGGTCTCTGTGGGTTGGTCTGATGCACGGCAGAGGCACAGGGCGCCGGTACACTCCGTGCGAGAGCCTAGATTGGAGCATACCCATGATCATCCGCCCAAGCAATGAACCACCCACACCGGTCGCCGCAACCGGGCATCGGCCGAAGCTCCACCCGGACGTTCTCAAGCTCGGCGTGGTCAGCTTCCTTACCGACCTCAGCTCGGAGATGATATTTTCGGTGTTCGC
>DFWY01000008.1 GCA_002381615.1 Polaromonas sp. UBA4122 | reverse complement strand
TTGAATGCAAAGTAGTATCAGTCAACCCAACTTTTCGACACCGATCTGCGCGTCTGGGCTGGAGGCGATTCAGACGGCTTCCCGCCCTGCATATGCAGCGTGACGGCACCGTTTCGGAACCATAGCTTAAACACGTCTTTAGACGTTCCAGGGGTTGATGATCTCCAGGTTCAAACCAGCGAAATCCTTGATGTTGCGTGTCACCAAGGTCAAGTCGTGTTGAAGTGCGGTGGCAGCGAGCAGGCCATCAATGGCCGGTAAAGGGCGACCAGCATCGCCTTGTAAACGTCCCCAACGGTCAGCAACCTGTGCATCAACGTTCAGCAATCGTCCAAGAAAAAACGTAGGCAATTCAACATTGAGCCAGTCAATCAAGGACTGACGGCGCTTGTGGTCGTCAAGACGCACGATACCTTTGCGAATCTCACCCAAAGTCAAGACGCTCAAAAAAAGTGACTGCGCTGGACAGCGATCAAACCATGCGACCACATTGGCATCAGGCTGCTTACGCCGCAGTTCTGAGAGCACATTGGTATCAATGAGATAGCTCAAAGCTCGATCTCCCGAGGCAGGCTTTGATCACGTTCGAAAACAATGTCATCGCAACCATACAAGGGTGACTGTTGCATGAATTCCACCAAAGACTTCGAGTTGCCGCTGAGCCGGTCAAACATCTCGCGTGATACCACCACGGCCACAGATCTGCCATGCACCGTGATGTCTTGTGGGCCGTCTTGTTTGGCGCTTCTGACCAAGTCAGAAAATCGCGCCTTTGCTGTTTGCATTTGCCAAGTTCGCATATATATTCCTAAATTATGACCTTAATAGTCAGAATTTAACTGATTTCTAGTTGTTTGTCTCATAGCCAATAAACGCGGGTGCCGGTCTATTGAGTCGTCATCGCGGCTTCCTGCCCTGCATACTGCGTCTGCACCCAGTCGCGGTATGCACCGCTTTGCACATTCGCCACCCATTCAGGGTTGGCCAGATACCACTGGACTGTCTTGCGAATGCCGCTCTCGAAGGTTTCGGCGGGCTTCCAGCCCAGCTCGCGTCATCGCGAGGCCAAAGGCCGTGGCGATCCATCGTGGATAAGGCGTGGAGTTATTGGGGGCACGAATTAATTGGAATCTAACTCCAATGATTCCCAACTATCCTCTCCCGTCTTGCATTGATGCGGCGTGCTGTCCTACCCGGGGCAGAAGGAACGTTTGTTACTCTGAGTTACTTAGCGCGGTGACTATGAACTTACTGACGGGGAACGGGCCTGTTCAGGATGAACTGTTTGGCTGGGTAAGCAGCACTTCACGCTGAGGCGTTTTGTAATTAATTTTGAAAGTCTCTATGAAAATCGCACCCCTTGCTGCTGCAGTTATTCTTGGTCTTACCGGAACAGCCGCCTTGGCACAGGCCGTTAATACCGATTGGTATATCGCGCCTACTGTGAGTTACTCCATCAACGACGACAGCCGGGTCAAAAACCACGGTTGGGGCACAGGATTGGTGCTTGGTAAAGTTCTGGACGACAGGTGGAATGTGGAAGCCGGCGGCCAATACATGCAATTCGACGGTAAAAATGATGAACAAGGCAGTCTTAGCGTCGATGCCCTGTACTTTTTTAACCGCAACCCTGATTTCGCGCCTTACGCCACATTTGGCTTAGGCTTCGTACGGGAAGGTTACTCAGATACCAACCATAACGACAACCTGCTGGCAAAAGCAGGCCTGGGTTTTACCCGGCAGCTAAGCGAGAACGTTGACTTTCGTGCTGATGCCCGATATCAAACGCACGCCAACAAGGCCGGGCCGAAGAGGCTGGGTGACTGGGTCATGTCGGTCGGCGTGAACTACCACTTCGGCGGGAAAACGCAGGCGCCCGCCCCGTACGTGGCTGCGCCGGCACTGGTGCCTGTTCCTGAAATCGTCGTTGCGGCGCCTCCGCCACCACCACCGCCGGCTCCGGCTCCGCGCTTCGAAAAATCTACCTTGTCGGCCACTGAACTGTTTGCCTTTGACAGCGCCGAATTGCGGATGCCGCAACCGAAGCTGGATGAAATTGCGAACGCCCTGGGCAGCAGTAGTGAGATAAACGACGTCGTCATTACCGGCTACACCGATCGCATCGGGTCCGCAAAATACAACCAGAAGTTGTCAGAGCGCCGTGCTCTCTCTGTGAAAAATTACCTGACCAGCAAGGGAATTGATGCGAATCGCCTGAAAGCGCAAGGCAAGGGCGAGGCCAATCCGGTGGTGGTCTGTACCGATAAAAAGCGCCCCGCACTGATCAAATGCCTGGAGCCGAATCGCCGGGTGGAAGTCGAGAACATTACGATTGAACGCCGCGTGCAGTAAGCCAGTAGCATTCCGGAAGTCCGCTAAAAAATTGCGGACATCCAGTAAAAAAAGGGTGCATGATCTGCGCCCTTTTTTTATCACTTCGTGTTTTGCAGCGCCTCCACGCTTTCGAACTCGCGCAGGTTGTTGGACACAAGCGTCAGCCCTTCACTTCGGGCATGGGCTGCAATGTGCAAGTCGGCCAGATACGCCAAGGCTTGCCTGATAGCCTTGTCCTGCACGCCATCGCGCAAGGGCTTGCAATCACCAAAATTTCCAGCCTGTCCTGAGCTTAGCCTGTCCTGAGCCAGTCGAAGGGTTGAAGAGTTCGCAATGACGGGACATATTCGTCATCGCGAGGCCGCAGGCCGTGGCGATCCATCGTGGTTAAGGCGGAGGCCATGGATTGCCGCGCTGCGCTCGCAATGACGGGAACGGGCACTTCGCAATGACGGGAGTGGGCGCCTCGCAGTGACGGGAATGGGTGGCTCGCAATGACGGAAGCTCCTTTGTGTGCTCATTCTTCCCAGTCTTGCAGTTTCAGCCCATCAATACGACCAAATTCACGGGTGTTGTGCGTCACCACCGTCAGCCGGTGCGTGAGCCCGATGGCAGCGATCAACATATCGTTGGCGCCAATAGCCGCACCTTTGGCGGCGAGCACCGCCCGCAACTGACCATAGGTCTGCACACAGGCATCGTCAAACGGCAAACTGTGCAAAGGCTCGAAAAAAGTCTGCAGCCGTTGCAGGTTAGCGGGTACGCGCGCGCTGCGGTAGGCCCCGTAAATTAACTCTGCCTTGACGATGCTGCACAAGGCCAAATCAGACGGAAGATGCTTAAAGAATTGCTGCCGAACACCTGCATGACTGTCATTGAGAAACTGGATGCAAGTGTTGCTGTCAAGCAGATATTTCATTGAAGCTCGATCCGCTCTGGTGCCAGTCCGGCCGACTCAACGCTCAAAGGCGAACGCTCGACCTGCGGGCCGAACAATGCCGCCTCATAGCCCTCTGGCCAACCCGCATTGACATCCCGCTTGACCAGCTCAGCCAAGTAGGCCGACACACTCTGACCTAACTGTGCAGCGTGCTGTTGTAGTTGCCGGGCGATGACATCAGGAACATAGCAGTGAAGCTGTGGCATAAAAAACTCCATTTGTATGTGGCAAATATATATTATGCCTATGTTTGGTAGCTGGTGCCATCGGCCATGGGCAGCAGTCGCATTGCACGCCCACGGCCGGGTCATTCCAGAGCTGGCTGCGTTCAAACTCGGGGTACCAGTAGTCGGTGGTTTATTTGATCAGGCCAAGCAAATACTGCCCGTAGCCATTCTTCGCCAAGGGCGCCGCCAGTTTTTGAATCTGCGCGGCGTCAATCCACTTCTGGCCAAAGGCAATCTCTTCCGGGCAACAGACCTGCAGGCCTTGGCGCTCAATGACGAGTGGGTTGCCGCGTCGCTGCGCTCCTCGCAATGACGGCAATGGCGGCGTCCAGCAGGCTGTCGTGGGTGCCGGTGTCCAGCCAGGCGTAGCCGCGGCCCATGATCTCCACATTCAATTGGCCCAGCTCCAGGTAGCGCCGGTTCACATCGGTGATTTCCAGCTCGCCACGGGCTGAGGGCTGAATGTCGGCGGCAATGTCGCACACCTGGCTGTCGTAAAAATACAGGCCGGTGACGGCGTTAATGGCTCTTGGGCTGCTGGGGCTTTTCTTCGATGCTGATGGCGCGCTGCTGGTCGTCAAACGCCACCACGCCATAGCGCTCCGGGTCATGCACATGGTAGGCAAACACACTGGCACCACTGGGGCGGGCGCTGGCGCTGGCCAGCTGCTTGACCAAATCGTGACCATAAAAAATATTGTCGCCCAGCACCAGGGGTTTCAGCGCCACATAGCCATTCCCGCGCAGGCGCAAAGCCAAACTCCGAAAGTCAGGCCATGACCACGGTTGTGCGAATTTCCACCTTGAGTGCGTGCTTGATGGCTGCAAAGATTGCCGAGATGTTGCTCATCGTCGGATTGCCTGACTTCGACAGCATCCGGTGCAGACTCTTGGCTGGCTTGTGAATGTCTTGCGCCAAAGACTCGAAGCCGACAGTGGCATTCACCAAATCGCGCAGGATCAATTTGGCCGTATCGGGTTCGCCATCAAAAAATAGCGTCACAGCCTCATCCAGCATTGCTTGTGCAAAAGCCGGATCGTTTTGCACACGCGCAACAACGGTATCCTTGAAATCTCGGGTCAGTGCCATATCACATTCCTTTCAGTATTTGCGACTTGCGCCGCTTGTAGTCTTCCCACAAGGCAACTGCCTGATCAATGTCTTTCTGCTGCCGCTTCTTGCTCCCCCCACGCTGACCTTGGCCGCAACCATTGCATCCAGCGTACCAAACCAGTCGGCGTAGGGGCTTTTGCCATCCGGCAGTAGCAGTTCTTTGACTTGGTAAATCATGGGGTAAATAGTAACATATATGTTTCTATTCAGCGGATTTGTTGACCACAGGCGTCTCACCGCCTGCATACTGCGTCTGCACCCACTCCCGATACGCCCCGCTTTGCACATTCGCCACCCACTCCGGGTTGGCCAGGTACCACTGCACGGTCTTGCGGATGCCGGACTCGAAGGTCTCGGCGGGCGTCCAGCCCAGCTCGTTGTCAAGCTTGCGCGAGTCGATGGCAACCGGAATCTATGGCAACCCATGCTTACGCATCATTGCATCGCGCAAAATCGCATTGATACGGGTCTGGTAGCCCTTCCCGGTGGACTTCAGCCACAGCAGTACATCGGCATCAATACGCACTGTAGTGGCTTGTTTGGTGGGCTTGTAGAAGGGATTGCGAATGGCGCTCTTCCAGAACGCATCCCCCAATGGCGGGATGTCACTATAGTCAATCTCGCTGTCTGGAATTTTTGCCAACAGGCTAAGCCTGGCACGTTGCTCATCAGTCAACGGCGGCAGATTTTGCAAATCAATATCTCGTTTAACGATCTTGGTTTTCATAGCGTTTTCGCTCCTTACGGTCTGCGGCTCGCGCCGAAATGATGCGGATGATCTCGATGCCGTCGTCATCCTCGCCAACGGTGTGCGCCACCAATAACACCAGGTAGCCACCAATCATTCCCAACGTTTGCCAGCGCTGCTCCAGTCCTTCGATTCGATCTTGCGTCATCAAGGCAAATGGGTCTGCGAACGCGACGATTGCGTCCTCGAAGGAAACACCGTGCTTACGCAAATTGCTGGCTGCTTTGGTGCTGTCCCACTCAAATCAAATTTGCATACGCTAATGTTAGTACACTTATGTAATTTTTTCAAGGCCATTGTCGCGGGTAGAGCCGGGTGCCCGAGCCCCCGGCCAGGATGATGGCTTTGCGTTGTGTCATGTTCTCTTCCCTGTTTTTGAAGATTTAGTTGCTACTTTCAAGCCACTGAGTACTGCGCCTGCACCCACTCTCGATAAGCGCCACTCGGCACATTCGCCACCCACTCCGGGTTGGCCAGGTACCACTGCACGGTTTTGCGGATGCCGGACTCGAAGGTCTCGGCGGGCTTTCAGCCAAACTCCCCTCACCGCAAGGCTGTAGGGCGTGGCAGTCATTGCTACTTATTCAATGGCCCTCACGCTTGTCTGCCTGGGACTAGCGGCTAAATAGCTTTAAGTTAATTGGAATCTGACCCTAATTGACCATTGGATGTCGCACTGAGCAGCCGCTCAACTTCGACCACACACCGGCGGGCCGCAGCCACAAGGGTTGGTACAAATGCATGGCCATTGCGCAAGGCGCTGGAGAGCACAGCCAAATCCTCTATGTACTCGTGCACCATCTGGTTCCTGAGTCTGCGCATTTCCATCCACCCATCGGCAGACTCGATGAACCGAAACTTCTCTGCTTTATCCAAATTGTCAATCGCTGGACCGGGCGTTTCAGCCAAAGCACTCAATAGGGCCGGTAGTAGTTTGTCGCCCACGGTGTCTTGCAGACGGCCAAAGCGGCTAACGAACGCGTCCAAACGCTCAGCCAGAATGGGGTCTGCTTCGACTTTTTGGGCCTCTTCGATCGTAAAAAGGTTTGCAAACAAGCGACGATCCGTGTCCAACAGGTGTTGGCATTCCTTTGTCGTTACGCGTGACAAAAATTCAAGGCGCGCTGCCAGAGATGTTGAAATTTTCAAAGCCTGATTCCTTCTGCAAGCGCTATGGCGTGGATGGGTAAACGCAGCAGGTTGGGCGCCTGGACCAACACATCGACCTTTCGGCCGTATATGGACCTTGACACACGGGCGGCAAGCTGTGCGGAGAGTTGGGCGGGCTCTGCTACAGGCACATTCAGTTCGAGTAACAGGTCGATGTCGCCGCCACGCGCGTCATCATGTACCCGTGAACCAAACAGCCAAACCCGCGCTGCATCTCCCGCAATCAGGGATACATCCCTGCGAATGGCTGCAACTTGTTCACTAGATAGGCGCATAGGCAAATTTTAAGGCGTGGCGATCAACTTGAGGGTTTCAGCGAGCTTGTGTGCCGCACTTTGATTGCAAGTCTAACCATAAATTAAGCCTTTTAGCCCTCTAGCCCCCGCTGCACCTGCGTAAGTAGCTATTGAATAAATAGCATGGATCGCCACGGCCTGCGGCCTCGCGATGACGAGGAATGGCCGTCATTGCGAGCGCAGCGTGGCGATCCATGGCCCCGATTCGTCATCGCGAGCGCAGCGTGGCGATCCATCGTCGAACAGGCGGAGGCCCTGGATTGCCGCGCTGCGCTCGCAATGACGGAGAGCGGCCTGAAATAACTATCAATTTAATAGCTGCCTGCGCCCGACCCATATGGGATAGATGAACATTTGGCACTTATTTATAGCCATCCGGATTCGACTCTATACAGATTTCGGCCATTCGGGCAAGAGTCGAAAAATTCGACCAATACACATAATAATTGTCATGACGATGTCCGGACGTTATGATGAAAGCCTTAAAAAAGGAGGTTCCTATGCCCGTTGCTATTCAGTCAAAATCCGAGCGCATTGATGTGCGCGCCAGTACCCCTGTGAAGCTGCTGCTTCAGGAAGCCGCTCGCGCTGCTCACAAGAACGTCAGTGAGTTTTTGCTCGATGCCGGGATTGTTGCCGCCAACCAGACGCTCGCCGACCGGCTGCGCTTTAATCTGACCCCGGATAAGTGGGACGCTTTTCAAGCGGCGCTGGAGCGCCCCGTCAAGCCCAAGCCCAAGCTCAAGAAGTTGCTTAGTGAGCCGGGGCTGCTTGGGTGAGTTCGAAGTCTTACGATTCGGTCCGCAAGCTTGCCGCCAGCGACAACGTCGAAGTTTTCGACTCCGGACAACCGGCGCTCAACCAGTTCTTGCAGCGCTTTGCACTGACCAACCAGCAGGCCAACAGCGCGCAGACCTATGTGAGCTGTCACGAGGGGGCTGTTGTTGGTTTTTACAGCCTCGCTGTCGGCAGCGTTGAGCCAGAAAATGCTGCGCCCAGAGTTCTCAAAGGCATGGCACGCCACCCAGTGCCCGTCATGATCCTGGCCAGATTGGCGGTTGACCTGAAACATCAGGGCGTGGGGCTCGGACGTGCGTTGCTCAGGGATGCCCTATTGCGTTGCGCCCAGGCGGCAGACATTGCAGGCATCCGTGCACTGCTTGTCCACGCCAAGGATGACGCTGCCCGTCGGTGGTATCTGAACTGGGAATTTGAACCCAGCGAGACAGACCCATTCCACCTGTTCTTGTTGCTCAAGGACTTGAAAGCCATCTTGTGATTGTTGTGCCAGACAACGCCGTGATGAGTCCCTTCGTCATCGCGAGCGCAGCGTGGCGATCCATGGACCCGATTCGTCATCGCGAGCGCA
>DFWY01000145.1 GCA_002381615.1 Polaromonas sp. UBA4122 | reverse complement strand
GACACCTTGACGGCTTTGGCGCCCGTTTCAATCTGGCTCCCCTCGCCGCCCAGCGGCTTGGGGCTGGCGGCAAAGGCCGCGGCAAACGCGCTGCCGCTCAGGGCGCTTGAGCCTTTGACGGGTATTTGCAGCACAAAATCGCCATCCTGCGGAATACATACTTCTTTGCAGACCAGCCAGCTGGCTTTGAGCTGGATGTCAAGTTGCGCGGCATTAAAGCCGGGCGTTACCGTGAGCGGCACGGGCAGCAGCACGGTGTCTTCGTACCCATAGTTGGCCAGTGTGCCAACCCGTATTTTTTTAGGGGTTGGCCAGGCGATATCGCCCGCCGTGATGCCTGCCGGCAGTGTCCATTCGAGCCGCGTTGGCAGGCCGGAATCGCCGGAATTTTTCCAGTAGGTATGCCATTCGGGCTGGTGCGCCAGCTGCAAACCCAGCCAGACCGGCTTGCCGGCCTCTACGCCCTCCGGCGCCCAAGCCAGCAGTTCGGCGCGAACCTGCTCGGTGGTGAAAACCGGGCCTTTATCCGCGTTGTTTATGACACTGTTTTGTGCCAATGCGCTTGTGGAAAGGGCACAAGCAGCTATTAAAACTATAGCGGATACAAGGCGGTGGAAATTCATGATGATAGTGTGAGCGGCAGCCCCGCCTTTAGTTCCTGGGGCGCAAGCGGGTTGACATGGGGTGCGCCGACACCTTGTATTGTGCGGGCAGGCGATGAAAAGGCCCAAAAGTCCAAAAATACGCCTCAATCCTCGTCCGGCAAAAGTGAGCGCTGCGCAAACACCGATGGCAGCGTCTTTGGCGCCTTGATGCGCAACTGCTTGTTCACGTTCATGCGGCCAAACGCCACTTCGATGTCGGACGCCGCCACGCCAAACAGGGGGGCCAGAAAGCGCACCATGTGGTCGGTCGCCTTGCCTGCGACCGGGGCAGCGGTCACACTCACCTTGAGTTGCGTGCCCTTGGGTTTTCCAATGGCATCGCGCGCGGCGCTCGGTTTGCCCAGAATATTCACAACCAGAACGTCGCCCTCCCAGGCAAAAAAGGAGTCGCCGGTGGCGTTTTTGACCTGCCCGCGGCTCATGTGCCAAAGCCCAGCACCACACGGCGGGTGGTGGCTGATTTCTTTTCTATCTTGGTGACGATGACCTGGCCGATCTCTGCGGTGTTGGCCACATGCGTGCCGCCGCAAGGCTGGAAGTCGATCAGTTCTTCGGTGCCAATGCGGATGGTGCGAATTTTGCCGCTGCCGCGCGGCGGCTGCACCGACAGGCTTTTCACCAGAGCCGGGTTGGCGTCCAGTTCTGCGTCGGTGATGGTGCCCACGCTCAAAGGGTGGGCCGCCGCCACCAGTCGGGCAATGCCGGCAGTGAGCGCCTCTTTGTCCAGCGCGTCGGTCATGTTGAAGTCCAGCCGCGCATAGTCGGGCGTGATCGAGCAGCCGTTCACCAACTGCGGTACCAGGTGGCACAGCAGGTGGGTGGTGGTGTGAAAGCGCATCAGGCGTAAACGGCGGGCCCAGTCGATGCGGGCAGTCACGGTGTCGCCCACCGCCAGTCTGACAGTCGGTGGTTGCTCCTGATTCAATAGCTGGCTGAGCACGTCCGACGGGGGAAAATGACCTATTTCATCATTGAAACGGCCGTCTTCCGCCTGGCCCTTGCGGGTGTCGATAATCGCGATCTCGCGGCCGTCGGCCAGCACCAGCACGCCCGTGTCGCCGGCCTGCCCGCCACCCAGCGGGTAAAACACGGTGCGGTCCAGCACAATGCCCTGCGGCGTAATGGCCGTCACCGTGGCGGTGCATTCGGTCAGATAAGCGTCGGTGCGAAAGAGGTCTTGCGTCATCCTTTGATAATACCGGGATGCCTCACGCCGCCCACTTGTGCCCTTGCGCAGCAGGCCGTCCACCTCGCGGTTGGCCGCCACCAGGCTCATGGTCTGGCGCCGGTCGGCCAGCCGGGCTGGCTACAACGGCACGGCTCAATACTTGACTTGAAGCCTGTCCATTTGTCCATTTGTTCTTTGGTGATGGCAGGTACCTCATCTTTCTTTACCCCAACGGTTGAGGTTCCAGGCATCCTCTCCAACTCAAGTCTTGATGAGCTTGAAGTTGGCGGCGCCAGAGTAGCGCAGCAAACGCAGGATCAGTGCACACCAAACACGGGGTCGCGACATGAAGTAGTAGCTTTAAACGTCAAGGCCAAGTTATAAGAACTTTGACAAGGATCAACATCCTTTGCAAAAAAATATGAAAAAATATCTCGCTTGAATAAAACAGCAACAACACATCCGAATCCACGGTAGACATGGTTCATGCTAGGGGGTAAGCTCCTCCCAAAGCACACCTCAGTAAAATCACATATGAAAGACTTTGATATGAAACTCACCGCATCAAGCAAGAAAAAATTGACACACATCATGATTCCAGTCGCCATGGCGCTCATCGGCATTTCTGCCAATGTTCTGGCGGCGCCCGTGGATGCCGATGAGGCTATTGCCTTGGCAAAAAAGAACGGCTGTTTCAAGTGTCACGCCGTCGACAAGACCAAAAAGGGTCCTTCCTACCAGAAGGTCGCCGCCAAATACAAGGGCAAGGCCGATGGTGAGGAAAAGATAATCAAAAACATTACCACGGGTCCGAAGGTCAAGCTCGATGACGGCACCGAAGAAGAGCACAAGATCATCGATACCAAGGATCTGAAAGCGCAAAAAAACTTGGCGCAGTGGATTCTTTCACAATAGGTTCAGGTTTGCATTAGGAGCCTGCCTGGGGTTTGACGATCAAGCCCAGGCAGGCTCTTTCACGACGGCACCGGTCGATCAACCAGCCGTATTTCAGTATCAAGAAAAATTTACATGCATACCAGTCAATTTGCGAAGTGGGTCACGGCAGCGGTCTTCTGCCTGTCCGGGGCCTTGACGGCCTTGCCAGCAATGGCCGCCGATATAGAAAAAAACGTGCCCGCAGCGCAAAAACTTGACAACGCGACCTGCCAGACTTGCCACGACGTCAAGAAAAGCAAGATTGAAATGTCGGGGCCCGACGGAAAAAAACATTCACTGCATGCCATCGGCTCGGACAAGTACGGCAAGAGCGTGCATGCCAAGATGGAATGCGTTGCCTGCCATACAGATATCGTCGATAGCGGCCCGCACCAGAGGAGCACTGTAAAAGCGCCCGATTGCGCGCAGTGTCACGAGGCCTTGTGGGACGAGGCAAAAAAAGCTGGCACCGTCGGCGACAAGCCGCGGCTCGAAACCGTGGTCAAGAACATAGAGGCGTACAGGAAATCGTTCCACGCCCTTCCGGACAAGGATCAGCCGACGCAGGCCAAGGCCACCTGCACCCAATGCCACGATACGCATAGTTTCAACGTGCCAGCTGACAAGAAGAGCCCGCAATACGCCGCTTGGCGTAAAGAGGTTCCTGCCCTGTGCGGAACATGCCACGACGAGCAACTCGAAACGTTCACTTCGTCAGTGCATGGCAAGGAACTTCTCGACAAGAGCAATGCCAAGGCGCCCAGCTGCATCAGTTGTCACACCACCCACGAGATCACCAATACCTCGCTGGTCTCGTTCAAACTCCTCATCACCGATGCATGCGGCAATTGCCACAAGGACCGGCTCGCATCCTACAGCGACACCTATCACGGTCAGGTCACGAGTCTGGGCTATGGCGAGACGGCGAAGTGTTTCAACTGCCACGGCAGTCACGGGATTCTGCCGGCGAGCGATCCCAAGTCGAAGGTGCATCCAGACAATCGACTGAAGACCTGCCAAGAGTGCCATGATGGCAAAAAACGGGCGCTGGCGACCGCCGGCTTTGTCTCCTTCGCCCCGCATGCCAATAGCCACGATTTCGCGAAGTATCCGCAGATGTGGATCGCCACGAAATTCATGGTTGCCCTGCTCATCGGCGTATTCGCCTTTTTCTGGCTGCATTCCGGTCTGTGGTATTTCCGCGAATTGAAGCACCGCAAAGAGCGCGAAGCTTTCCCCCACATTCACGTTGGCGATCTTCCGCCTGACGAGAAGTACTTCCGGCGCTTTGCGACGGGCTGGCGCATCGCCCATCTGGCCTTCGCCCTGATCACCATGACGCTGGTGCTGACCGGTACCGCGGCGCTCTTCTCCCATACCACATGGGCGCCGGTCGTTGCCCGGGCGCTCGGCGGCGCCCAGGGTCTCGCCCTGATCCATCGGGTGGCTGCCGCGCTGTTCGTCGGCATCTTCGTGATCCACTTCATCTACATGATGCAGAATTTGCTGCGCGACAAGAGCTTCCGCTGGTTTGGCCCCGATTCGCTGGTGCCCAACTGGAAGGATGCCAGCGACATGGTTGGCATGTTCAAGTGGTTCCTCGACAAGGGTCCGAAACCGCGCTTCGACCGCTGGACCTACTACGAGAAGTTCGACTACTGGGCGGTGTTCTGGGGTGTCGCCATCATCGGCGGCAGCGGCCTGATGCTGGCCATTCCGAACATCACGGCGACATACCTGCCGGGCTGGGTGTTCAACGTCGCCACCGTAATCCATGGCGAGGAAGCCTTCCTGGCGGCTGTATTCCTCTTCACGGTGCATTTCTTCAACAACCACTTCCGGCCCGACAAGCTGCCGCCGCCGGACATCGTGATGTTCACTGGCTTGCAGCCGCTGGAAGAGTTCCGTCGCGAACATCCGGCTCAATATAAGCGGCTGGTCGATTCAGGTGAACTCGAGAAGTACCTGGAAGATGCACCATCGGCGCCGATGACGCTGGGTTCCAAGATCCTGGGCCTGACCCTGCTTGCCATCGGTCTGACGCTCCTGGTCCTGGTTACGATCGGATTCCTTGGAGGTTCCCACTGATAAATGAGCCCGGGCAATCGCCCGGTTTTTTTGCTAATGATGAAAGGACTGTTGATATAGGGTGCATATCGTTTGCGTGATTGACCACTGTCCGACTGGCGTGTAGTGCGACCTGGACCGCAAACGATTGCTAGAGGTTTTCTGTTTTTTTATAAGAGGAGACAACAATGAAGATTCTTTTGACATTGACAATGGCTTGCGGCCTGATGACTACTTCGTTTGCCTACGCCGCAGTGGATGCCGATGCAGCGATGGCCCTGTTGAAAAAGAGCGACTGCTTTAAATGTCACTCCATCGATAAAAAGAAAGAAGGTCCACCCTACAAGGAAGTAGCGAAGAAATACAAGGGCAAGGCGGATGCGGAAGACAAGCTGATCAAGCACATCACCACCAAGCCCATGGTCGAGGTCGACGGCAAAAAAGAAGAACACAGGGCGATCAAGAGCAGCGACCCCGCCGAGATTCTCAATGTAGTGCAGTTCATCCTGTCGCAGTAATAGCTAGACAAAAATTGGCCCGCTTTCCAGTACCCCTGAGTGGGTGCTGGTCCGGCTGTGATTTTTAATACCTAGGCGTAGGCAATCCGTGCGCTGATGCGTGTCTTTTGTGGAGGATGGGCAAATGCCTTATAGATCTCTTGCAAGGCTGCGAAAGTGGAGTACAGGTAAAAAGACCTTCGTTGTGTTGCTGGCGGGATTTGCCATCAGCATCGTGGTTCTTATTCTGACCGCCACGACTCTGGTGTACACCAGCACGGAGGCGTTTTGCAGCTCCAGTTGCCACGAAATGAACAACAACGCCATGGAGTACAAGGGCACGGTTCACGACAAGAACCGCACCGGCGTTCGTGCCACCTGTCCCGACTGCCATATTCCCCATTCCCCGGTGCCGCTTTATATACGCAAGATGGGCGCGGTTCACGACCTCTGGGGACACTTCGTCTCGCACTCTATCGATACGCGGGAAAAATTCTTGGACAAGCGCCAGGAATTGGCTGAACGAGTCTGGATCTACATGAAAGAAAATGACTCACGCGAATGTCGCCATTGCCACACCGCTGCGAAAATGGACCCCGAAAGACAATCGGAGAAGGCCCAGTTGCGGCATGCCAGGGGTCGCAAGGAGAAGCTGACCTGCATCGACTGCCATTTCGCCATCGCTCACGATGAGCCGGCTGGCCCTGGCCCACAGGAATTGGAAGTGGACAAGAGTCTGATATCGAAAGGGGCGATTTTTTAATGCGCACCTTATTACTGCGATTTCCACGCACTTCCATCGGCGTTGCACGTATCAGAGAAGGAGGGCCAGATGTCCAAAATTCTTGAGAAAATTCGTAGTTGGGGCTCGCGCCCCGGATCGCTTGTCGTGCTGGGCGTGGGGCTTGCCATCGGTTTGGTGTTTTTTGCCTCGACCGCGTCATTTATGGTCTATGCCAACTCGGAGAATTTCTGCGCCAATGCCTGCCACGAGATGACAGTCAACGTGGCGGCGGAGTACAAGGGTTCTATCCACGACTCAAACCGCACCGGGGTTCGCGCCACCTGTTCCGACTGTCATGTCCCCCACCAGTACATACCAAATTACATCGCCAAGCTGGGTATCTTTTCCGACATTTGGGGCCACTTCGTCACCGGTTCGATCGATACCAAGGCAAAATTCGAGGCCAAGCGTTACGAACTGGCCAAGCGGGTGTGGGTCTATATGAAAGAAAATGATTCGCGCGAGTGCCGCCATTGCCACACCACTGCCAAGATGGATCCCGAAAAACAAACCGAGAAGGCTCGAACGAGGCATGAGAAACTGCGCACCGAGGGATTGACCTGCATCGACTGCCATTTCGCCATCTCCCACAACGAGCCCGATGGTCCCGGGCCGCAGGAGTTGAACGCGGCTAACGCGGCAAAGAAGTGAGGCTGCCGCAAGCGGAGGGAAAAAGGGGCCGGCAATAGCCTTCCCATTTTTCGTCTGACCAATGCTGGATGATCGAAACGAAAGGAGTTATCGTGCTAATTGACTGCTACGAATGCAAAGCCAAGGTAAGCGAATCTGCGGCTAGTTGTCCTCATTGCGGGGCGATACCCTTGGATCCTGTCCGTTCGCTGCCCGTTGAAGTCTCTGACCTAGACATGAAGTTCAGGACGATGATTTGGTTCCTCATCAAAGTCTCATTTGCCGCAGTTCCTGCCGTCATTGTTGTTTATACGGCCTGGACCATTATTGGTGGGGTGCTGTCGCCGTTATTGCACATGTAGATTAATTACCCACTTTCCCTGCCTATTAGCCTCGAAGTTCGGCCATTGTGTCCGAATAGTGCTCGGCGCATCAGTGCTTACCCCTAGCCAGTGCCTGCTAATTTTTTTATTGGATCCGATGGAGATTGACAAAGTTCATTTGCTGCGTTCGAATACTTGAAATTTGAAACGAAAATAACGTAGAAATGAAAGACAAACTGTACGCCGGCTGTCATGGAGCGGTCCGTGCTACGAGGTCTACGGCTGTGCGGGCAATCCGGGCTTTTATTTCCTGCGAGAACAACACCAGGGGTCATGGTCGAGGAGTTGCAATGTGCGGTTCCTGTCATGTCGTCTAACAAGAATACGACGGAAAAAAAATGAAACATTCATTGGTTCGATGGGGCACAGCCTGCTTAGTGGTGATTGCCATGGCAGGCTGCGGTGGCGGTGGCGGTGGCGGTGGCAGCAGTGGGCAGCTGGTATCTTCGGCCGCTGTCAATGGTGCCATCACTGCGGCCAGCGCGGTGGCGGCCAACGACACGGCGACGAACACATCCGCATCCTTCACTGTGGTGCAGGGTGCCGGCGTGCCGGCCGTGACGGTGAACGGTCTGCCCAAGGTGAACTTCGCGGTGTTTTCCGACGGCAAGATAAAGTCCGACCTGGCCACCACGAACGTGAGCTTCGCCATCGCCAAGCTCGTTCCCGGCGCCAATGGCGACCCGGACCAGTGGGTGAACTATATTTACCGAAAAGAGACGGCGACTGCCGGTGTTGGGCCGGGCGGTGTGCCGGCGCTGGCCACCGCCATGCAGGCTACGACGGACGGCAAGCAGACGGACGCGGCTCTGCTGGCGGCGCAACTGGTTTATAACGCCGACGGCTATTACACCTACACCTTCAAGACCGACATCAAGGACGTCGCCCAGACCAACGGGGTCACCTTTGAGCCAGGTCTGACGCATCGCGTCGCCATCCAGCTGAGCTACAAGAATGCGGCGGGCGATACGGTGCTGGTCAACCCCTACTTCGACTTCATCATCGATGCCAACGGCAATTCAGTGCCTGTCACCGACCCGGCCAAGACGCGCAAGATGACCGACGTCGCCTCCTGCAACGGCTGTCACCAAAAGCTGGCCTTGCACGGCGGCGGTCGCGTCGATACGCAATTCTGCGTGATGTGCCACAACCCTGGCACCACCGACGCCAACAGCGGCAACGTCCTCAACCTGGCCACCATGGTGCACAAGATCCACGCCGGCAAGCTGCTCAAGAGCAAGGCTACCGCCATCGGCGGCGAGGACTACACGATCTGGGGCTACAACAACAGCAAAAACAGCTACGCCGACGTCGGTTTCCCGCAAGACCTGCGCAATTGCACAGTGTGCCACTCGGGCGCCAATCCCAAGACCCCGCAAGGCGACAACTGGAAGACCAAGCCCAGCAAAGAGGCCTGCCTGACCTGTCACGTCAGCGGCACTGGTTCTACCTGGGACACATTGCACACAGTCGTTGCCGGTATACGCGTCGCGGCCGGAGCGCCAGCCAAGGCGCTGACGAACGCGGACTGTGCCGATTGCCACAAGGTCGGCTCTGTCATTTCGCCGGAACGCGTGCACTATAACCAGGTCGAGGCGAACGCGGCCAAGTACAAGATGAACATCGATAGCGTCGCGTTCAACGATACGACTGACCACAAGGCCCGCAGCGTGACGGTCAAGTACTTCCTCTCCGATCCGACCAATGGCAACACAGCCTACAACCTGGTGACCTCGGAGTGCACCGGCACAGCACCTGCCGTGACTTGTGCCAACACGACCAAATTCGGTAACCTGCGCTTCTACCTTGCCTACCAGAACATGGTCGGCCAGTCAGATGGGGCGACCGAGTTCTCGGCCTACAACAACGGCGGCAGCAGCGCGAATGCCTACGCCTATAAGGGCACTAACGATGGCAGCAACCAGTACACGGTGAGCATCCCTGTCCCTGACGACACCGCAACTGCGGTTGCGAAAGGCACGGCCCGCGTCGTCAGCATCGGCCAGGTCGTGGAGCACAAGTTGAGCGCGACGGCTTCAACCGATCCGCGGCCCGAGGAGGTGCCGACGGTGCTGGTGAACACGCTCGCGCAGCACACCTACAAGGAACTCGCGCTCACCGGCACCCTGTTGCCGCGCCGCACCATTGTCGCCACCGAGAAGTGCAACGTCTGCCACGGCGCGCTGGGGGCCACCTCCGGCTCGAATACGCTGGCCAACGCCTTCCACAACGGTGCCCGCAACACGGTCGAAGCCTGTGTGACCTGTCACGACCCGAATCGGATGTCCTCAACCATCATGACGAATGGTCTGGCGCTCAATGAGTCCTACCAGTTCAAGCGCATGATCCACGGCATCCACGGCAACTCCAAGCGTACCTATCCGTTCACGCATGACAACACCGTGGTCGGTGCGTTCAACATGGACGGCACATCCGCAACCGGTGGCGCCCCGCTGGCGAGCACGGTGGAGAACTACGCCGCCGAGGTCGCCTATCCAGACGCCACGCTCAACTGCAACGCCTGCCACGTCAACAACTCGTACAAGACCGACTTGGGCACGCTGGGTGCGGTAGTCGCTAAGCCGCTCGTCGGAACGCCGCCGACCGCGGAAACAAACCCGAACAACTGGCTCGTCATTTCGCCCAAGGCGGCTACCTGCACGTCGTGTCACGACGGCTTGACTGCCGGTGGCCAGACGGTGATAAGCCACGTCACCTCGTTCGGTGGCGCATCGTTCGGCGACAAGACACAAGCCGGAATTGCTGCCCTGCCACCCGAGTCCTGCGACGATTGCCACGCCAGCGGCGGTGTCAAGAGCGTGGCTACCGTCCACAGGCAGAAGTAGCCGTGGGCATGGCCATGAGCAGGGGAGGGCCATTAGCGGCCTCCCCGTTTTTTTTGTTCTTTGGACCTTTAGCGCAGCGCCGTGGGTCGGGATCTGTTTTGAAGGGAAATGGGATGCGAATCAAACGTTTAATGGCCGTCTTTGGCCTCTGTCTGTTCGGGCTGCTCGGGTCAGCCTGGGCTGCCGGTGAAACCGGGGCAGCGCTCTGCGTGACCTGCCATGACGAAGAAGACCTGCCGGACATGAGCCGATCCGCGCACGGGTTTTCCGCTGACAAACGTGTGCCGGACTGCATCACCTGCCACGGCCCGAGCCCAACCCATGCAACTAAGCCGGCCGGCGTCTCCGAGCGGCCCCATCCCGACCGGATGTTCACCAAGAAGTCGACCCTGCCTGCGAACGAACGCAGCGCGGTCTGCCTGACGTGCCACAACAAGGACGCCAAGCGCGCCATGTGGGCTGGCAGCCAGCACGATGCCGCTGATATCGCCTGCAATGCCTGCCACAAGATACACGGCAACCGCGACAAGGTGCTGTCCAAGACCACCCAGGTCGATGTCTGCTATACCTGCCACAAGGAACAGCGTAGCCAGATGAACCGGCCGTCGCACCATCCGGTCCCCGAAGGCAAGATGAGTTGCGCCGACTGCCACAATGTGCATGGGTCAGCCGGTCCGAAGCTCGTTAAACGCGACAGCATCAACGACACCTGCTACACCTGTCATGCTGAAAAACGCGGCCCCTTCGTGCACGAGCATGAGCCTGTGACCGAAGACTGCTCGACCTGCCACAACGCGCACGGCACCACGGTTCCGGCCATGCTCAAGGCGCGCCCGCCCTTGCTCTGCCAGCAATGCCATTCGCCGCACTCGGCAACCGGCGTCGGTGCGCTTGCTGGCCAGCCCGGCGTGCCCTCCAGTAGTATTAACCGCGGCCAAAACACGGTCAACATCTGGCAAGGCCGCAGTTGCCTGAACTGCCACACGCAGGTTCATGGCTCCAACAATCCGTCGACCATAAACCCGACGCCACAGCTCTTGATGCGCTGATGTACGGAGAGTAATCATGACCATTATCCTTACATCATTTCGCTTTCATCGCACCGTGCTTGCCTTGGCGCTGTGTGCCGCTTTCGCTCCCGTGCAGGCGCAGACCGATGCCGACGAAACCAAAACCGCGGAAACCACGGTAAGCGCTGGCGTCGGCGTGGTCGGTGGCTCCAGCGCCGACCGGGCGCTGTTTGGCCAGTACAACGGCTTGCGCAATCACAGCGCCGCTGGCATGCTGGGCATCGATTACAGCCTTCGCAAGCCGGAGACCTCCACCTGGGTGGAGTTTCAGGGTTCGAACCTGCTCGGCGACACGCGCGAACTGGGCCTGGTCTGGAAGAACCCGGGCAGCTGGAAGCTCACCGCCGACTACGGCGAGTTGGTCCGCTACGACCCGAACACGGTCAATACCGGCCTGCTTGGAGCCGGTTCGACGACGCCGCAGGTGGTTGTTGTGCCTCCAGGCGGTGGGGCTGATTTCGATCTGAAGACCAAGCGAACCAGCCTGGGGGTCGGATTCACCAAGATCATCTCCCCGAGGCTCCAGTTTGCAGTCGACCTGAAGAGTGAAAACAAGGAAGGTTCGCGGCTGTTCGGCCTCGGCCTGATCTGCTCGCCGCTGATCACGCCGGGATGTGTCGGCACCCCTTCTGGGGGAGCGGTGCTGATGCTGCCCGAGCCCATCAACGCCAACCACAGCCAGGTCGAAGCCCGGGTAAGTTATGCCCTGGAAAAGCTGCGCTTTAGCGTGGGCTACTACGGTTCGTTCTATCGCAATCGCAACGACACCCTTCAACCGGGTTTGGGTACCCTCGGGAGCCCCGACTTCTTAAGCCTGAATCAGCAGCTGGCTTTGGCGCCAGACAACCAGGCGCACCAGCTCGACCTGAGCGGCAGCTACGATTTCACGCGCACCACCCGCGGCACCGTCAAGTTGGGCTACGCCACGGCCACGCAGAACGCTGACTTTGCCAGCACCGGCCTGATCAATGCCCCTGCCGGTGTCACGAATCTCGGCGGCCAGGTTAATACGAAGCTGGCCAAAATTGGCCTTACCTCGCGTCCGATACCCAAGCTCTCACTGCTGGCCGATCTGCGCTACCAGGACAGGGACGACCAGACGCCGCTCGCCAATTACAACATCGTAGGCGCAGGCGCATCTGCCTTGCCCGCCACCAACCTCAATCTTCCCAATAAGAAGATCCAGGGCAAGCTGCAGGCCAGCTGGCAATTCACGAGCGACTATCGGGGCACCCTGGGTGCAGACTACGAATCCATTGATCGCGGCGTCTTCACCGCGACCAGTGCGGTGTCGGGCTTCATCCCACTGCGTCAGAAGACCGAGGAGGCCGGCGTCCGTGCCGAACTGCGGCGCCGGTTGGCAGATGACTTGAGCGGTGCGATCAGCGTTTCCAGTAGTCGACGCGATGGCTCGAACTGGTTGCAGGGCAACAGTGGGCCAGGTATCACCGAGGTCGCCGATCCCGCCGCCAGCTTCCCGTCCAGTACCATCTTCATGCCAACGCTCGCTGACCGCCAGCGTGACAAGGTGAAGCTGTTTGCCGACTGGCAGCCCAGCGAGAAACTGAGTCTTCAGTTCAGCGCCGAAGAGGGCAAGGACAAGTTCAGCGCGCCCAGCACCTATGGCGTCCAAAACACCCGCATGAATCAGTTCAGCATCGATTGGGGCTATGCCTTGTCCACCAATTGGGCCATGAACGGCTATCTGTCCCAAGGCGTCCAGACCCTTAATCAGTCGCGCTACGCCGGGTACGTGATGGCGTTTGATAACACCAACCTCGGCGCATCCATCGGCGCCACCGGTAAAGTCACGAACAAGCTCCATGTTGGTGGCAGCCTGTCCTACGTGGACGACAAGAGCGTCTACGCGCAAACGCTTGACGCTGCCGCCGGCGCCTACGCTCGCACGCTCCTGAATGGTGGTGGTTTGCCAGATGTCGTGTATCGCCAGACCGCCCTGAAACTGTTTGGCCTGTATGAGTTGAAAAAAGGTTCTTCAGTGCGCGTCGATCTCGTGCACCAGCGTACAAGCGTGAACGATTGGGCCTGGGGCTATAACGGCGTGCCGTACGCGTATTCGGACGGCACAACGGTGACGCAAAGCCCAAACCAAAATGTCAGTTTCATAGGCATCACCTACATCTACCAGTTGCCATAGAGGAGTGCGGATTTAATCGCGAGAGTTTGCCAGCTGTTTGTGATGCGCAGACCTTATAGAAGGGCGCCCCACAGCAGTGGTATGGCTAGGCCGATG
>DFWY01000053.1 GCA_002381615.1 Polaromonas sp. UBA4122 | reverse complement strand
CTGGTGGGCTGGGAGATGTGTATAAGAGACAGAGCTTACCCAGGAACGTGTCGGCCTAACCGATGCGCAGATGTCGCAGCTGGATCAGTCCAACTCGCGCTTCGCCCCGCAGCTAAGTCAGGTCGCGGCGCAGGAGAGGGAAACCCGTCGCCAGCTCCGTCAGGAGATGACGTCGGGAGGCCAACCGAACCAGCAGCACGTGAGTGAGCTGCTCGACGCATCGTTGCGATTGCAGAAGCAGCGCATCTCGATCGTCGAAGCCGAGCAGAAGGAGCTCGCGCGGTTCATGACCCCGGTGCAGCGAGCGCGGTACATCGCCCTCCAGCAGCAGTTCCGGCGACGCGCGCAGGAGCTCTCCGGACAGAATGGATCGCCGAAGGCCGGCATGGGCCTGCAGCAGCGCGGTCGACCCGGCTTGAAGAAAAGGCCCTAGCATCCTGGCGCATTTTTTCGCCACCCGATGTGATAGAGCCCTTGATCCGATGGATTGAGGGCTCTTTTATTGCCTTCGACCTTCTCATGCCTGATTTCGCACACCATCTGTCACGACTGCTTCAGTCGTACACGTATCCCGTACTCGTGGCGCTGGTGCTACTCGAGAGCGTGGGCATCCCGCTCCCCGGTGAAATCGCGCTGGTTACCGCGGCCGCTTATGCGTCTCTCGGACATATCTCGATTGTCATCGTGATCATTCTCGCCGCGCTCAGCGCCATCGTCGGCGGAATCCTGGGGTATTGGATCGGGATCAAAGGCGGACTGCCGCTCGTCGTGCGGTACGGCGGTTATATCGGCGTGAGGAGATCCCACATCGAACGGACCCACGCTTTCTTCGAGCGGAACGGCGCGAAGACAATTCTGTTCGGACGGTTCATCGCGATTCTGCGGACGTGGGCAGCGGTGGTTGCCGGGGCGGCGTGCATGTCGTTCACGAAGTTCGTGATCTACACAACCATTGGCAGCATTGCCTGGGCAGTCGTATTCGGCTCCCTTGGCTACTTTTTCGGACACGACCTGCCGTTGCTCCAGAAATACATCTCGCGTACAAGTTTTGGAGTATTGGTGCTGGGCGCTGTCGCAATCCTGGTCTACTATATCATTCAGCGAAGAAGATCGAAATTGGCGCTTGCCGCGGAGACGGACACGCCCGCGACGATCGAAAATCGCGCCGATCTCTCGTGACACGGCAGTCGATCGGCTAAATTGGGATCACGCCCGGGTGGCGGAATCGGTAGACGCACGGGACTCAAAATCCCGCGGCCTATGGCCTTACGAGTTCGAGTCTCGTCCCGGGTATTTCTCTAAGGCTCGCTGGGTGCGAGCGAGCGGCGGCGCCCGCGAATTCTCGCGACCGTCTTCTTCGTCAGGCCGCGCACTCTCTCCGGCAGCTCATCGAAGTACGTATAAAATACGGGCGTCACGTACAGAGTCACGAGCTGCGAGAACGCCAGTCCTCCGACCACCACAACACCGAGCCGGCGGCGCGCATCAGCGCCCGAGCCCGTGCCCAACGCGATCGGGAGTGTCGCCATCAGCGCCGCGAACGTTGTCATCATGATCGGACGAAAACGCACGCTGGCGGCCTCGACGATCGCCTCCGTCGGCTTTTTGTTCTTACTGCGCTCTGCCTCGAGTGCAAAATCGATCATCATGATCGCGTTCTTCTTGACGATGCCGATCAGCAGGATGATGCCGATGATGCCGATCACCCCCAGATCCGAGCCGCTGATTATCAGGGCCAGCAACGCGCCGACACCAGCGGAGGGCAGGGTCGAGATAATCGTCAGCGGGTGGATATAGCTTTCATACAACACGCCCAGCACGATGTAGACGCAGACCACGGCCGCCAGAATCAGCCACAGCTGGTTGGCCAGGGACGACTGGTAAGCCCCCGCCGCGCCCAGGAAGGTCAGGGTCACGCTGGCCGGCAGGGCGATGTCTTGGGCTGCCTGCTTGATCTCATCCACCGCCTTGCCCAGCGACACACCGGGCGCCGTGTCAAACCCCAGCGTGGTGGCCGGGTACTGGGCCACATGGGTGATTTGCAGGGGCGCAGGCCGCTCGGTAATGGTGGCGATCGCCGATAGCGGCGTGGTGCTGCCAGAACCGGTTTTAAGGGGCAGGTTGCCCAAAGACGCCGGTGTCGTCAGCGTGTCGGGCCGGGCCTCCAGAATCACGCGGTACTGGTTGGTCTCGGTAAAAATCGTGGAGACGATGCGCTGTCCAAAGGCGCTGTATAGGGCGTCGTCAATCGACGAGGTGGTGATGGCCAGGCGCGACGCAGTGTCGCGGTCCACCGTGATGTAGGCCCCCGCACCGCTGGAGCCGGCATCGGACGCCACATTGCGCAGGCTTGCCAGCTGCTGCATGCGCTGGGCCAGTGTGGTGGCCCATTGCACCACGGTGGCGTTGTCAGAGCCTTCGAGCGACACGCGAAACTGCGTCGGACCGGTTTCGGCGTCAATCGTCAAGTCCTGCGTGGGCTGCAGGTACAGCGTGACGCCCGCGACCTTGCCCGCACGCTCGCGCAGCCGGTCCATGGTGGCCTGCTGGCTGCCGGTGCGCACGCGTTTGAGGTTGATCAGCATGCGCCCGGTATGCAGCATGGTGTTGTTGGCTGCGTCCACACCGATAAAGGAGCTCAGGGTCTCCACATCAGGGTCTTCAAGAATGGCCTTGGCGGCCGCTTGCTGCAGCTCGGCCATGCGCGCGTAAGAAACCGACCGTGCGGTTTCAACGCGCGCCTGCAACTGGCCCGTGTCCTGCGTGGGAAAGAGCCCTTTGGGAATCAGCATATACAGCAGAACTGTCAGCAGCAGCGTGCCAAGTGCCACCAGCAGTGTGATGCCCTGGCGCTTGAGCACCCAGCTCAGCCAGCGGTCATAGCGTGCGATCACGCCCTCAAAAAAATGTTGCAGCCGGGCTCCGATCCTGCCGGCCTTTCCCTCGCCTTGGTCTTTGGGCTCATGCTTGAGCCAGCGCGCCGACATCATGGGAACCAGCGTGAGAGACACCACTGCCGAGATCAGGATGGTGATGGCCAGCGTGATGGCAAATTCGCGGAACAGGCGGCCCACCACATCGCCCATGAAGAGCAGCGGAATCAGCACGGCAATCAGCGAGATGGTCAGGGAAATGATGGTGAACCCGATCTGCTTGGCGCCCTTGAGCGCCGCTAGCATGGGCTCCTCGCCTTCCTCGATGTAGCGCGAGATGTTCTCGATCATCACGATGGCGTCGTCGACCACGAAGCCGGTGGCAATCGTCAGCGCCATCAGGCTGAGGTTGTTCAGGCTGTAACCCAGCAGGTACATCGCGCCGCAGGTTCCGATAAGGGAAATCGGTACGGCCAGGCTGGCAATCACGGTGGCGCGCAGGCTGTGCAAAAACGCAAAGATCACCAATACCACCAGCAGCACGGCCAGCACCAGCTCCATCTCGACGTGCATCACCGAGGCACGTATGCCGGTGGTGCGGTCACTCAGTACCTCCACCTTGAGAGCAGTGGGCAGGCCGGACTGCAGCTCGGGCAGGCGCGCCTTGATGGCGTCGACCGTAGCAATTACATTGGCACCGGGCTGGCGCTGCACATTGAGGATGATGGCGGGCTTCAAGCCAGACCAGGCACTCAGCTTGATGTTTTCGGCGCTGTCAACTACGTTAGCAACATCCGAGACGCGCACCGCTGCGCCGTTGCGGTAGGCAATGATCAGGTTTTTGTAGTCGGCGGCCGCCAGCAACTGGTCGTTGGAATTGATGGAGTAGGCGCGGGTCGGGCCGTCAATGTTGCCCTTGGCACCATTGGCATTGGCGGCCGCAATCGCGGTGCGTAGCGAATCAAGCGCCAGCCCATAAGAGGCCAGCGCCCGGGTGTTCGCCTGGATGCGCACGGCAGGGCGCTGGCCGCCGCTGAGCGACACCAGGCCGACGCCGCTGACCTGGCTGATTTTCAGGGCCAGCCGTGTGTTGACGAGGTTCTGCACCTCCGTCAGTGGCAGGGTGTCGGAGGTGATGGCCAGCGTCAGCACGGGTGCATCGGCCGGGTTGACCTTGGCATACACTGGCGGAGCAGGCAGGTCGGCCGGCAGCAGCGAGCCTCCGGCGTTGATGGCGGCCTGCACCTCTTGCTCGGCAACATCCAGCGTGAGCCCCAGGCCAAACTGCAGCGTGACGATGGATACCCCGGCTGCGCTGGTGGAACTCATGCGCTGCAGCCCGGCCATTTGGCCGAACTGGCGCTCCAGCGGTGCCGTCACGGTTTGCGCCATCACCTCGGGGCTGGCACCGGGGTAGAGGGTCTGGACCTGAATCGTCGGGTAGTCCACCTGCGGCAAGGCCGACAGCGGCAAAAACTTGAAACCGACCAGACCTGCCAGCACAATGGCCACCATCAGCAGAGAGGTCGCCACCGGCCGGAGGATGAAGGGACGGGAGGGACTCATGGCATGGCCCTGCTCAGAGGGGTTTGACTCAAGCGGCTGGCTCATGACCCCTCGGCTTGTGAGGCACGGCGACGGCGCTGTGGACTGGAGGCTTGCGCTGCGGGCGCGTCGGCTCCAGCGCTCTGGCCTTGGCGCTTAGCACCTACACCTGCGCCTTTAGGCGCGTCGCCCGGCAGCACCACCCGCGCGCCGTCCTTGAGCCGGTCCGCGCCTTCGGTGATGACGCGCTCGCCCGCCTGCAGGCCAGAGGTGATCACGATTTTTTCAACCGTCGCCTGGCCCCCCTGCACAGGCCGCAGGCTGACGGTGCGCTCGGCGCTATTGACCACATAGACATAGTCACCGGCGGGTCCATGGTGCAGGGCCGTCACCGGTACCATGACGGCGTTGTCAATGGTTTTGACCAACAGCTGCACATTGACAAACTGGCTCGGAAAAAGCGTCAGCTTGCTGTTTGCAAAGCGCGCTTTGGCCTTGATCGTGCCCGTCTGTGTATCGACCTGATTGTCCAGCGAGGCAAACACGCCGGTGTCCAGCGTGCTGGAGCGATTTTTATCGAGCGCGGTGACCTTCATTGTTGCGCCTGTGCTGACGACCTGCTGCAACTCGCCCGCCTGGTCTTGCGGAACGGCAAATACCACATCAATCGGCGTGACCTGCGTGATCAGGGCTACGCCGTTGGCGTCGCTACTGCTCACCACATTGCCGACGTCCACGGTACGCAAACCGATGCGGCCGCTGACAGGTGCCACGATGCGTGTGTAGCCCAAATTCAGGCGGGCTGTGCCTTCCGCTGCCTTATCAATCACCACCGTGCCTTCCAGCTGTTTGACGAGTGCCGCCTGAGAGTCGACGTCCTGACGGGCAATCGAGTCCTGCTCGAGCAGGGTTTTGTAGCGCTGCAAGGTCACTTTGGCGCTGTCCAGTTGCGCTTCATCGCGCTGGCGCTGCCCCGTTGCCTGCATCTGCGCCAATTCAAACTGGCGGGGGTCAATGGTGGCCAGCAGGTCACCGGAACGCACCATTTGACCTTCCTTGAACAGCACTTTTTCCATCACGCCGGACACTTGGGGGCGCACCTTCACGGTGGCCTGCGGCGTGACGGTACCGAGGGCTTCCAGAATAATTGGAATGCTGGCCCGCTCCGCCATGGCGACGCCTACCGTGGAGGGCGGTGGACTGCGCCTGCCGGCCGCGCCACCAGGGCTGCCCGGCCCGGCGGCCGTGCTGCCCGCTTCGGGTAAAGGATGGGTCAGGTGCCACGCCAGCCAGCCGGTGCCGACCAGCGCAAGAACCGCAACAATGCTGCCAATGATCGATGCGCGGCGACCAAAACGTTTACGGGGGCTTGAGTCAGCGCCGCTGTGCAGCGCCTCGAATTCTGGATCCATCACCTGTCCTTGTTGATCGCCGCCAAGGGGTTTGTCGCGGCATTTTCTGTACTGGATGGGTTCTGTCATCTGCAGGGTTGGCAGGATGCCGGTGCGCATCTTTTAGCCGGCTAGCAATAATTATCACTGCAACCCTTTACCCTCAGATATGCTGCTCAGAACAGGCGCGTAAATGTGCGGTAAAGCCGACCCCGCCCTTTTTAGCCTTGGTCAGACCTGGGCCGATGGCCGCCTTGGCTGACAGGAGATGACGGAAATTGCTAGTTTTTTGATAGCTTGTCAGGCCCGTACTGCTTGCGCTAGAGCTCTATTTATTGCTTGAAACCGGGAATCTGTCTCCGGCGCTCGTCACGCCGGGATAGCTGCTGTTCTCAAGTTTACTGGGGCTGGAAGCCGCTGGCCTTGATGATGCGTGCCCACGTCTGGCTGTAGGCTTGCTCGCGGCTGGCGAGCTGCTTTGGTGTCATGTAGCCCACGGTCAGGCCCATGGCGGTGAGGCGGTCGCGCACATCGGGCATGGCTACGACCTTGGCCAGGGCGGCCGAGAAACGGTCAATGGCGACTTGCGGTGTGCCGGCCGGTGCAAAAATACCGTAATAGGGCACATCTTCAAATCCCGCCAGTCCCAGCTCGGCAAAAGTGGGCACCTCGGGCAGGATGGCTTGGCGCGCACCGCCCAGCACGGCAAGCACGCGGATCTTGCCCGCTTTGTGGTTTTCGATGAAATCGGGAATGGAACCCACCCCGGCATTGATTTGGTTACCCAGCATGTCGCCCATCATGGGCGCGCTGCCGCGGTACGGGGCCGACTGCAAGTCCAGCTTGAATTTCTGGCCGATCACCTGGACCAGGAACTCGGGCACCGAGGCCGGCGCAGGCACGCCCACTGTGCCCTTGCCCGCGCCTTGGTTGCGCACCCAAGCTACATATTCGTTCATTGACTTGGCGGGTGTCCCACCCGACACGGCCAGCGCATTGACGAAGGTGGCAAAGCCGCCCACGGCCACAAAGTCACGCGCCGGATCAAACCCCGGGTTCTTCATCACCAGCGGGAGAATCGATATGGTGTGGTCGTGCGACAAAAACAGCGTGAGGCCATCCGCTGGTGCGGCCTTGAGCGTCTGGGCCGCAATCTGGCCACCAGCGCCAGCTTTGTTTTCCACAATGACGGGCATGCCCAACTGGTCTTTGAGCTTGTCTGCCAGCGTGCGGGCAATCGCGTCGGTGCCGCCGCCGGGAGGAAAACCTACCAGCAGCTTGACGGTGCCGCTCTGCGCTTGAGCGAGCCCAGCCAGCGATAAGGCACCAAGGGCAACCAGGGTGGTCAGCAGGCGCCGAACGTGTTTTGGAAGCGAGTGAACCATGGGGGCTCCAGTAAATGAATGTAAAACCTTCAATGTCGCCACTTTAGCAAGTTTTTTCTGGTCGCCGAAGTTGCTGGACTGGGCCTGAATTGGGCCTGGGCATGTGCCGTCAAAACCATATGATCAGCAGTTGTATTAACGTCAGGCACGGAAGCTTCGTGGGCACACCGTGAACACGAATGTCGGATTGATCGGCCTGGGCGCCATGGGCAACGGCATGGCTCGATCATTGCTCCGTGCGGTCTACAACGTGCCCGCGTTTGACGTGCGGCCCGAGATAGCCCAGGCGTTTGCAAAGACGGCGGTGTGGCTTGGGCCACACCGGTCGAGCTGGCTGCAGGCGACGTGACCATGCGGCCAAACCCGACATTGCCGCGTGGGAGTGGCAGCCATGGGCCGACGGTATCGCGCAGCTGGCCTCAGAAACCGGAGCGATGTGCAAGCTCTCCGGCCTGGTGACCGAGGCCGGCCGCACACCCGGGCCCGGCGTCGTGCGGCGATGGGGTGACCATGTGTTAGCGTGCTTTGGGGCAGCACGGGTGGTGTGGGGCAGTGACTGGCCGGTGCTGGAACTCTCAGGCAGCTATGCGCAGTGGTGGGGCGAAACGCAGCAGTTGCTGGCCCACCTGAGCCCGCAAGAGCAGGCCGCCATCATGGGTGAGAACGCGAAACGCCTCTATCGGCTCCAGGACGCCGCCGTCTTTAAAATCACGCCATCATTTTTTCATTGAGAGAACCTCGTGTGACTGAATTTGCTTCGGCCAACCCCCGCACTCCCCAGCTTCTCATTTGCAGGGCCGACTACTACAATCCCATGCATGCCAGCGCGCTGGTCCTGCTGCTGGACGCTTATGCGCAGGACCCGGCCGGCGGCGGCGAGTCGCTCAGTGACTATGCAAAAAGTCACCTCGTCAAAGAGCTGGCCGCCCATCCGCAGGCTTTCAGCGTACTCGCGTTTGACGGCGCCCAGCCCGTGGGCCTGGTCAATTGCATCGAAGGCTTTTCCACCTTTGCCTGCCGACCGCTGGTCAACGTTCATGACGTGGCCGTGCTGCCCAGCCACCGCGGCCAGCGGGTCGGCGAGCAGATGCTGGCGCTGGTGGATGAGATTGCGCGCGAGCGCGGCGCCTGCAAGCTGACGCTTGAGGTGTTGCAGGGCAACGCCAGCGCGATCAAGCTCTATGAGCGCGTGGGTTTTGCCGGCTACCAGCTGGACCCCGCCATGGGCGTGGCGCAGTTTTTTCACAAATGGCTGGATTGAGGGTTGGACGGCCTCTGGGGGGCGGAGGGGATGCCGCGCCATCCTTTTTACTATCAAATAAATAGCTGCTTACGCCCATGCTGTAAGGGCTATAGGCCGATTTTATCATTAAATTATCAGCAAAAAACGCATGCGGCGACCGTGCCAGTTCGCAAGCCTTGCAGTGAATCTTCCCAATATCGATCCGGCGCTTTTTGCACCACCCGAGGCCGCCTGGCCAGCGAAGAAGTGGCCCGCTTGCCGCTGGCCATGCGGCTGAACCAGCGGGCTGTATATTTTTTTAATCATTTATTGCCATAGCGCCCTATCTACGGGCACAAGCAGCTCCTGATTTAATAGCGCTGGCGTCGCTGGCGTCGCTGGTGGCAATGCTGCTCACCGGCTCAGTCCCCCTGGCTATCTTCCAGCGCAGTTTGACCAGACGCTCGGCACAACCCACAGCCGACCCGCGCTGTCACACAAGTGCCATTGAACTGACATGAGCGCGTCACCCCCAGCTTTCAGAATCGCCGCATGACTTGCACGATGGATCACGCGATGGGAATGAATTTGAGCAAAGCCGGTGAGCAGGGTAAGCGGGGAACAGGCGTCAGCCAAGGCCCCAGCGCGGCCATTCACGACCTCGACAAGCAGCGCCTGCGCATTCTGCGCTGTACGGCGCAGGCCATGGCCAGTGGCCCGGGTGGCTTGCGGTTCAAGGCGGGCACCCGACCGTGGCTGGATGGGCTGTCGGGTGGTCGCCCGGCATCGGCCACTGCAGCCGGCCGATGCGAGAAAGCGGTTTCGCAGGTCGCGGGTGATTGATCGTCAAAGCTCCATTTAGCCCCTTCGACGGGGCTTTTTTCAGCGCATCGGTGTGAGTGGTTTTAGTGTTTTCAGACACCCAGCAAACAAGGAGTTAGCCATGAAAGAACTGCCCAATCCCACTTTTGCATTGTCGCCCGTCGCAATGCCACGGGGGTCACTTCATCAAAGCCGTCATGCGGTCAGTCAAGCTCCTGTTCAAAGGCCTGCAGTGGGGAAAATCTCGGTCAGCTGGGCCCGGCACCAGGACGAGGTCCGGCAGGCGCAGCGGCTGAGGTACCAGGTGTTTGCGCTGGAGATGGGCGCAACGCTGTCGAAAACCTTGCCCGGCCATGACGTCGATCTGTTTGACGACTACTGTGAACACCTGCTGGTGCGTGACGCGGAGAGTCGGGAGGTGATCGGCACTTACCGGGTACTGACGCCGACGCAGGCCAAGCGCGTGGGCAGCACCTACAGTGACATCGAGTTCGACCTGACACGGCTGCGCAGCCTGCGTGAGCGCATGGTGGAGCTGGGCCGCAGTTGCGTGCACGCAGACCACCGGCATGGCGGCGTGATTCTGGCGCTATGGGGCGCGCTGGCCGAGTTCATGTCGCGCAACCAACTCGACACCATGATTGGTTGCGCCAGCATTCCGATGCAGCACAACGGCGTGTCCAGCGGGCATGCAGCAGCCAGCATCTGGCGCCAGGTCAGGCAAACGCATCTGGCCGCCATCGAGTACCAGGTGACGCCGCGCCTCGCCTTGCCGGTTGAGCAGCTTGACGATTCGCTGGATGTGGAGCCGCCCACGTTGATCAAGGGGTACCTGCGGCTGGGCGCCAAGGTGCTGGGTGCGCCTGCCTGGGATCCGGACTTCAACTCGGCCGACTTGCCCATGATGATGCGCATCGCTGATTTGCCACCGCGTTATTTGAAGCATTTTTCCGGTAATCCAATGGAGGCGTGATGAGAAACATCTTTGACGCTTTGGGAGCGCTCGCATCAGTTGGTGATGGGTTCGTACCGGGCCAGGACGACGACGCGGACTTCCTGCGCAAGCGCTACCGCACAATTTTCATTTCCGACCTGCACCTGGGTACCCCCGGCTGCCAGGCGCTTGCCCTGCTGGACTTCTTGAAAGCCCATCCCAGCGACAACCTGTACCTGGTGGGTGACATCGTTGATGGCTGGCAGCTGCGCCGCAGGTGGTACTGGCCGCAGTCCCATAATGACGTGGTGCAAAAGCTGCTGCGGCGCGCTCGCAAAGGCTGTCGCATCATTTTCGTTCCTGGCAACCATGATGAGTTTGCGCGTGAATTTATGGGCCACCAGTTTGGCGGCATCGAAGTGATTGACGAAGCTGTCCACATCACCGCTGACGGCCGCCAGTTGTGGATCATTCACGGCGACTATTTCGATGCGGTGGTGCAATGCGCCAAATGGCTCGCCTATGTGGGCGACAACCTCTATGAATTCACACTCAAACTCAACCGGCATCTCAACCGCCTGCGCGCCCGCATGGGCTTGCCCTACTGGTCGCTGTCGGCTTACCTGAAGCAAAAGGTCAAGAGCGCGCTTAACTATGTCACCGACTTTGAAGTGGCGGTGGCCAACGAAGCGCGCCGTCGTGGCCATCAGGGCGTGGTTTGCGGCCACATTCACCGCGCCGAAATGCGCGACATCAACGGCGTGTTGTACTGCAATGACGGCGACTGGGTTGAGAGCCGCACCGCGCTGGTCGAGAACTTCGACGGCACGCTGGAGCTGTTGCATTGGGCTCCAGCCCATGAAACCCAGCGTCGTGGCCAGGCTGATGTGGCGGTGACTGCATGAAGATCGCGCTGATTACCGACGCCTGGCAGCCTCAGGTTAACGGCGTTGTCACCACCCTGGTAGAACTGGTGCGTGAGCTTGAGGAACTGGGGCATCAGGTTGAAGTGATTCATCCCGGCCTGTTCACTACCCGGCCTTGCCCGGGCTATGCCGGGATTGACCTGGCAGTCCGCCCCAAGCGCCGCCTGGCCGTCAAACTGGACGTTTTTCAGCCAGAAGCCCTCCATATCGCCACAGAAGGTCCGCTGGGCTGGGCTGCACGCAGCTACTGCCTTAAACGCGGTTTGAGTTTCACGACGGCCTTTCACACCAAGTTTCCTGAAATCCTCCATGCCGCCCTCAAAATTCCCTTGTCGTGGGGCTATGCGCTGTTTCGTTACTTTCACAAGCCTTCTTCCGGCGTGATGGTTCCAACCAACGGCGTGCTGTTCATGCTTGAGCAGCGGGGGTTTCGCAACCTGCGCAGCTGGACGCACGGTGTGGATACGGAGCTGTTTGCCTTCCAGCCCCAACCTCTCCTGTACCCGCCCATGGGTACGCTGGTGCGACCGGTCTCGCTGTTTGTGGGGCGGGTGTCGTACGAAAAAAACATAGAGACTTTTTTGCGGCTGGACATTCCCGGTAGCAAAGTCGTTTGCGGGGTGGGGCCGCTGGAGCCGTCGCTCAGGGAACGCTATCCGCAGGTACGCTGGATGGGCGTGTTGGCTAGAGGAGAGCTGGCAAAGGTGTACGCCGCGGCCGATGTGTTTGTATTCCCGAGCAAGTCGGAAACCTTTGGTTTGGTGATGCTGGAAGCCATGGCCACCGGCACGCCGGTGGCCGCCTTCCCGGTGGATGGCCCACTGGAAGTGCTGGGAAAACCTGACGGAAGTTGTCACGGGGGTGTCATGGACGCCGATTTGCAGCAGGCTTGTTACAGCGCGCTGGCTGTGCCGCGTCATGAGCCGCGTGCGCGTGCCTTGGACTTCAGTTGGGCGCAGGCCGCGCAGCTGTTTGAAAGTAACCTGGTTGCTGCCCAGAAAATTACCGCTTGCAAGCCCGTCAATGCCGGTGCAACATCCGTCAAAAGTACTGTCACACCTTTGTCATCAAATCAGTAAACACTCAGGCTTACCTTTGATGACAAAAAATTTTCTTGTTGATGCCCACTTCACCCATCCCGGTGGCCTCTGCTGCGCCACCCGTCCAGTTATTGGACCGCGACCTCAGCATTCTCTCCTTCAATGAGCGGGTACTGGACTGGGTAAAGCGCCCGGATGTGCCGCTGCTGGAGCGCCTGAGATTTCTGTGTATCGTGTCGTCCAATCTGGACGAATTTTTTGAGGTCCGTACGGCACCCCACCTGACGGCCACCCAAAGCAACGAGCAAAAGGGCCTGTACACGGTCCAATCTTTCAAGGCGCTTTCGGCGGCCGCACACGACATCGTGGCAAACCAGTATTCGCTTTACAACGACTGTCTGCTACCTGCCTTTGAACAGCACGGCATTCGTATCGTCTCGCACGGGGAACGCGACGTGGCTCAGCGGCGCTGGGTCAAAGCCTATTTCGAAAGGGAGGTGCGGCCCTTGCTGATTCCGGTTGGCCTGGATCCCTCTCATCCGTTTCCACAGGTGGCCAACAAGTCGCTGAATTTCATTGTCCGGCTCGGTGGGCATGATGCCTTCGGACGTCAGAACGAAATTGCCATCGTCAAGGTCCCGCGGGTAGTGCCGCGCCTGATTCACATGCCGAGCCGCAGCAAGGGCAGCAGAGATAGAAAGGGCATGCTGTTTGTTTCGCTGTCCAGCATCATTCGGGCCCATCTGGCGGAGCTTTTTGCAGGCCGGGAAGTGGGGCAGTTTTCCCAGTTCCGCGTCACCCGGCACTCCGATCTGGCGTTGGATGAAGACGACGTGAAAAATCTGCGAACAGCTTTGCGCCAGGGTCTGGAGCAGCGCAACTACGGCCAGGCCGTTCGGCTGGAAGTGTCGGCCGGCTGCTCGCAATACTTGTCGGACTTTTTGCTCAAACAATTCAACTTGCCGGCGCTCGCCCTGTACCGGGTGCCAGGCCCAGTCAACCTCGTGCGGTTGACCCAGCTGGTGGACTTGGTCAATGATCCCAAGCTTCTTTTTCCCCGCTACAACGCCTGCTACCCCACGCAGCTGCAGCCCGGGCAATCTTTTTTTGAGCGGCTCAAGCAGGGCGATGTGTCCATTCACCAGCCGTTTGAGAGCTTCGACGGCGTCCTGGACTTTCTACGCGAGGCGGTCGACGATCCCCAGGTACTGGCGATCAAGCAAACCATATACCGTACGGGTGCGGATTCGGAAATGATGGTGTTGCTGCGGGAGGCTGTTCGCCAGGGCAAGGAAGTCACCGTGGTGGTGGAGCTCAAGGCGCGTTTCGATGAGGAAGCCAATATCAACTGGGCAGAAATGCTGGAGTCGATTGGCGCACAAGTGGTTTACGGCGTGGTGGGTCTGAAGACCCACGCCAAAATGCTGCTGGTGACCCGGCGCGAGGGGCGGAACCTCATCCGCTACGGCCACCTGTCTACCGGCAATTACAACCAGGGTACGGCCCGCCTGTACACCGACGTGAGCTACCTGACGGCCGATCCTCTGTTGACTTCGGACATTGACAATGTATTTGTGCATCTGGCCAGTCAAAGCCGCTTGCCCAAGTTGCATCACCTGCTGCTGGCGCCGTTTCAGCTGCAACGCAAACTGGTGGAAAAAATAGATGCGCTGGGTGAAGCTGCCCTGCAGGGCAAAGACACACGCATTGTGGTCAAGATGAATGCGCTGACCGACCAAGACCTGATGCTGGCCCTGGTCAGGGCGGGGCAGCGCGGTGTGAAAATTGATTTGATTGTGCGCGGCGCCTGCATGCTGCCGGCCCAAGTGCCCGGCGTGACGGACAACATCCGCGTACGTTCGGTGATTGGCCGTTTTCTTGAGCATTCGCGTGTGTTTTATTTCCGCTGCGCTGAGGAAGAAACGCTGTATCTCTCAAGCGCCGACTGGATGAACCGCAACATGCTGCGCCGGGTGGAGCTGGCCTGGCCAGTGACCGATCCTGTCATTCGCCAGCGCATCATTGATGAATGCCTGGTCGCCTACCTGCACGATGACTGCGATGCCTGGGACTTGCAGCCGGACGGCACGTATGCGCGCGTGAATCCGCCAGACCCGGCGCAGCGCCACGGCGCACAGGCGGCCCTGATGGCGCGCTACTCGTCGTCACCCAACCACTGGGGAAAATAACACATGGACCTGATCTTGTGGCGTCATGCAGAGGCAGAAGACTGGCCCGAAGGTGATCCGCTGGGAAGCCGTGATCTAGAGCGTGCACTCACGCCACGCGGAGAAAAACAGGCCTTCCGCATGGCCAGCTGGCTGGACCGGCAGTTGCCCGAAGGTGCGCGCATTGTGGTGAGCCCGGCGCGGCGCTGCGAGCAGACGGCTCTGGCGCTTGGGCGCAAGTACAAGATCCGTACTGAGCTTGCACCCGGTGCAACGGCCGCGCAGTTACTGGAGCTGGTGCAATGGCCCCTGAGTAAATCGCCGATTCTGGTGGTGGGGCATCAACCCACGCTGGGGCAGACCATTGCGCAACTGCTCGGTTTGCAGGAAAGCGATTGCCCCGTCAAAAAGGGCGCCCTCTGGTGGCTTCGCAGCCGTGACCGTGACGGCCATAGCCAGACCGTCGTGGTGACCGTGCAGTCGCCTGAGATGCTTTGAGCAGACCTCTGCGGCGCTTACTTTTTGAGAGTAGGCCGGCCTGTCTTGATGGTGGGAACCTGCTCCAGGGCCGTCAGGAATGCCGCGTCGGACAGAGCGACCAGGATTTTGATGCCGGCGCGCAGCAGCTCGCTTTTTTTGGCAGGGCGGGTCAGTTTGGCTGCGCGCTGTTTGAGCTCGTCGAGCGCCACGTATTCGGCTTTTGGAATGGTAAAGCTGTCACGGACCAGTTTGGGCTTTTTGGCTTTGACGGCTTTTTCAAGCTTTGCCGGGGCAAAGGCTTTGGAAAGAGGCGCCTTGGCGGTGGCCTTTTTGGGAGCGGCTTTTTTTACAGAGGATTTTTTGACAGCAGCTTTGCCGTTGGGAACTTTGCTGAAGGGCAATTTTGCCGGCGCTGACGGGGTTGCTTTTTGTTTTGCCGGCGTCTCGGGCGCAGCCGGTACAGGTACCATTTTTATGGTTGTCATGAAGATTTCCTTTGAAATAAATGGTACGAATAAACCGTTTATATAGTTTATACCGTTTAAAAAAAAGGGCAACCCTGCGAATTTACAACCCGGAAACGATCAGTGTCCACGGTGTTTTTTGCCAGGCCAGCACTTCTTCCTGCAGCAAATACGCCGATTGAGGAAAGGCCTCGGCCCAGCCGGGCCTGCAGTTCAGCACGAAGAGCCGCCCGGGCTCGGCAACGGATTCAAGCCGTAGGTCCTTGAGGTCAGGGTCACGCCGGGCATGACACAAAATGACCGCCAAGCGCAGGCAGAGCAACTGCTGGACAAATACCCGATCCTCGAAGTCGGCCTCCAGCTTGCGCAATTTGCCGCGATGGCCCAGTACCAGCAGGCCCAGGCGGTGCAATTCGGGCAGGGCGAAGCCGGGCGCGTCGGCATTGTCCAGAATGTAGGCGCCATGCTTGTGGTAGTCGCTGTGTGAAATCTGGCTGCCAATCTCATGGAGTTGCGCGGCCCACTCCAGTTTGCGCTGGTAGCGCTCCGGTTCAGCACGGGGCACGCCCGTGCAAGCCATCTGGAACAGGTGCATCGAGACTCTACTGACCCGCTGGGCCTGCACGGCATCCGCATTGAATTTACTGGCCAGTCGCTGCACAGACGTAGAGCGCAAATCGGTCAAATCCTGCTCGCGGTCCAGCAGGTCGTAGAGCACGCCGTGGCGCAGGGCGCCTTGCGCCGCTTCCATCTGCTCAATACCCAGCAGATCAAACACGGCCCTGAGCACACTGACACCGCCGCCAATGACTGCGCGCCGGTCATCCTTGATGCCATCGAGCTTCAGGCGGTCGGCGCTTTGCGCTTTGAGCAGGCGCTCGAGTAGCCAGTCCAGGCCTTCACGCGTGACAACACCGGGTGACCAGCCGGCGGCAGCCAGAACATCGCTGACGGCCCCGATGGTGCCGGAAGAGCCATAGGCTATATCCCAGGTGCCTGAATGGTAGGCGTTGACGGCTTCATCAAGGACTGCTTTGGCGGCAATTTCAGCCATCTCGAACGCGCGTGGGCTGAACTGTCCGTCGGAGAAGTACTTCATCGACCAGGCCACACTGCCGACGCGGTAGGACTCCATGGTGCGCGCTTCAAGGCCTTTGCCTACGATCATTTCGGTGGAGCGACCGCCGATATCCACTACCAGCCGCCGTTCTTCCGACTGCGGCAGCATGTGGGCCACGCCCTGGTAAATCAGGCGGGCTTCTTCTTGGCCTGAAATGACATCAATGGAAAATCCCAGGATTTTGTGGGCGTTCGCCAGAAATTCTTCGCGATTGCGGGCTTCGCGCAGTGTCTGGGTGGCAACCGCCCTGACCTGCGTTCTTTTAAAGCCCGCCAGCCGCTCGCCGAAGCGGGCCAGACAGTCCCAGCCGCGCTGCATCGCCTCTAGAGTCAGGTTGCGGTCGGCATCGAGTCCGTTACCCTGGCGGACCGTTTCCTTGAGGTATTCGGTCCGGTGGATCTGTCCGTGGTCGAGGCGGCCTATTTCGAGGCGAAAGCTGTTGGATCCGAGGTCCACAGCGGCGAGGCGGGTTCCGTTTTGCATGGCTGGCTTTGGTTTGACAAGGTCAGCATAGCATTCACGCGAAACCCGCATCAGCATGCCAGACCCTAACCAATCAGCCGGCCATCGACCGACATCATGCTTTGCGTGACATAGGTGCTGCTTCTGCGCTGGGCGTTAAAACTGACACGAAAACCACCAATATCCAGGCTGGCTCGCCGCTGAAAGGCTGCCAGGGCGCTCTGGCGTGTCAGCGGGCCTTCGACGTCATTGAGTACTTCATAGGTGTACCGGGCGGCAATGAAGCCGGCCAGGCTTAGCGGGGTGGGAGGCTCGTCAAACAGGCGTGAGAGCGTTTCACGGTAGGCCCTGACGATCGGCAAGCTGGCGTTGACCAGCGGCACCGGCTGGGTCGCGATCACCGGCATGTTGCGCGAAGCGCCCATCTGCAGCAGGGTCTGAAGGTTGACGTCGGCGAGGGCCACGATGTAGCGCTGACGCGCCTGTTTTCCCAGGCCTTGCGTGAACGCGGCAAGCTCCGGCGTGCCACCCACAAACAGCAGCACAGCGGGGGTAGTTGGCGTCAGCCTTTGGCTCAGCAGGCGCAAGTCACCCGTTCCCTGGAATGACTGCAGTCTTAGCTGCATGCCAGCAGCAATGCGTTCAAGCTCGACATGGTAGGAGGTGTGGTCCTGCGCTGTTCCGTAAATCGCACCCAACTCCTTCAAGCCCATGACCGACAGGGTTTTCAATGCGAAAGCAATCTGCTCCTGTCGTGCTGCGAAGATGGGAAATGTCCTGTCGTCGATTTCGAGGCTGGCGTTTTGCAGCCAGGGTGCTGCGTGAGCGATGTTCAGACCACCCTGAAGCGAAAGGGCCAGGATCTGGCTGGCGATCTGGTCGCCGACACTGCCGGACAGGACCATGCACGAAGGGTTGTCCTTGACCGAGTCCAGCGCCGTGCGCAGACTGGCCGGCGTGCCGTCCGTTTCAACCGCAAGATGCTGCACCTGCCTGCCGCGAATACCTCCGCGTGAGTTGATGTCCTGCCAGGCGGCGCGTGACCCGATCAGAAAATCCTTGGACACGTCCTGCTGTGCCTGCGAGAAGTCAACAACCTGCGCAACGACGACGCTGCGTGACGATGCGGCCGATTTGCCAGGCTGCGCCCAGCCCGGTGCGGCAGCGCCTGCCGTCAGCAGGCTGACACGCTGCAGCAGCTGGCGACGACTGCAGACTGGCTTTTGTAAATGCATGGCTGATTCCCAAGCGGTGCCGTGCCCGCCGTTCGATGTAAAGTACTGTGGAATTAGTAGCGACCAGCGTCCGCTAAGACGGGGCGTTGGCCTGAAAGACACGGGATGCGAGGCTTTGAGCTTGGCGTTGCTAGTGCTTCGCTGGAGGAATCGGAACGCTGTCTATGATATGCACGACGCCATTGGTCGCGGAAATATCGGCCGTTTGAACCATGGCTTCCTCAATGATGACGAAGTCGCCTGCTTTGGAGAGAGCCACACTGGCGCCGTTGACGGTTTTGCTGTTGCCATTTTTGACGTCAACAGCCATGACTTTGCCTGGAATAAGGTGGTAAGTCAGGACAGCCTTGAGTTTGGCCGGGTCTTTGGCAAGTTCGCCCATGGTTTTTGCGGGAACTTTTGCGAAGGCTTCGTTGGTAGGCGCAAAGACAGTAAAGGGCCCCGTCCCTTTGAGCGTGTCGGTGAGCCCTGCTTTGGTGAGCAGACTGTTGAGCATACTCAGTTGCGGCGTGGCGGCGATGGTGTCTGCCACCGACACTGGGTTTGAGCGGGTGGCGCAGCCGGCGAGGGCGGCAACTGCTGCGACGACGAATAAAATACGGCGGTTGAACATGATGTCGATTCTCCTGATTAATACAGTGCGAAGAATAGGAGAGGTCAATGTCAATTTAGTGACGGAAATATGAACTTTTTATGACACAAAACGCCAATGGAAGCCATTAGCAGGCCCGGAGCGATCTGTCATATTTTTGTCACACAAGGACATTACATTGAGTGCTTGTTTCCTACCAACCCAAGAGGTGATTTTATGAAATTGAGTTTCAAAGCTTCGATGACTGCTGTGATGGGCGTAGCCGTCATGTCGTTTGCCACGTTGTCGGCTGCCCAGGATGTGACAGGTGCCGGTTCGTCTTTTGTGGCTCCCATTGTTTCAAAATGGGCGTCGGACTACAACAAGGCCACAGGTGTAAAAATCAACTACCAGTCGGTGGGTTCGGGCGCTGGCATCAAGCAGATCGAAGCCAAAACGGTGGACTTTGGTGCATCAGACATGCCTCTGACAGATGAGGAACTTACCAAGAAAGGTCTCATGCAGTTCCCGGTTGTGATCGGTGGCGTCATTCCTGTGGTGAATATCAAGGGAATTGCACCGGGCCAACTCAAGCTGACCGGCCCTGTCCTGGGTGATATTTATCTCGGCAAAATCACCAAGTGGAGCGACCCCGCCATCAAGGCCCTGAATCCGACACTGGCCCTGCCCGATGCAGCCATTGCACCGGTTCGCCGTGCCGATGGTTCGGGCACTACGTTTATTTTCACCAACTACCTGAGCAAGGTCAGCCCTGAGTGGAAATCCAAGGTGGGCGAGGGTACGGCCGTCAACTGGCCTTTGGGCGCTGGCGGCAAGGGTAACGAAGGCGTGGCCGCATTTGTTGGCCGTCTGCCCAATTCCATTGGTTACCTTGAGTATGCCTACGTCAAACAGAACAAGATGACCTACGCCCTGATGAAGAATCTGGATGGCAACTTCGTGACCCCCAACGACGTGGCATTCAAGGCCGCTTCAGCAAGCGCCGATTGGGCCAAGAGCTTCTTCCAGATTCTGACCGAGCAGCCTGGCAAGGATTCGTGGCCCATCACTGGTTCCACCTTTGTTCTGATGCACAAGGTTCAGGATAAGCCAGCCAATGCGGCATCAGTCTTGAAATTCTTTGAGTGGGGCTTCAAGAACGGCGACAAGATTGCCAACGAACTGGACTATGTGCCAATGCCTGCTTCCGTGAAAACTGTGATCGAGAAAGCCTGGGGCGAGATTAAGGACGCGTCTGGTAAAGCTGTCGCTTACAAATAAGCAGTCTTTCTTCTGCAGCGACGTAGGATAGGGGTTTCTCATGTGTCCACTACACTTCCGGCTGGCCGGGCAGCTTTTGATGACCCGACGAAAGTGACCGGACGCGACATGAAGAATCCCCCTCCTGTAAATTTTGTACGCAGAAGCCCTTTTGCAGACCGGCTTTTTGGCTGGGCTGCACTTGGGGCGGCGCTGTTGACGCTGGGTTTGTTGATAGGCATTTTGACATCACTCTTCATTGGGGCGTGGCCTGCCATCAGCAAGTACGGTCTGGGTTTTCTGACCAACAGCGTATGGGATCCGGTCAAGGACGAGTACGGTGGGCTGGTCATGATTTATGGCACGCTAGCCACGTCATTGATCGCTTTGCTGATCGCGGTGCCAGTCAGCTTTGGCATTGCGCTGTTTTTAACTGAATTGTCTCCGGCCTGGCTCAAAAGGCCACTGGGCATAGCCATCGAACTGCTGGCCGCTGTGCCTTCCATCGTTTACGGCATGTGGGGTCTGCTGGTGTTTGGCCCGGTTCTCGCGACCTATGTACAGCAGCCTATGCAGAGTCTTTTTGGCAATGTGCCGTACCTCGGCGCCCTGTTTGCGGGGCCGCCGGTAGGCATCGGCATATTGTCTGCGGGAATCATTCTCGCGATCATGATCATTCCGTTTATAGCTTCCGTGATTCGCGATGTGTTCGAGGTCACGCCGGTGCTCCTGAAGGAGTCGGCTTACGGCCTCGGATCTACCACATGGGAGGTCGTTTACAAGGTAGTGTTGCCCTATACCAAAGCCGGTGTGGTGGGCGGCATCATGCTGGGGCTGGGGCGTGCGTTGGGCGAAACCATGGCGGTGACTTTCGTCATTGGAAATTTCAACCAGTTCTCCCCAAGCCTGTTTCAGGCAGCCAACAGCATCACGTCAGCCCTCGCCAATGAGTTTGCCGAGGCGGGCGAAGGTCTTCACCAGGCGGCGCTGATCTACCTGGGGCTGGTACTGTTCTTCATCACCTTTGTGGTGTTGTCGCTTTCCAAGCTGCTGCTGGCCCAATTGAAAAAAAATGAAGGGAGCAAGTCATGAACGCGGTGACGCATGATGCTCGCCTGGCCAAGTTCGCGCGCCGTAAAAGGGTCAACCAGGTGGCACTCATTTTGTCGCTGGCGGCCATGTCGTTCGGGCTGTTCTGGCTGTTCTGGATCCTGTGGGAAACCATACGCCTGGGTATTGGCGGTATTGCGCTCGCGACCTTTACCGAAATGACGCCCCCGCCCAACGAAGTTGGTGGCCTTGCAAACGCGCTCTATGGCTCTTTTTTTATGGTGCTGCTCGCCACTTTTGTGGGTACACCGATTGGCATTATGGCCGGCATTTATCTAGCCGAGTACAACATTAAGGGCTGGCTGGCCTCGGTGACACGGTTCGTCAACGATATTCTGCTGTCAGCGCCGTCAATCGTGATTGGCCTTTTTGTTTACGCTGTCGTGGTGTCCCGTTTTCATTCCTTTTCAGGATGGGCGGGGGTCTTGGCGCTGGCATTGATTGTAATTCCGGTGGTGATACGCACCACTGAAAACATGCTGCATCTGGTTCCGCCGGGTCTGCGCGAAGCGGCTTATGCGCTGGGTGCGCCCAAGTGGAAGGTCATCACCAGCATCACGCTCAGGGCCGCTCGCTCTGGGGTGGTGACCGGCATATTGCTGGCCGTAGCGCGCATCGCTGGTGAAACTGCCCCTTTGCTGTTCACGGCCCTGAACAACCAGTTCTGGACCTCTGATTTGGGCCAGCCCATGGCCAGCTTGCCTGTGACCATCTTCAAGTTTGCGATGAGCCCTTATGAGAACTGGCAGCAACTTGCATGGGCGGGTGTGTTCCTGATCACCCTGGCGGTGCTCGGTCTGAACATTCTGGCGCGCGTGCTGACGCGCAACAAAGCCTGACACAAAAGCTGATCGCCATCCATTCACACAACAAGACAAGGTTAAAGATGGACGCCATCGCTGCCCAACCCGAAAAGTCAAAAATAGTGGTCAAAAACCTGGACTTTTATTACGGAAAATTTCGCGCTCTAAAGGGCATCAATCTGGAAATCCCTGAGAATAAAGTCACGGCATTTATTGGTCCGTCAGGCTGCGGCAAATCAACCCTGCTGCGCATTTTTAACCGCATGTACGAGCTCTACCCGGAGCAGCGTGCGGAAGGTGAAGTCATGTTTGACGGCGAGAACCTGCTCACTTCCAAAAAAGATGTGGCGTTGATTCGCTCCAAAGTGGGTATGGTTTTCCAGAAGCCGACGCCGTTTCCCATGTCGATTTACGACAACATTGCTTTTGGTGTCAAGTTGTTCGACAACCTCAATGCGGCAGACATGGACGAGCGGGTCGAATGGGCGCTGCGCAAGGCTGCGCTCTGGTCCGAGGTCAAGGACAAGCTGAACCAGAGCGGTTCCAGTCTGTCGGGCGGCCAGCAGCAGCGGCTGTGCATTGCCCGTGGCATCGCCATCAAGCCGGAAGTGCTGCTGCTGGATGAGCCCTGTTCGGCGCTGGATCCAATTTCCACGGCCAAGATCGAGGAGCTGATTGCCGAGTTGAAAAGCGACTACACGGTGGTCATCGTGACGCACAATATGCAGCAGGCTGCCCGCTGCAGCGATTACACGGCCTATATGTATCTTGGGGATCTGGTCGAATTCGGCGCCACAAAAGACCTCTTTTTCAAGCCCAAGCGTGAAGAGACTGAAGACTACATTACTGGCCGTTTTGGCTGACAGGGACTGAGAGAAAAACATGTCTGATAATCATTTATCTACCCAGTTCGACAGCGAACTCAACGGCCTGTCCTCGCGTGTGATGGAGATGGGCGGCCTGGTTGAATCCCAGATTCGCCTGGCCATCTATGCGCTGTCGCAGTTCAGCACCGAGAGCGCCAACCAGGTGATCGAAACCGAAGCGCGCGTCAATGCCATGGAAATCGACATTGACCGCGATTTGTCTTCCATCATTGCGCGGCGCCAGCCCACGGCCCGTGATCTGCGCCTGTTGATCGCCATTTCAAAGACCACGGCCAACCTTGAGCGAGCGGGTGATGAAGCCGATAAAATCGCACGCATGGTCAATTCGATCATCGAAAGCGGCTCGGCCCGTGCTTTGCCGTCTTCCGAACTTCGCATCGCTGCGGAGCTCGCTTCCGGCCTGTTGCGCAAGGCGTTGGATGCCTTCGCCCGGATGGACACTGCCGCAGCGGTATCCATCCTCAAGGAGGACGACCAGATTGACAAGGAATTTGATGGCTTTGTTCGCAAGCTCATTACGTACATGATGGAGGACCCGCGCACGATTTCCGCAAGCCTGGATCTGTTGTTTGTGGCCAAAGCTATTGAGCGCGTGGGCGACCATGCCAAGAACATTGCGGAATTCATCATCTACATCGTCAAGGGTGCAGACGTCAGGCACACACCCATGGAGCAGGTTGAGTCTGCAGTAAAGTAATGGTCGAATGAAACATCTTCCTCGCGTATTGATTGTTGAAGATGAGCCGGCCATTGCCGAGCTGATTGCTGTTAACTTGAGGCATGGCGGTTTTGATCCTGTGGTTGCGCAGGACAGCGTAACGGCTCAGCGCGAGCTTGACTCTGTGCTGCCGGATGTCATTTTGCTGGACTGGATGCTGCCGGGACAGAGCGGCCTTGCGCTGGCACGCCACTGGCGAAAACAGGCGCGTACCAAGAGCACGCCCATCCTGATGCTGACGGCCCGGGGAGATGAGCCCGACAAGGTCGCCGGACTGGATGCCGGCGCCGACGACTACATTACCAAGCCTTTTTCCACCCAGGAGTTGCTGGCGCGCATTCGTGCGGTGCTGCGCCGCCGCGCGCCCGAGTCGGTGAACGACTGTGTCACCGTCGGTGCGCTGGTGCTGGATGCGGCAACACACCGCATTTCATTTCAGAATCAGGAGCTCAAGCTGGGCCCGACCGAGTTCAAGCTGCTTCACTACCTGATGAAGCATGCCGAACGCGTACACAGCCGCAGCGCATTGCTGGACAAGGTATGGGGTGACCATGTGTTCATTGAAGAGCGCACGGTCGACGTTCACATCAAGCGCCTGCGGGAGGCCTTGGGCACCGCCGGCACCATGGTGGAAACCGTTCGCGGTGCAGGCTACCGGCTGACGTCCGTCGCCGCCCATACCCTGGTTGCCGCGGCGCCATCCGGGACATGATCAATCGGTGGATCATTTTTGCTGCCTGCCTGTTTGCCGGCGGCGGCTTGGGGTGGTGGGCAGCAGCGAAAGACGGCCTCGGGCTTGGGTTGCTACTGGGGGCTTTCGTCTGGCTGGTGCTTGACAGCCTCTACGTGGGGCGGCTCCTCAGGTGGCTGCGCACCGAACAAAGCAAGGAAACGCCGGCCGACCTGGCCAGCACGGATGCCAGCCCGCCCGGCTTACCTGGTGTGTGGGGCGAGGTTGTCGACCGAACCCGCAGGCTGCTGAAGAACCGCGATCAGCAGTACCGGGAAAGCCAGGCACGCCTCGACGAGTTTTTGGCAGCCATGCAGGCCTCTCCGAGTGGGGTGGTTCTGCTTGATGCACAGGGGCGCATTGAGTGGTGCAACCAGATGGCGACGCAGCATTTCGGGTTTGATGCCCAGCGCGATGTGATGCAGCACATTGGCAATTTGGTCCGCGAGCCGGCCTTCAATGCTTATATGGCCTCGGGCGATTTTTCGCACGACGTGGTGATTCCCGGCAACTTCAGCACGCCGGCACGACCCCTCAAATTGTCGGTGCATGTGCATGGGTATGGCAAAGACCGCAAACTGCTGCTGTCGCGCGACATCACCGCCGTCGAGCTTGCGGAAGCCATGCGCCGGGATTTTGTGGCCAATGTGTCGCATGAAATCCGCACGCCGCTGACTGTCGTGTCCGGCTTCATTGAAACTCTGCAAACCCTGCCTCTGAAGGAGGCTGAACGGAGCCGTTATCTGGCCCTGATGGCGCAGCAGTCCCAGCGCATGCAGACACTGGTGAGCGACTTGCTGACCCTGTCCCGTCTGGAAGGCAGCCCGTTCCCGGGCGCCAATGACTGGATGACCACCAGCGCGCTGTTTGCCCAATGCGAGCAGGAGGCTAGGGCCTTGTCTGTGCTGATTGCGCCGCAAGGGCATCAACTGGAGTTTGAACCCGGTCCCCCTTGTGAGATCTCAGGTATACAAACCGAGCTTTACAGTGCCATGTCCAACCTTGTAACCAACGCGGTGCGTTACACGCCTGAGGGTGGCCTGGTCCGCGTCAGCTGGACACTGCTGGAGGATGGACGCGGCGAATTCAAAGTCAAGGACACGGGTCCGGGCATTGCACCTGAGCACCTGCCGCGCCTGACCGAGCGGTTTTACCGGGTTGACCGCAGCCGCTCACGCGAGACAGGCGGAACGGGGCTAGGCCTTGCCATCGTGAAGCACGTAGCCCAGCGTCACGGCGCCGAATTGCACATTGAGAGCCAGCCGGGGCATGGCTCGTGCTTTTCAATCATCTTTCCGGCAGCACGCGTTCGTCGGCTTCAGGCTGCTTGAATCTTGCGGGCGCTCGTCCGTTCGCTTTGCTGGACTGCGTACCACAACAAGCCCAAAAGGCATGTCGCTACCAGACCGATAGCAATGGTGCTGGCGGCCCCGGCCCGCAACGCCCTCATAAGCCAACTGGTAGCAGATAAGCCAGCCCGACCGGGATACCCAGCCTGGCAAAAGTGCCTAACTGTAACCAGTCGGGCCGCTTCATGGGCCGCCAGATGCAAAAGGGTTCGTAAAGATCTTGTGTCAGCAGCAGCACCATCACCACGGCCAGTATCAGCACAGCATATATAGTTAACCACCAACGTAGCCTCGGCACAGCTGGCGGCACCCATGGGGTCGACGCCGTCGCCGCCGGCCACCAGCTAGATTGAAAGCGGGATTTTTACAGCCAGGGCAACGACCTGAAGCCACGTCACCAGACGCGGTTTCCCCAAAGACTGGTTGAACGTGCTATAGACCCGGAATAGCAAGGGAGGGGCAAACGCAAACGCCAGCATGCTCAGGTAGCGATGTACCTCATCTCGCATGAACTCGGGCACCTGCGCCCAGCGAAGCAGCCGACCCGGAAATAGCAGGGCGGCCATGCCCGCTACGGTGATAAAGCCGCACAGGTAGAGGCTTTGCCGCAACGAGCGTCCGCCCAGCATCTCGGCCCAGATAGGGAGCAAGGCCTGCACAATGCCCATCAGCCCGACATAGACGCTGACGTAAAGGGCTGAACCCACGGACAGCGCTGCCAGTGCAGCGTTGCTATAACGCCCTGCAATCAGGGTTTCGGCGACTCCGAACGCCTTGACGGCCAGCTGGCCCACCAGAATGGTGCCCGCATGGTGGCTGATGACTTTGAGTTCACGTCATGGACGTCGCGGGGCGGTCGCCGTCTTGGCCTGGCTGTCAATACTCACCCGTTTGAACACCCGCACATTTTCATTGTTGTCTGTGGGCCTGCGCACGGTGGCCTGAAAAGCCCAATCCGGCAAATTTACGGTACTGCTGAGGCTTGACTGGGCATTGACATCAACGATCAGGTAAGGGCAACTGGCCTGCACGGTGGCCTGGCGCAGTTCGAGCTGGCCGTGGTATTGCAGGGCTGCAGCCTGGGCGCTATCCACACCGTAGATTTCGACACAGGCATTTTTATCAACCAGGCTCGCAATCTGGCGCGACAAGGGCGCCAAGCTGCGCGCATAGTCGAGCAAGGGTAGCCAGAGCGTCATCAGCAGCAACCAGCACAGCGTGGCGCCGCCAGCGGGCAGAACCAGCGATTTCCAGATGGCTGCGCGCTGTGCGCCGGCCCGCCATTTAACGAGCCAGGTCCACGCCAGGGTGGCTGCCACTGCCACCAAAAAGGTGAGCCACGAAAAGCTGGGTTCAAAGCCAGGCGCCAGCCTGGCGACATTGGCTGCGGGTTGACGGGGCACACCGGTTTGCATGGCAATCCAGACGACCCAGATGATGATGGCGCAGCCGGTGAAAAAGAGCAGGGTGAACCAGTCAATCAGCGAGGCCACGCTGCGCTTGAGCGTTGGCAGGGCAAATGCGGCCAGCGCGGCCAGTGGCGGCAGGCTCAGCAGCAGGCTGCGGTCAGACGCTGTGGTGGTCAGCGTGGCTCCAACGGCTATTCCTACAAACCAGAGCGGCAGGGCCACGTGACGGCTCGCCAGTTGCCTGCGCCAGCGCCAGAGCGTCCATAGGGCAAGGGGCCACGCCGGCCAGGTAAACCACAGCAGCAAGCGCCCCAGGCTACGCCATTCGTTCCAGGACGACTGACCGTCGGCACCCGGCAACTGAATTCGCCAGCGCCACAAGTTCAGGCCATAGGCGAGCGATGAGACCAGCAGCGTGACGCCAGCGATAAGCAACACCCACTGCCAGGATTGCTGTTTGCTGGCAGCATCGGCCCGGTTGTTTCCCCAACGCATATGGGTCCATTCCACGACCGCTCCGCCCACGCCCAGCAACAGAGCCAGTGTGGGCGCGCCACTCAGGGCGAGCCCTGCGAGGCCGGCCAACAAACCCAGCGCAGGGCCTACAATTTGGGTCGCTCGGCGGTACGGGCTGGCCGCCATGGCGTAGAACACCAGGGCCGTAAAGCCCAACTGTGCCAGCGCAGGAGTGGTTTCATGAGACAGCTGCGCCAGGCCCAGGCTGGCAATGAGCGCCAGCAAACCGGCATCGGCAATCGCCCGGGCGTAGTCCACCGGGCTGGCTTCTCCACCAAACGCAAAGGCCACGGGCTGGGCTTGCGGGCTGCGGGCCAGGTAATAAACGGCGTACCAGGTGGTGAGCAGTGTCAGCGCCAGGAGCAGGACAAACGGAATGCGCACGGCAAAGGCGGGGTCCAAAAAAGGCAGGCATTTGATGGCGATGGCACCCAGCCAATAGGGCACGAGTGCTTCAAATCCGTTGGCCTGACCCAGCAGCTGAGGCTGTAGCCAATTGGCAGCGGAGGAGGTCAGCTCGCGCATGACGCCAAATGCCGCGATGTCTTCGTTTTTCCAGGGCCCACGCCCCAGGAAGCCCGGCAAGATATAGGCTAGGCAAAATAGCAGCAGCGCAAACCGCGGCAGGCGGCGGACGGCAGACTGGGCAATGATGGCGGGAGAAGGTTTGTTCAAAATGGCTTGATGATCAGGAAAGAGGCTGCGTCTGATGGGAAGCTGAATGGCGACTCCTGCTTCAGTCTGTAGCAGTTTTAGTCGAAAAAAAAGCAGCCTGAAATTCAGGCTGCTTTTTGCAGGCTGGCAAAAGCGTTTTTTGCAGCTTACTTGGCAGCTTCGACTTCGGGAGCTGATTCGGGTGCTGCTTCTTTTGCGGCGGTTTTGCCAAAGCGGTTGCGGAATCTCTCGACACGGCCACCCATGTTGTCCACGGATTTTTGCGTACCGGTGTAGAAGGGGTGCGATTCGCTGGACGTATCGAGCTTGTACAGGGGTAGCTCGCGGCCATCGTCCATTTTTACCATTTCTTTGGTGTTCACGCAGGAGCGGGTCACAAACTTGAAGTTGTTGGACAGGTCAACGAAGCAAACTTCGCGGTAGTTGGGGTGAATGCCTTCTTTCATAATCTTTCCTTTTTCATCGTTTCGGTAGCCACCCAGACCAGTTCCAGGCACTTTCCGTGAAGCTTTCAATTATCACATGGAAGTGGCTCCCCACGCTTGCCACTTCCATGTACTGCGCTGCCCCCCAGGGGGAGCCATGTTTTTCTTGGGGCGGCCTGGCGAAAAACGCCTTCGGCTTTAGTCATGCTCGCCATGACCCAGGGGCTTTTCTTCGGAGAAGGGGGCTGGATTAACCCCCCCGGCGCATCATGTCGAAAAATTCGTGGTTATTTTTGGTCGCCTTCATGTTTTTCAGCATGAGTTCCATGGACTCGATTTCGTCCATGTTGTACATGAACTGACGCAAGATACGCGATTTTTGAAGGATTTCTGGAGCCAGAAGGAGTTCTTCCTTGCGGGTGCCACTGCGGTTGAGGTGGATGGCCGGGAACACGCGTTTTTCGTACAGACGACGGTCCAGGTGAATTTCGCAGTTGCCGGTACCCTTGAACTCCTCAAAGATCACCTCGTCCATGCGGCTGCCGGTATCGACCAGCGCGGTGCCGATGATGGTCAGGCTGCCACCTTCTTCGATGTTGCGGGCTGCGCCGAAAAAGCGCTTGGGACGCTGCAACGCGTTGGCATCCACGCCACCGGTCAGCACCTTGCCCGAGGAGGGCAGCACGTTGTTGTAGGCGCGCGCCAGGCGGGTGATGGAGTCCAGCAAAATGACGACATCCTTCCCGAGTTCGACCAGGCGCTTGGCGCGCTCAATCACCATTTCGGCCACATGCACGTGACGTGCGGCAGGCTCGTCAAACGTCGATGAAATCACCTCGCCGCGCACGCTACGCTGCATCTCGGTGACCTCTTCAGGGCGCTCGTCCACCAGCAGCACCATCATGACCACTTCGGGGTAGTTGGCGGTGATGGCGTGGGCGATGTTCTGCATCATCACGGTCTTGCCGGATTTGGGCGGTGCCACCAGCAGGGCGCGCTGGCCTTTGCCGATGGGCGCAACGATGTCGATGATGCGGCTGGTGAGGTTCTCTTCACCCTTGATGTCGCGCTCAAGCTTGAACTGCTCCCTGGGAAACAGTGGCGTCAAGTTCTCGAACATGACCTTGTGCTTGTTGTCTTCGGGGGGGCCGTCGTTGATTTTGTCGAGCTTGTTCAGTGCAAAGTAGCGCTCGCCATCTTTGGGGGTGCGTACCTCACCTTCAATCATGTCACCCGTATGCAGATTGAAGCGGCGGATCTGGCTGGGGCTGATGTAGATGTCGTCGGTGCTGGCGGTGTAGCTGGAATCGGGCGCACGCAGAAAACCAAAACCGTCTGGCAGCACTTCCAGCACGCCGTCGGCCACAATGGTTTCGCCTGTTTTTGCCCGCTTTTTGATAATGGCAAACATCAGCTCCTGCTTGCGCATACGGCCAACGTTTTCGATCTCAAGAGCTTCGGCCTGCTTGAGGACTTCAGACACGTGCAGTGCCTTGAGTTCGTTTAAGTGCATGGAATTACTCCTTGCGGAGTTCATTTAAAAAAAACGGGGGGAGGTTTGAAAAGAAGCCGCAGAGAAGGAAGGCTTACAAACCGGGAACTCGAACCAGCCGACAACAGTCAGCTGGCGAATAAGGCTCATTATGACAGGAAATTCAGGGGAGAAATCAGGGAGCATTTTGATGCGCGCCCGGCAGGTGCCCGGGGCGCGGGCTCAACGAAGCGGAGGCTTGCTCTGGAAAGGAAACCGCAGGGGCCTTGTTTGCTTTCCAGTGCAAAAGCGTTCAGGCCAGTTGCTGGTCGATAAACGCGGTCAACTGCGCCTTGCTCATGGCGCCCACTTTGGTGGCAGCCATCTGGCCATCCTTGAACAGCATCAGGGTGGGAATACCGCGAATGCCGAATTTGGCAGGAATCTCGCGGTTTTCGTCCACATTCATTTTTGCAATTTGCAGCTTGCCCGCATAGCTGGTAGCCACTTCTTCGAGAAGGGGGGCGATCATTTTGCAGGGACCGCACCACTCAGCCCAGTAATCCACCAGCACAGGTTGTGATGATTTCAGCACATCGGCTTCAAAAGTGGCATCGGTGGTATGTTTGATCAGTTCGCTCGCCATGACGGCTCCTTGGGTCTAATTACGATGGTTACGCTACGGGACAGGGCTAAAGTCGTTGTCATTGTGGCAGAAAGCAAGTGACGGTGTCGGTTGAGCAGCGGCTATCGTCCTGATAGTTAGCCTCCGAGTCCGTGTGCCACCCCCCTTTTGTTACCCTTTGCAGAACCTCCTCCATGCCGCTTCCCGACACCGCTGACACTGCGGCAACCCTTTCCACCCCTTGCTGGCAGCAGGCCGTGGGCAAATTGGCCAATGCCCTGAAGGCGCAGGGCATACACCCAGCCGAGGCCGTGGTGCTGCTGCCCTATGCCCAACTGATCCAGCAGGCGCGCCATGCCTGGGCCGCACAAGCAGGCGGCACGTTTTTTGTTCCGCGTTTTGAAACCACCATGAACTGGGCCAGCAGCCTGGGCGGTACGCTGGGGCTGTTTACGCCTTCGGGTGACGATTTGCGTATGGATGTGGCTGTGGACATGCTGACGGCCGCTTCGCTGCTGGTGCGGGCGGGCCTGGCGAGTCAGCAGGACGCTCTGGCCGGGCGACTGGTCGAGGCGGCGTGGAGCCTGGGCCGGGTGGCTGCGGCGGTGTTGCCCGCCGCGCGTCAGGCCTGGAGCGAGCACCTGGCGGTCTCGCTGGGCGTGGGCCTGGATTCGCCCGTCCTTGCGCTGGAGGCCGCAGTGGCGCGCATTGCGCTCGCCTGGGCAGCGGCCTCCGCCTATCCTTCTGACCGTCTTTTTCAGGCTCGAGCACCGCTGTTTGCCGTGCTGGAAGGCTTTCAGGCCGAGCCGCTGACCGAGGCGCTCAAGCTGCATTTTGGCGAGCGGTCGATCTCCATTCCCCTTTACACGTCGTCGCCAGCGGAGTTGCCATTACCGGTGTTTCCCTCGCTGCACGCCGCGCTGGACGCAGAAGACGAGGCCGAGCAGGCCGCCGCCTGCGTGCTGGCGCATTTGGCGCAAGGGCGCAGTCCCGTCGCGCTGATTGCGCAAGACCGGCTGCTCACGCGCCGCGTCGGCGCCATGCTGGCGGAGCGCGGCATTGCCATGCGCGATGAAACCGGCTGGAAGCTGTCCACCACACGCGCTGCGGCCAGCCTGATGAGTTTGCTGCGCGCCATGTCGTGGGACGCATCAACCGACGCCGTGCTGGATTGGCTGAAAAACGCACCCGCGTTTGTTGCTGGCGCAGTGACTGCGGCTGAAACCGAACTGCGCAAAGCCGGTGTGCGCGCATGGCGCGAACTGCCCAGTACGCCGCTGCCTGCCTTCGCGGCCGCCCAGCCACTGGCGGTGCCAGTGAACGCCCTGCGCGAGACACTCAGCCGCGCCCGTTCCCTGACCGAGTGGCTGCGCCATCTACGCGCTGCCTTGCAGTCAGCCGGGCAGTGGGAGGCGCTGGCTCTCGATGAGGCCGGCCAGGCGGTGCTGGACGTGCTGCGCCTACACGAAGGCGCCGAGGTGGAGTTTGAGACTTCTCCCATCATGAAGCTCAACGACTTCACGAGCTGGGTCAACCAGACCCTGGAGGGCGGCAAATTCTCACCCGGGCATCCCCCGGCAGAGCAGGTGGTAATTTTGCCGCTGCAGCAATTGCTGGGGCGGCCCATGCAGGCCGTCGTGCTGCCCGGTTGCGACGAAATCCGCCTGCCGGTGTCGCCCGAGCCTGCGGCCCCCTGGACGCCCAGCCAGCGCGAGCTGCTCGGCCTGCCTTCGCGCGAAACGCTCGCCAGCGCAGCCCGCCAGGCTTGGCACTATGCCCTGCAGCTGCCGCATGTCGATCTGCTGTGGCGCACCAGCGAGGCCGGCGAGCACCTGATGCCCAGTGGTTTTGTGCAGGAGCTGCTGCTGGCAAATGATCTCCCCTTGGCACCCGACCCCCGCAGCTGGCGCGCCGTGGCCGTCCAGCCCACGCCGCATCCCTTGCCCACCGGCGAGGCTTTGCCGGTAACCAAGCTGTCGGCCAGTGCCTATGAAGATTTGCGTCGCTGCCCCTACCGCTTTTTTGCGCTGCGCCAGCTCAAGCTGCAAGAGCCCGAAGAGCTGGAGAGCGAACTCGGCAAGCGCGATTTTGGCAATTGGCTGCACAGCCTGTTGAGCCACTTTCATGAGGCACTAAAAGAGGCTCCTGCGCCCGATCTGTCTGCGCGGGTAGCTATGATTAATATAGCGGCAGAGGAAGCCACGAAAGAGCTTGGCTTGAGCGACAGCGACAGCGAGTTTCTGCCGTTCGCCGCCGCTTGGGCCGCTGTGCGCGACGGCTATCTGGCGTGGCTAGCCGGTCACGAAGCCACAGGCGCCCGTTTTGACGCATCAGAAACCTGGCGCGAAATGCCCTTGGGCGAACTGACGCTGGTGGGCAAGCTGGACCGTATTGATCGCGATGCCAATGGTCACACGCTGCTGATCGACTACAAAACCGAGCCGCGCGCCACCACGGCAGAGCGCATCAAGGGCGGGCAGGAAGACACCCAGCTGGCGTTTTACGCCGCCCTGATGGCCGACGACACGCTGGCCGCGGCTTATGTCAATCTGGGCGAAAAGGAGCCCACCCGCACTTACGGGCAGCCCGACATCGTGGAGCTGCGCGATGAGTTGATCGACAGCATCCTCAGCGACATGGCGCGTATTGCGCAGGGCGCCGCGCTGCCCGCGCTGGGCGAAGGCAAGGCCTGCGACTATTGCGCGGCACGCGGCCTGTGCCGTAAAGACTTTTGGAAAGCATGATGCCCCCACGTTCGTTCACTTCGTGTAACTCTCTGCCCCCCGAGGGGGCTGGCCTTGCTTGGGGCGGCCCGGCGCTGCGGCCTTTGGCCCGCGCGCTTCACACTGCAAGCAAGCGCCACGATGACGGAGACCTGACATGAACGCCGCCTACGAGTGCAATGGCGAGCCGGTTTCCGCCGACGCGTTTTATGCCATCGCCTGTGACCCGCGGCGCAGCGTGGCGGTTGAAGCCTGCGCTGGCGCGGGAAAAACCTGGATGCTGGTGTCGCGCATCGTGCGCGCCTTGCTTGACGGCGCGGATGCCAACTCAGACGCCCAGGTCCGCCCGCACGAAATCCTGGCCATCACCTTCACCAAAAAAGCCGCTGGTGAAATGCGTGAGCGGCTTGATGAATGGCTCAAGGCCTTTGCCCACGCCGACGATGCGACGCTGCAGCGCGAACTGGTACTGCGCGGCCTTACAAGCCAAATCGGCCCCAATGCCAGGCAGGACGTGCGTGAGCAGCTATCAAATTTATACCGATCCATGCTGGTCAGCGGTCGTTCGGTGCAGATTCGCACCTTTCACAGCTGGTTTGCCGCCTTGCTGCGCAGCGCGCCCGTGGCCGTGTTGCAAAGGCTGGGCCTGCCGGTCAATTACGAGCTGCTGGAAGACGATGCCCCGGCCCGGGTGCTGGTGTGGCGGCGGTTTTACGCGGCGGTGGTGGCCGATGCGCTGCTGAAGGCCGACTTTGAAGCCGTGGTGCGGATCCATGGGCGCTTCCAGACCGACAAGGCCCTGCAAACCGCGCTGGACAAGCGAACCGAATTCACGCTGGCTGACGAAAAAGGCATGGTCGAGGCTTCGGTGCAGCCCTTTGGCGTGCAGTTCCCCGAGTTTGCAGGTCTGAACGCGCCCGAGGATTGCCTCACCGCCATCCCTGCCAACCACCAGCTGCTGCTGGACGCCGCCAAAGCCCTGGGCCGCGCCAGTGCGCCAACGTTCTCGGCCAAAGGCGTGGAGCTGGAGCAGGCTCTGACGGCGCAGGATATGCCCGCAGTGTTCATTGCGCTGCTGACCGAAAAAGGCACGCCGCGCAGATTCGGCGAAAAGATCGTCGGCATTGAGCGCGTGCGACAAGCGCAGGACCTGGTGCTGCGCGTGGTGGCGGCCAGCCAGCAGCATGAAGCTTGGGGTTACCAGCAGCGCATGGCCCGCCTGACGCGCGCGCTGATTGCGCAGTTCACGCAACTCAAGCGCGAGCATGGCTGGGTTGACATGAACGACGTCGAGCGGGCCGCCCTGGTCATGTTGAGTGACCCGGTGTTGTCGGGTTGGGTGCAGGAGCGGCTGGACGCGCGCATCAAGCATTTGATGATTGACGAGTTTCAGGACACCAACCCGCTGCAGTGGCAGGCGCTCTCATCCTGGCTGACAGGTTATTCCGGGGCTGGCTCGGCGCCCAGCGTGTTCCTGGTGGGCGACCCCAAGCAAAGCATTTACCGCTTTCGGCGCGCCGAGCCGCAGGTGTTTCGCGCTGCGCAGGCCTTTGTGGTGCAAGGCCTGGGTGGCGACTTGCTCAGTTGCGACCACACCCGTCGCAACGCCCTGGCCGTGATTGACACTGTCAACGCCGCCATGGGCAAGGCACGCGAGCTTGACGGCTACGACGGCTTTCGCGAGCACACCACGGACTCAAAAAGGGTGGGCGAAACCGGCCGTTTACCGCCCATACCGCGCGCCAAAGACGCTGACGATTCTCCGCTCAGCGCCGGCTGGCGCGACAGCCTCACCACGCCACGCGAGCTGCCCGAAGAAACCCTGCGCACGCTTGAAGCGCGGCAGGCCGCCGCATGGATCTTTGATCAACTCGCTGGCGGCCTCAAGCCGCAAGAGGTGATGGTGCTGTCGCGCAAACGGGCGGGTTTGCTGCCCCTGCAGGACGAGTTGCGGGCGCTGCACATTCCGGCGCAGATTGGCGAAAAAACCGACCTGATCGACTGCTGCGAAGTGCTGGACGTGGTGGCGCTGCTGGATGTGCTGGTGTCTCCGCAGCACGACTTGTCACTGGCGCGCGCGCTGCGCTCGCCGCTGTTTGGCCTGGCCGATTCCAGCCTGGTGCATCTCGCGCTGCTGCAACGCGAGTTGCGAGCGCCGTGGTACGTACTGCTACAAAAAACAGAGCTGCTTGCGCCCGATTTGCAGGGGCTGGGCGCTATTTTTGCCCGATGGAAGGGCTGGCTGGACCGTTTGCCACCGCACGACGCCTTGCAAGGCATTTATGACGACGGCGATGTGCTGGCCCGCTTTGTGGCCGCCGCGCCCGCAGCCCAGCGCAACACCGTGCTGGCCAACCTGCGCGCGTTGCTGGGTGTGTCGCTGGCGCTCGATGGTGGGCGCTACGCCACGCCCTATGGCTTTGTCCGCGCGCTCAAGGCGGGTGGCACACTGGCGCCCGCTAGCGTCAGCACGGGCGCCGTTCGCCTGCTGACCATTCACGGCGCCAAAGGACTGGAGGCCGAGGCCGTGCTGCTGCTGGACACCGACACGGTAGAGCGCAATGCCGACAGCATGAGCGTGCTGGTGGACTGGCCCGGCGAGGCCACTGAACCCCAAAAATTTGTGTTCCTGGTCAGCGAAGGCCGCCCCCCGGCCTGTGCCGAAGAGGCGCTGGCCAGCGAGCAGGCCGCACGCAAGCGCGAAGAGCTCAATGCGCTGTATGTGGCCTTGACGCGGGCCCGCCATACCCTGGTGATCTCATCGATTGAACCCCACCGCGTAACCACCGACAGCTGGTGGCAGCGCTTGCAGGGCCTGGTGGATGAATTGGCGGTGCCGGTGGCAAAAGAGGCCGCCTTGGCGGGTTCGGCCGCCCGGGACACCAGCGTCTTCAACCTGCCTGAACTGCCCCGGCTGCCTGAAATGATGGCGGCCAAACCGTCAGTCGAAGCGCGTGAAGACGAGGATTCCATCATCGCCCGCATCGGCAAGGCCATGCACCGCCTGCTGGAGTGGGGCGGCGCGGTGTCTCCTCAGCAGGTGACGGCCGTGGCACGCGAGTTTCGCCTCAGCCCGGCGCAAGCCGCAGAGGCGGCCGCCCTCGCGCAGCGCATTTTCGCCGGGGAAGGCGCTTGGGCTTGGCGCCAGGATGCAGTGGCCTGGCATGGCAACGAGGTGGATCTGGTCTACCAGGGTCAGCCACTGCGGCTGGACCGCCTGGTGCAGCGCAAAGACGCATGTTACGAAAGCCAGTGGTGGGTGCTTGACTACAAATCGGCGATCACACCGCAGCAGCAGCCTGCGCTGGTCGCTCAGCTGCAAGCTTACCGGGCGGCGGTGCAGTTGATTTACCCCGACGCCACGGTGAAAGCCGCTTTTCTGACTGGGCAGGGGACGGTGGTGGAGCTTGCCTGAGCGCGCCCGGTGGTCAACAGCGGGTTGGCGCCAACCATGCAACTGCAATAATCAAGGTCTCCCGCAAACCGGCTTGGGGTCTACCTGATATACAGATTCCAAGCCTTTTTGGATTGCAGCCCCCTATTTACGGGCTCAAGCAGCTATCAAATAAAGAGCAATCTTTGCCGGGGAAGAAGTTCCGGCAAGCACTTGACCTCCAGTTTCGACCTCAAATTGCCACCCTGTGCAGACGGATTTCTCCTTGAACCACTCAACACCTCTTGCCAACCAGATTCATCCGCTGCGCGTCGCCGTCATCGGCGGCGGCCCCGCAGGCCTGATGGCGGCTGAAGTGCTGGCCAGTGCCGGCCCGGCTCTTTCTGTGCAGGTTTACGACGCAATGCCTTCGGTAGGCCGCAAATTTTTGCTGGCGGGCAAGGGCGGACTGAACCTCACCCATTCCGAGGCGCCGGATGCGTTTATGAGCCGCTATGGCGAGCGCAGCGCGCAGATGCAGCCGCTGATCGCCGCGTTCGGCCCCAGCGAGCTTCGTGCCTGGGCTGGAGCCTTGGGCGTGGAGACCTTTATCGGCAGCTCGGGCCGGGTGTTTCCAAAGGACATGAAAGCCGCGCCGCTGCTGCGCGCCTGGCTGCATCGCCTGCGCAACGCCGGTGTGCAGTTTTCCATGCGCCATCGCTGGCTGGGCTGGGCCGATGATGGCGCGCTGAAATTTTCAACCCCCGCTGGCGAAGTGCAGGCGCAGGCCGACGCCGTGGTGCTGGCGCTGGGCGGTGGCAGCTGGGCGCGCTTGGGGTCCGACGGCGCGTGGGTGCCGCTGCTGGCAGCGCGCGGCGTTGCCTTCGCGCCTTTGCAGCCCTCCAACTGCGGTTTTGACGTGGCGCCGCGGCCTGCCAGCGAAGCCCGGCAAGCTGCGGACGCCGCAGAGCAGGGAGAAACGCGCCGCGAGTTTTTAAAAGAGCTCATCGGCCAGGGCAAGCCACCGCAAGCGGGCTGGACAGAGCACTTTGCCAGCCGCTTCGCCGGTCAGCCCTTCAAGTCGGTCGCCATCCACTTCACCGACTCCCAAGGCCGCACCTTCAGCCGCAAAGGCGAGTTCGTCGCCACTGCCACCGGCGTGGAAGGCAGCCTGATCTACGCCGTCTCCAGCCTGCTGCGCGACGAGATTGCGGCCCACGGCAGCGCCACCTTTCTGCTCGACTTGCTGCCCGACAAGTCGCCCGAGCAGGTACTGGTCGAGGTGCGTCACCCGCGTGGCTCGCGTTCGCTCTCCAGCCACCTCAAAAGCCGCTTGAACCTCGACGGCATCAAGGCCGCCATGCTGTATGAACTGCTGGACAAAGAGGCCATTGCCGACCCCGTCCAACTCGCCGCAGGCATCAAGGCATTGCCCGTGCGCGTGCTGGCCGCCAGGCCGATTGACGAAGCCATCAGCAGCGCGGGTGGCGTGATGTTTGAGGGGATGGATGCACAACTGCGAGTCAAAATGCCGGAGGGCGCTGGTCAGCCGGTGTTTTGCGCCGGTGAAATGCTCGACTGGGAAGCGCCCACGGGCGGCTACCTGCTCACCGCCTGTTTTGCCAGCGGACGCGCCGCCGGACAGGGTGTTCTAAGTCATTTTGGCCTATAGCCCAATAAAGATGGGCGCAAGCAGCTATTAATTTGGTAGCGGTTTAATTTTCAATTCCAGCTTCACGCCAGCATTTACGAAAAAGGGCTTGTCATGATCGTGCGTTTCCACATTGACCCCATTGAACAAGATCAGTACGAATACCGTGTCAGCTACGAAGGCGAAGAGCTTTACGGCGACGCGGGCTTGAGCAGCATTGAAGAATGCATCGTGGCCGCCACCGAGGGTTTGGGCAATGACGCGGTGGCTGCCGAAGTGGCCTACAAAGGTGTGATCAGCGGCACTTATGCGCTGGCATCGTTGGCTTTGGTTTCTGCGCAAATTGCCGATCATGCGCTGCAGACGACGACAGCTATTGAAGAGGCCCGCCAGTAATGGGGTGTTGCATCCGTTACGTGAGACCTACGCGACGCTGACAAATAAATTAGTTGACGAGCCTTGACCCCGGCACTGGCTCCGCGGTTATCCCAGTATCACTGGCCAGCATTGAAGAGGTGCAGAAGTACGCCACGCAGTGGATGTGGTCCTACAATCACGACCGCTCCAACATGGCATCGCGGGTTTACTCCAAAGCAGTGAATGGCCATGGCTGCGTAACCCTACTTCTGGCTCCCATGCAAAAAGGGCGGATTACCCAATACCGAAGAATTAAATAATCAGGAAAATAAAGTATGAATTCTCAAATAGGATTAATTGGCGTTGGAGTAATGGGAGAAAATCTTGTCCTCAATATGGAAAAAAAAGGATTTTCCGTTTCCGTTTTTGATATCTCAAAAGAAAAAGTTGAAAAATTTGTTACTGGAAGAGGGAAAGGAAAAAATATTCAAGGATGTTATTCAATTCAAGAACTGATTGACTCCTTAGAGTTGCCAAGAAAAATTATGCTGATGGTCCCAGCGGGAAAACCAGTTGATGAAATTATTGAAACATTGATTCCTTTTCTTGAGAATGGAGGTATTATTATTGATGGTGGGAATTCTCATTTCTCAGATACAACACGCAGAACAAAAATGCTTGAAAGCAAGAATTTGTTGTATGTAGGTACCGGAGTTTCCGGTGGTGAAGAAGGAGCTTTGCTTGGACCTTCAATAATGCCTGGCGGTTCTAAAGCAGCATGGGAAAGTGTAAAACCGATCTTCCAGGCAATTGCTGCAAAAGTTGATGATGGTGTTCCATGTTGTGATTGGATTGGAGAAGAAGGAGCTGGGCATTTCGTAAAAATGGTTCATAACGGAATTGAATACAGCGACATGCAGCTTATTTGTGAAGTGTATGATGTCATGAGAAACTTATTAGGAATGACTTCTGCTGAAATGTACGATGTGTTTAAGGAATGGAGCGAAGGTGAACTGAAAAGTTATTTAATTGAAATCACAAGAGACATTCTTGCGGTTAAAGATGAAGACGGTCTTCCGTTGCTTGATAAAATATTAGACAAAGCAGGGCAAAAGGGAACAGGCAAGTGGACGGTAATTACGTCACTTGATGTTGCTGTTCCACTCACACTTATAACTGAATCGGTCTTTGCCCGTGTGCTCTCCTCAATGAAAGAGGAGAGAGTTTTAGCTTCAAAAATATTAACTGGCCCAAAACCATATTTTTCCGATGATAGAAAAATTTTCATCAATGAACTTGGAAGAGCCTTATATGCGGCAAAAATTATTTCCTATACGCAAGGTTATCAATTAATGCGTGCTGCGGCAAAAGAATTTGGTTGGAATCTAAACTACGGTGGTATAGCGTTAATGTGGCGCGGCGGATGTATCATTCGGTCTGTTTTTCTTGGAAAAATAAAAGAGGCCTTTGATCAGAATCCTGATCTTGTAAATCTCTTACTTGATCCATTTTTCAGGGAAAAAATTTCCAGCTCGCAACAATCATTAAGAAATGTACTTGCCGAAGCAATAAAGAATGGAATCCCTACGCCCGCTTTGTCCTCTGCATTAGCTTATTATGATGGGTACAGAAGCGAAAACCTCCCGGCAAATCTTTTGCAGGCACAGAGAGATTTTTTCGGCGCGCATCAGTATGAGAGAGTTGACAAACCGCGTGGAGAATATTTCCATACAAATTGGACAGGCAGAGGCGGCGAAACAACCTCAACAGTATATTCAGCATAATTGTTTTTCAAATTAAATAACGAGGTCAAAGCGGAATAGACCACGCATCTTGGCGTCCGGTGGTTGAAAGAAACGCCTGTATGGTCCGATGACTCGATCGAGCCAAACAACCAGTGGTTGGGTGGCTGCTTTGGAAGAGATTTTCAAACATCAGCTTGATGGCCGATTCCCGTAGATCGCGCCACTAATTTCACTGGCCGGTTTCGCTGCTTTGCCGTCGTTCAAGAGGACTCCATGGACCGCTTTATTTCCCAGATCAAGCCATGCAGTGATGAGATTTTGGTCGAGCTTCGTATGGATAGCGGCTTTACTAGGGTCGGTTTTTTGATCGTCAGCGCCGTGAGAATGTCGGTCTGCTCTCCCGGGTTCGACAGTTAAGCGCG
>DFWY01000171.1:5362-15526 GCA_002381615.1 Polaromonas sp. UBA4122 | reverse complement strand
CACATCCAGCCCCCCCCTCAAACGTGGTGTACCGCCCCGCCCCCGCCACAAAAAAGTTTTAGCCCTTGCAAAAGGCTTCCGCGGTCGCCGCGGTAATGTTTTCCGCATCGCCAAAGAAGCGGTGATGAAGGCCGGGCAATATGCCTACCGTGACCGCCGGACCAAAAAACGTGTGTTCCGCCAGTTGTGGATCGCCCGTATCAACGCTGCAAGCCGTTCATTTGGCATGACTTACAGCCAGTTTGCCAATGGCCTGAAAAAAGCCGGTATTGAAATCGACCGCAAGGTTCTTTCCGATATGGCCATCCATGACAGCGCTGCTTTCGGCGCCATCGTTGAGCAGGTGAAAGCCAAGCTGGCCGTCTGATTTTCAGAACAAGATTGCTATTAAATTAATAGCATCTTGCATGCGAAAGTAAAGGGCTGGAGCTTGAAAAGGCTCTGGCCCTTTTTTCATGGACCGTTCTCATGGACCTTTCCGTGACGCTTGTGTGATGGCCGTGTGGCCGAAAGCGTTGCTGCTGTTTCCCTCCCGCACCCGTACCGTACAAGAGAATTTATGAACGAACTCGATGCCCTCAACGAACTGGTGAGTTCTGCCCAGGCCAGTTTTACGCGGGCCGCGACGCCCGCCGATCTGGAAAATGCCAAAGCGCAGTTTCTGGGGAAATCGGGGCGCATCACCGAGTTGATGAAGGGTATGGCCACCTTGAGCGTGGCGGAAAAAAAATCCCGTGGCGCAGCCATCAATTTTGCCAAACAGGCCATCGAAGCTGCGCTGAACGAGCGCCGCCAGGCGTTGGCTAATGCCGAGCTTGAAAAACAACTCAAAGCTGAAGCACTCGACGTCAGTTTGCCCGGCCGCCAGCGCACGCAGGGCGGTCTGCACCCCGTGTCCCTCACGCTGGAGCGGATTGAAGCCATTTTCGGATCCATGGGTTTTGACGTGGCGCAAGGCCCCGAGATTGAAACCGACTGGTTCAATTTCACGGCGCTCAATACGCCTGAAGACCATCCGGCGCGCTCCATGCACGACACGTTTTATGTCGAAGGCGGAACCGAAGCTGCGCCCAATTTATTGCGTACCCACACCAGCCCGATGCAGATCCGTTATGCGGTCCAGCATGTCAAAAAGCATCGCGTGGTCATTGATGCAGGGGGTAGGATGCCCGAGATTCGCGTCATCGCGCCGGGTCGCACCTACCGCGTTGACAGCGATGCCACCCATTCGCCGATGTTCCACCAGTGCGAAGGCCTGTGGATTGGCGAGAACGTGAGTTTCAAGGATTTGAAGTTCGTGTTTACCGATTTTTGCCGCACCTTCTTTGAAAGCGATGACCTGGTGCTGCGCTTTCGCCCCAGCTTTTTTCCGTTCACAGAGCCCAGCGCCGAGATTGATATCCAGTTCCAGACCGGGCCGCTGGCTGGGCGCTGGCTCGAAGTGGCCGGCTCGGGCCAAGTGCATCCCAACGTGGTGCGCAACATGGGGCTCGACCCCGAAAAATACATAGGCTTTGCTTTCGGCATGGGGCCGGACCGGTTGACCATGCTGCGCTATGGCGTGAATGACCTGCGCCTGTTCTTCGACGGCGATATCCGCTTTCTGTCCCAGTTCCAGTCATAAAAAAAGAACAAGGCAACACCATGCAATTTCCAGAATCCTGGTTGCGCGAATTTTGCAACCCGCCGCTAAGCACCGAGCAACTCGCCGAGACATTGACCATGGCCGGGCTTGAAGTTGAAGAGCTCAAACCTGTGGCACCGTCTTTCACAAAGATTGTTGTGGGCGAAATCAGGGAAGCTGTTCAGCACCCTAACGCCGATCGCCTGCGCGTGTGCCAGGTCGATGTCGGGCAGGAGAGCACCGACGGTGCGGGCAACAACCTTTTGCTCAACATCGTTTGCGGTGCGCCCAATGCCCGCGTGGGCATCAAGGTGCCGTGCGCCCTGGTGGGTGCAGAGCTGCCGCCCGGCGAAGATGGCAAGCCTTTCCTGATCAAGGTCGGAAAGCTGCGTGGCGTCGAAAGTCAGGGCATGCTGTGCTCCGCGCGAGAGCTCAAGCTCTCCGATGACCATGGCGGTTTGCTTGAGCTGGCTGCTGATGCGCCGCTGGGCCAGGACATACGCGAGCACCTGCAGCTGGACGACACGCTGTTTACCCTCAAGCTCACGCCCAATCTGGCGCATTGCCTCAGCGTCTATGGTGTCGCCCGTGAAGTCGCTGCCCTGACGGGTGCGCCTTTGAAGACGCTGGCATTTCCCGCTGCGGCTGTAGGCGACCCCACCAGGCTGCCCGTCAAGATCAGCGCTCCCGACCTGTGTGGCCGTTTCTCGGGCCGCGTTGTGCGCAACGTCAATACCAAAGCCGCCACCCCGTCATGGATGGTGGACCGCCTGGCGCGTTGCGGCCAACGCAGCGTGACGGCACTGGTGGATATTTCCAACTATGTCATGTTCGAGTTGGGTCGTCCTTCGCATATCTTTGACCTCGACAAAATCCACGGCGGGCTCGACGTTCGATGGGGCAAGCCCGGCGAGACGCTCAAGCTTCTTAATGGCAACACTGTGACGGTGGACGAGAAGGTCGGCGTGATTGCTGACGAGAGCCAAGTCGAATCGCTGGCAGGCATCATGGGTGGCGACGCCACGGCGGTGTCTGACGACACCAAAAACGTTTATGTTGAGGCCGCTTTCTGGTGGCCCAAGGCCATCGCCGGCCGTTCACGCCGCTACAACTTCTCAACCGATGCCGGTCACCGCTTTGAGCGCGGCGTGGACCCTGGCCAAACCGTGGAGCACATCGAACGCATCACACAGCTGATTATCGATATCTGCGGCAACGCAGACACGGTGTGCGGCCCCATCGACGATATGCAGATCAATCTGCCCAAGGCAGCTCCTGTCACCTTGCGTGTGGCGCGTGCGGCCAAGGTGATCGGCATGCCGCTCACGCAGGCGCAGTGCCTCGGCGCGCTCAAACGCCTGGGTTTGCAGGTGACTGAAGGCGAGGGTACGCTGACGGTGACTCCGCCCAGCTACCGATTTGACCTGGAGATCGAAGAGGACCTCATTGAAGAGGTGGTGCGCATGGTGGGCTACAACCAGTTGCCTGATACGCCGCCGCTGGCGCCCATCACAGCCAGAATCCGTCTGGAGGCCGAGCTCAGCCCGTTTGCCGTGCGCCGCGCGTTGGCCTCATTGGGTTATCAGGAAACCATCAATTTCAGCTTTGTGGAAGAGCGCTGGGAGACCGAGCTTGCCGGCAACACCGCGCCCATCAAGCTGCTGAACCCCATTGCCAGCCAGATGAGCGTGATGCGTTCCTCGCTGCTGGGTTCTCTGCTGCAGGTGCTCAAGTTCAACCTGGACCGCAAGGCCCCCCGCGTGAACGTGTTTGAACTGGGCCGGGTATTTCTGCGCGATGCGCAAAGCCGCAGCACCGACACCACGGTGGCGGGTTTCAACCAGCCCATGCGTGTGGCCGGCCTGGCGTATGGTCCGCGTGCGTCGCTCAACTGGAGCCAGCCCGACAAAGTGATTGACTTCTTTGATATCAAGGGCGACGTCGAAGCTTTGCTGGCCCCTCAGCATGCCGTCTTTGCGCCAGCAGAGCACCCCGCCATGCACCCTGGCCGATCTGCCAGTGTGTCGGTGGCGGGCAAGCAGATAGGCTTCGTCGGTGAACTCCACCCGCAATGGCGGCAAGGCTACGACCTGGCCCAGGCGCCACTCCTGTTTGAACTGGAGCTCGACGCTGTGCTGCAACGCCAGGTGCCGGTCTTCAAACCGGTCAGCAAGCTCCAACCCGTTGAGCGCGACATTGCGATGATCGTTCCGGAGAGCGTGACGCATGCTGCACTCATGGCCGCGATTCACGGCGCCGACACGCAGGGCCAGCTCAAGGGCGCGACGCTGTTCGATATCTACCGGCCGCAGCAGGCTCATGCCGACATGCAATTGGGCGAGAAAAGCCTCGCTGTGCGCTTGGTGCTTTCGAGCGACGCCGTTACACTGACTGACGAAAACATTGAGGCCGCTGTCCAAGCGGTGCTTGCAAATCTGCAGAGTCAATTGCAGGCACGCCAGCGTGCCTGAGCCTCTACAAAAAAAATAGCTGCCAGGAGGACTGCCCCTATGGAATTTTCTGTTGAAAGCCTGGAAACCCCGGCACTCACCAAGGCGCATCTGGCCGAGTTGTTGTTTGAGCAGATCGGGCTCAACAAACGCGAGTCGAAAGATATGATTGACGCATTTTTTGACCTGATTTCAGACAGACTGGTAGGTGGCAATGATGTGAAAATTTCCGGCTTTGGCAATTTCCAGATCCGCACCAAGGCACCGCGTCCTGGCCGCAACCCGCGAACTGGTGAAGCCATTCCCATCCAGGCCCGCCGGGTGGTGACTTTTCACGCCAGCCATAAGCTCAAAGACCAGATACAAGGCGACGATTCTGCTGGCTAGTACCAAGAAAACGGCTTTTCGAAGACCGTTCGCAATTTTCTTCTGGCTAAGCGCTATATGTAACTTAATGTCAAATTTGTTACATAACAACACATTTCAAAAAATTGTTATAACCCTTTGCGCAAACTTTCGACTTAGAGTAGATTTGGAAGTTTCCTTCAAAGTGCATTGATTTAATTGGAGAAAACTCTTCCTCCCATTCCCGCAAAACGTTACTTCACCATTGGTGAGGTCAGTGAATTATGCGGTGTCAAACCTCACGTGCTCCGTTATTGGGAGCAAGAGTTTACACAGTTGCGCCCGATGAAAAGGCGCGGCAACCGCCGTTATTACCAGCACCACGAGGTGTTGATGATTCGCAGGATTCGCGATCTGCTGTATGACCAAGGCTTCACGATCAGCGGTGCGCGCAATAAATTGCAGGAGATCGTTCAGACCGAACGTGACAAGCGGCGCAACGGCGAGGTCATGCTGGAGGGTATGGACGTGCCGGAAGCCGGCGATTCGGTGCTGGATGATTTTGAGGAGTCCGTGGACTTCGATGACAGCGAGACCGAGGGTGCTCACATGCTCGTCGGAAATGTTGCGCAACAACGGCTTCAACTGCTGCGCCGTGAGCTGTTCGAAATCCGCGATCTGCTCAGCCCCTCTTATTGAGAAGCGCGCCGCGTTATAATATAAAACTTGTCGGTGTGTGGCGCAGCCTGGTAGCGCACTTGCATGGGGTGCAAGGGGTCGAAGGTTCGAATCCTTTCACACCGACCATAATTGACGGGGGTTAGCCGGTATAAGTGCCTGCTAACCCCTTTGTCGTTTCTGGGTGTGCCGTGCAAATTTAGCCACACCTTTAGCCACACCGCTGTAATTGCTGGTCATCAGGATATTGGCATCAGCGTGAGTCGGTCGAGCAGTGATTGGTGGTCGAGGTGGTGCCAATATCAGGTTTTTTGAAGTGAATTTCCCTGAGCAGCAGGTCGAGGTGGTCGCCAACAGCGCGAAGCCGGTCAAGGTGCTGGTGGTCTAATCAAGCCTTTAATCCTGAGAATTAAGCAGTTCCACCGCATGTCAAGTGCGTGATTGAGTCAGTTTTTACCTTTAGCATGAACCCCGTCAGCCCAATTCCGGTTATTTTGGCCTTTCTTCTGGCCTTAGCAACGACCCATTTCCTCGCTAAGCGTTTCGCCGTGATTCTTCCTGTCGGGCGAGTCTCAACCATTGACGGTTTGCGCGGATACCTCGGGTTTGCGGTGTTTTTACATCATGCGTCCATCTGGTTCTTCTTTCTTCGAACTGGACACTGGGCGGTGCCGCCCTCCAATCTATACACGCACTTGGGTCAAAGCGGGGTTGCTTTGTTTTTCATGATTACCGGATTTCTGTTCTTCTCGAAATTAATTGACTCGAAGGATCGGCCCGTTGACTGGACCAAGCTGTATATTTCTCGTCTCTTCCGGCTTACACCCCTCTACTTATTTGCCATGGGCACGATGTTTTCGATCGTGGCAGTTTTGTCGGATGCGCAATTGCGTGAGCCTGTGGAGTCACTTGCTCTTGGTGTAGCTCGCTGGCTCGCGTTTACAGCAAAAGGCAATCCAGATTTAAATGGCGTAGCCCAGACTTGGATCATCGTGGCTGGTGTCACATGGACACTTCCCTATGAATGGGGGTTTTACTTGATGCTCCCGCTTTTCGCGCTAATGGTGAGCTCTCGAACGCTCATCGGATCCCTTGTCATAGGAATCACCGCATTGCTTGCTTTCAAGTGGTTGTTGGATCTTGATTTGTTGTTTATGAAGGCCTTCGTCGGTGGCATGGCAGCTTCAGTCCTTGTACGCTACGAGAAAGTTCGCGTTATCGCCTCAGCAAAGATATCCACTATGCTGGTGGTAGGCTGCGTTGCAGCCGTTGTAATGATTTATCCCACAGCCTATGGCTCGATGCCTCTGCTACTTCTGTCCATTGCTTTTACCCTTGTAGCTGGCGGAAACACGCTGTTTGGACTGTTGACTAACCATACGTCCCGCGTGCTTGGAGAAATGGCCTACAGCATTTACCTCTTACATGGGATTGTGCTGTTCTTAGTGTTCCGTTTTTTATTCGGATTTCCCGAGGCGGCAAAGCTCAGTCCGATCGAGCATTGGGCGGTGATTGCACTGTGTACTCCCGTTCTCATATCGATTTCGTTTTTAACGTTTCGTCAAATTGAATTACCGGCCATGCGCATCGCACCAAAAGCGGCGAACTGGGTAAAGTCACGTCGCACCTCAATAACTCAAACTGTCTTTGGATGGCGTGGATAACTTTGCGCAAGCGAGCCGAGGCCATATCTGCGCTCCAGCGCACTGGCTGACACTTGCGAAGCACTGGCTTTGAATTGCAGGCTCCATCGGCATAACTCTCACATTTATTTGACTTGAAAGCGTTCACACTGTCCAATGAAGGCCGACAGCGCTCCAGCATCCCTATAATTTCTGGCTTCGTGCTTCACTTTTTACTTTTCAGTCTTACTGATCAACCCATTCATGACCAACCCTGACGGGAAAACTGCGTTCAGCCTGCATATTGAAACCGGCACCGAAAACGGTGACGCTGTTCCAGCCGCAGTGCTCGCGCAGATTCTTACCAGCGCACAGCGCAGCTTTGAACTCATTGGGGTTCACGCTCGGGCATAGCCTCGTCACCCGCATCCGCCTCACGAGGCCGCCGGATGAAACTGGCCGCGTACATGGGCCAGACATCGAACTTGCCCAGGTCGTCAGGCGGCTCGACACCAAAGTGGCGTCGGGTAGCGCTCCCTGTCCTTCATGGCTTGGTAGTGGCTGCACATAAGCGTATGGTAGATGCCCATCACTATCAAGGCAGATCATCTTCACTATCACGGAAAAAATTCGAGCAGTTCTATCATCACAATGACGTTGATAGTGCGCGCTGAAAGCCAACAACGAGGAAATCATGAGCCTGATTCAACCCCTTCCCGCCGGGCCGCTGGACATCGTGGGCGACATCCATGGCGAATATGACGCTCTGTGCAGTCTGATGGGCCATCTGGGCTATGACCAACAAGGAAACCATCCTGAGGGCCGCACCCTGGTCTTTGTGGGTGACTTCTGCGACCGGGGGCCGGACAGTCCGGCTGTGCTTGCCTTGGCGCAGGAGCTGGTTGAATCCGGACGAGCCGTGGCGGTCCTGGGCAATCACGAAATCAACTTGCTGCGTGAAGACGTCAAGGATGGCTCAGGCTGGTTCTTTGATGAGCGCATGAGCCATGACCATGAAAAGTACGCGCCCTACCAACGACCTGACCCAGCGGCACGCTCACGCATCCTGAGCTTTTTGTCCATGCTGCCTATCGGCCTGGAGCGGGCGGATCTGCGGGTCATCCATGCGGCCTGGCTGGACGAGCAGATCGAGGTGGTCAGGGCATTGACCCTGGGCAGCGTTCGCCAGCACTATGACAAGTGGGAACTGGCGGCCAGGCAGGAAGCGGCCGAGACCGAGCTGGAACAACTCATGGCCGCAGAGCTTGAACGATGGGAGCATGGCTTGGAGAACATGCACCGAGAGCCGCCGTTTCTGCATGCCCATGCGGAGTTTGAGTCAAGCAAGCAGATGAAGAATCCGCTCAAGGTATTGACCTCAGGGGTGGAGCGCAAGGGGACGGTGCCGTTTTATGCAAGCGGCAAATGGCGGTTCGTTGAAAGGGTGCAGTGGTGGGACGAGTACGAAGACTCGATTCCCGTGGTGGTTGGCCACTACTGGCGGCGCCTGAACAAGATTGACCGCAGCACGGTGGGTAAAGGTCATCCGGACCTGTTTGACAACACCTCGCCGCTCGCGTGGCACGGCAAGCATCGCAATGTGTTCTGCGTGGACTTTTCGGTCGGTGGCCGCTGGACGGAACGCAAGGCCGGCACAGCTCTGGGGCAAGACTTCAAACTGGCGGCACTGCGGTGGCCTGAGCGGATCGTGCAATTCGATGATGGACACTATGAGATGACACGGCATACCGCTTTGGTGACTGCCTGATTCCTTTTGGTCCCAGCTAGGCCGGGCTGCAATCCGACCGAAAAGCAGCGGGAGGAGTCATTCGACCACGGTAACTCGATCTGCCGAAACGGCCAAAACCGGTCGTTCAACTGACTTCCCCCATTGCAGACGTTCAAATGTGTTGGCGCCGGCGCACTATTGACCAGCCGTGCCGATAAAAGTTTGACCAGTGTTCTACGAGCTGCCTGGATGGTCACCTTTGAATCGGCACAATTAGCCGAAGATGGTCAATGTGCGATCGGCGGTAACATCTTGACTACAGAATGGCTTGACCTGATTCCATAACGAACGAAGAACTATCGTGGTTTTTAGATTACTCAAAAAACGTACGGAATCGCACGCAGCGAAGATGCAACAGGAACTGTCTCTCGCCCTTCAGGGAAGAGCACAGGCAGAAGAAGAATTGGCAGCAATCTGCGAGGAGAACGAGCGGCTCACAACGCGGTTCGATTTGATACGCCAGGCAACGAGCGACGGATTGTGGGACATGGAGACCAATCAGTCCAATCAGACGGACGCAAACAATCCGTTCTGGTGGTCCGATCAGTTTCGGCGCTTACTCGGTTTTCACGGCGAGGAGGACTTTCCAAACGTGCTCGGCAGTTGGTCGTCACGGCTTCACCCAGAGGACTCAGCACCGACGCTGGCTGCTTTCTTCGCCCATATCGATGATCGCTCAGGCCAAACGCCTTACGACGTGACGTATCGGCTGCGCTGTCGCAACGGTGCGTATCGATGGTTCAGTGCCCGTGGAAAGACGATACGCACATCCGACGGAACAGCGCTGCGGGTGGCCGGTTCGCTGACCGACATCACTGACCGAAACGCCATTCTTGGCCTGAAACGCTACGCCGAGGACATCATTGCGAACCTTCCGGCAGGGCTGATCGTGGCGGACGACGCCCTGCGCGTGCTCAGTGTCAACCACACCTTTCGCGGGATTTTCGGATTGAAGAACGAAGATGACGTTGTCGGGCATGAACTCGAAGCCCTCCTGCCGCAACCCTGGCTGCGCGAGCAGGTGCAAGGCGTCCTTGCCGACGGCACAACCCTACACGGCATTGACGTAGTTCTCGGCGAAAAACGGCTGCGCGTTGCCATCGCGGGAATCCGCCTTGCGGAAGAAGACCGCCGCCTGCTCATAGTCGCCGAGGACGTGACTGAGGAGCAGCGGCTGCGTGAAGAGGCCCTCGCGCATGCGGCGCGTTACCGCGAGCAGGCATCGTTGCTTGACAAGGCAACGGACGCGATTGCAGTCCATGGGATCGATCATCAGATTCTGTTCTGGAACAAAGGCTCGGAGCGTCTTTACGGCTGGACTCCAGAAGAAGCCATGAGAATTTCACCAGATGAACTGATCTGGGACGACCCGGTTGCCTTCAGAGATGTCGCCAACCGGGTCCTGGATCACGGCGAATGGCGCGGCGAGGTTGCGCAGCGGCGCAAGGACGGCAGCACTTTGATAGTTGAAAGCCAACGGACCCTGGTGCGAGACGAGAATAACCAGCCACAATCGATACTCGTGATCAACACGGACATCACCCAGCGCAAACTCGCGGACCTGGAGCTGGTGCGCACCAACCGAGCACTGCAAATGCTCAGTCGCTGCAACGAAGCCCTGACCCACATGGACGACGAAGTCGAGCTGCTGCTGCA
>DFWY01000171.1:0-5096 GCA_002381615.1 Polaromonas sp. UBA4122 | reverse complement strand
GACGAGGCCCTCAGCATCGTGCCGATGGCCCATGCAGGCCACGAGGAGGGTTATCTGTCCAGCGTCAGGCTGACCTGGGATGCCGAACAGCAAGGCGGTCGCGGGCCGGCCGGGCAGACCATACGCAGCGGACAGGCCAAGGTCAGCGAAGACATCGCGCAGCGGGACAACCAGTTCTATGGTCACGAGGAGGCTTTGCGGAACGGCTACCGCAGCGCTGTAGTTTTGCCTTTGCGCGATGCCAGCCGGACCTTCGGCTTTCTGGCTCTGTACTCCGCTTCGGTGGAAAAAGTGGGAGCCGACGAAATCAAACTGCTGCAGGATATGGCCGACAACCTGGCCTTTGGCATCGGTAACATCCGCTCGCGCCGGGAGCGGCGACGCATTGAGGAGACGGTGCTGAAAGTGGCGGCGGGTGTGTCGGCTGCGGTGGGGACCGAGTTTTTTGAGCAGCTAGTGCTAAACACGACGGAGGCATTGGGCGCCGATGCTGGCTTCATGGTCCGCCTGCTGCCCGGGGAGCCGCTGATGGCCCGCATCATTGCCGGCGTCGTGACGGGGCAGCCCGTCAGCAACTTTGACTACCTGCTGGAGGACACGCCCTGCTTGAGCCTGATGCAGTCAGGCGGCTTCGTTGTGTACTCGAATGTGCGCGCTCGGTTCCCGTGCTCGATGCCTGCACTGTTCGTCGATGCCGAAGCCTATGCGGGGCGGCGGCTGGAAGACGCGGCAGGCCAGCCGATCGGCATGTTGTTTGTACTGTTTCGCGACCCGCTGAAACAGACCGAGTTGATTGAGTCAACCCTGCAAATTTTTGCCTCGCGCGCGGCGGCCGAGCTCGAGCGCCTGCAAGCCGATGCCAAGGTCAGGGAGCAGGCATCGATTCTGGACAAGGCCAAGAATGCCATCGTGATCCAGGATTTGCAGCACAAGATCCTCTACTGGAATCAGGGCGCTGAACGGCTGTACCGGTGGACTGCTGCCGAGGCACTGGGCCAGTCTGTCCTTGGCCTGATGCGCCACCCGGCTGACTTTAGCAGCGCCATGGATCACTTGCTGGCCACCGGTGAATGGGTCGGCGAACTGATGCAGGCGGACAAGGACGGCCTGCCGCTCGTCGTCGAAGGTCACTGGACACTGGTGCGTGACGATCAGGGTGCGCCTACCCGTGTCCTGGCGATCAATACCGACATCCGGGAACGCAAGCAGGCCCAAAATGAAATTTTGCGTCTCAAGGCCGGACTTGAACAGCGTGTGCGGCAACGCACGGCGCAGCTGCAGGCGGCCAACCAGGAGTTGGAGGCTTTTTCCTATTCTGTGTCACATGACCTACGCTCGCCTCTAAATACCATCGCCGGATTCAGTCAGTTGCTGGCGAAAGTCGATGGAAATAATGTCAGCGAAAAGGGCAAGCACTATCTGAATCGAATACGTGCTGGGGCCAAGCAGATGGGCGAGCTGATTGAGGGCTTGCTGTCTCTTGCTCAACTATCCCGCGAACAGATCAAGTTAGAGAATGTCGATCTTTCGGCAATCGCCAGGCGGATCGAACATGACTGCCGGGAGCGGGAGCCGGAGCGCCAAGCGCAGGTGCACATTCAGGAGGGTCTGAGCGCGCATGGTGACCCCCGCTTACTGTCGGCTGTCCTTCAAAACTTGCTGGGTAATGCGTGGAAATTCACTTCCAAGCAGGTGCTGGCACGGATTGACATTGGCAGCGAGTTGGGGGCCGATGGCGACACCATCTTTTTTGTCAAGGACAATGGTGCCGGGTTTGACATGGCTTTCGCACACAAACTTTTTGGCACCTTCCAACGCCTTCATTCGCATGAGGATTTCTCTGGAACTGGCGTCGGGCTGGCCACCGTGAAGCGCGTCATTGAACGTCACGGGGGCCGCGTCTGGGCTGAAAGCAAATTGAACGAAGGTGCCACGTTTTATTTCACTTTAGGTCGGACGATCGAATCGGTAACGTAAAGGCAGCCCACGTTCCGATGCTTAACCAAGTTGCTCGAACTCCCTGGCAGTCCTATGCGGCGACTGTGTCTGGTAACAGCAGGCTGCGCCTAGCACCAGCACTAACAAAAACTTTTAAACTACCATGTGGCATCGTCTAGAGACGAACCGCCATGTCCCCCTGACTATTGCTGCCGACCTGATTTTGACTATCCAAAGCAAATTGTGTTGCGCCGATTCAGGACTGACCAGGGATACTCCTCGGAAAACACTGGTCAAAACCAAATCGGCACGGGTGGTCAATAGCCAACTGGCGCCAACAGGCTCCTTTAGACATTGAGAAAAGTTGTGCAAAGGGCAGGGTGCCAATGCTGCGTGGATCCTCTGGCAAGCCTTGTACCGGCTTGGAAGAAGATTTCCCGCTTTGCCCAATCAAGCAATTGCGCTGGTCATTTTTAGTTAGTGCCATCCGCTACGTGTCACCTGGTCATTGCCTCATCATCAATAATCAGCCAGATGAGTTTGTCCATAACCCTGCCCGCGCTTGAACACGTGCCTCCCGCGATTCCCCCTGCCGAGTCCCCTGTAGTCGTGCCGGCGTATGCCTCGGAGCGGGGCATCGATCCAGATCTGCTGGAGACCGCCCGCATCCGCCTGGAACTGCTGTATGGCGAGGTCGCCGCCGACTGGCCCGGCTTCATCGCGCGTCCTGGGCAATACCAGATGATGCAGGCAGCCCTGCTGACCTTCCTATCGGCCAAAGCGCCAGACAACGAGGACCGCACGGGCAACAATCTGGCGCAACTGGAAGCAGGCACCGGCACCGGCAAGACGGTTGCTTACTGCCTCGCGGCGATCGTGGCGTCCGAGCTGCTTAAAAAGACCGTCATCGTCTCCACCGCCACAGTGGCTTTGCAGGAGCAGCTATTCCAGAAAGACCTGCCGCGTCTGGCCGAGATCATCCCGGAGTTGCGTTACGACATCCTCAAGGGCCGTGCCCGTTATGTCTGCGAAAGCCGCCTGGAAGGCGTGATCAACGACGTGGTGCAGGACAGCCTGCTGACGAGTGAATTCCAGGAGGCATTTGCCGACGCCCGCTGGCAGTCCAGGACCGTCCCACGTGACCGCGCCGAGGCCATGCGCTGGTTCAAGAGCAGCGCCAAAAAGCTGCGTTCCGGTGCCTGGGACGGCGACATCGACAGCCTGGCCCAGCCGCCCGAGCCCGAGGACTGGCGCCAGGTGCAGGCCAATGCCCATGCCTGCAATGGCGGGCAATGTGAACATTTCAGAAGCTGCGCCTTCTTCAAGGCCCGCCGCCAAGCCGCCAGCGCCACCCTGCAGGTCGCCAACCATGCCCTGATCCTGGCGACGCTGCAAACCGACAGCAGCCTGATCGATCCGGGCAACACCCTGTTCGTGTTTGACGAGGCCCACCACCTGCCCGGCATTGCGGCCGACCAGTTCTCCTATCGCGCGCGCCTGGGCACCAGCGTCAAGCTGCTCACCAGTTTGCGCACCATTGCCCTGCGCCATGGCCGCGTGCTGCCGGCCTCCACCCGCCCGGACCCGGTGGCCTTTGCCCAACTTATCACCGGATGCACCGACAAGCTGGCGATTTTTGAGAACTACTGGACCGAGGCGCAACTCGTCAGTGCCGACAAGGCAGTCCACCGCTTCACCCAGGGCCAGATCCCCGAAGCCCTGATTCCCGAGTGCGAGCAACTCGCCAGCCTCATCCGCGCCATCACCTCGGTGGTCTCCAGCATTGCGGCTGCGTTGACGGAGCCCGACGAATCCCAATCCCCGGCCGAGCGCGAGGAGCAAAGCCGTGCCGGGGTCGAGCTGGGTGTTTATCTCTCGCGACTGGACACCCTGGAGAAACTGTTCAGCGCCTGGGCCACCCACGACAAGGTACCGTGGGCCAAGTGGCTGGAATGGGTCGAGGATGCGGGGGGTACCACGATTGATGCCTGGCTGTGCGCCAGCCCCATGACCGCAGCCCAGGTCCTCTCCAGAAACCTGTGGAACAACGTCAGCGCCGCCGTCTGCACATCGGCCACGCTGACGGCCTGCGGCAGCTTTGACTTCTTTGACCGTTTGAGCGGCATGAACCGCTTCCCGGAACGCCGCGCCCTGGTCGTCGATTCGCCCTTCGACTACGCCACCCAAGGCGAATTGCGCATCGCCCCCATGAAGCACTCGCCCAAAAGCCCGGGCTTCTCCGATGAGCTGTGCGAAAAACTGCCCGAACTGCTGCGTGAGCACCGTCATGGGCAACTGGTGCTGTTCACGTCCAGGCGCCAGATGCAGGCTTGCCACGCGGCCCTGCCCAAGGACTTGCTGAGCCAGGTGCAGGTGCAGGGCGTGCGCTCACGCACCGAACTACTCAAAGAGCACAGCCGGCGCATCATCGCCGGCGAGCGCAGCATCATCTTTGGCCTCCAATCCTTTGGCGAAGGCATCGACCTGCCGGGCCAGCTGTGCGAGCATGTGGTCATCGACAAACTGCCCTTCATGCCACCAAACTCGCCGGTGGAGGAAGCGCTGGCCGAATGGCTGAGCGCGCAAGGGCGAGACCCCTTCACCGAACTGTCGGTGCCTAGAGCCGGCATGAAGCTGGCCCAGTGGGCCGGACGCGGGGTGCGGACAGTGACAGACAGGGCGGTGATCACGGTGTGCGATACCCGCTTGGCAACGATGCGTTATGGGCCGGCGATTCTGGCGGGGTTGCCGCCGTTTCCGGTGGTGCGACAGCTTGCCGCAGCCTGAAGGGTTACGACCCTACCCGGACGGTCGACGCTGCATGGGTGTCAGGCAGCTTCGCAGCGGAAGCCGACATTGACGTGGGCTATACGACTGACCGGATTTGGCCGAGGCAGTGTCAAAACGCAAAGAGAAGCACTGCAATCGAAAAATTGGGGGTGCCAAAACCATTACCGAGCCTTCGTTCGTCGCACCTAGTCCGTTCTACGAGGTAGATTTTTTATCTCTCATGAAATTCAATTTTGCATCGACGTTTTGACACAGCCTCGGCCATGACCGGTCATTCGCACGTTCTATATGTTCGCTATTGGCCCGGAAATTTTTCTATGCCAGCATACGGGGCCATTCGTCTAATTAACACGAATGGCACTTACTTA
>DFWY01000061.1:4144-5905 GCA_002381615.1 Polaromonas sp. UBA4122 | reverse complement strand
GTCGCCCGCTCCGAGTCCGAACTGCGCGAAGTATGCCGTGAAATCACCGAGGCAGGAGGTCAGTGTGACTACTTGGTACTCGACGTGGTTGACTCGCGTGCGGTCACCGAGCAGCTCGCGCAGCGCGGGCCGTTCCATATCCTCGTGAACAACGCTGGCATGAATCGCCCGAAGGAGCTAGTTCAACTCAACGATGAGGATATTGACGCGGTGCTGGATCTCAATGTAAAGGCCGCGTTCTACGTGACTCGCGTGGTGGTCAAGGAGCTGCTGGCGGCTGGCCTGCCGGGCTCGGTGATCAATGTGTCGTCGCAGATGGGCTGGGTGGGCAGCCCGCGCCGCACACTGTACTGCGCGAGTAAGCACGCCATCGAAGGCATGAGCAAGGCGCTTGCATGGGAACTCGGGCACGCCAACATCCGCGTGAATACGGTCTGCCCGACCTTTATTGAAACCGCGATGACCGCAAAGATGTTCGAAGACATCGCGTTTCGCGAATGGGTCACCGACAGGATCGCACTCGGCAGGATCGGGAAGATCGAGGAGATCATGGGCGCGATCGTGTTTCTGGCCAGCGATGCGTCAAGCCTTGTGACAGGAAGCGCGCTCATGCTTGACGGTGGGTGGACGGCGGCATGAAGTCCAGCACCACAGCCCAGGAAGTGGCGGGCCTTGCGCAGGTATCGCAGTCCGCCGTGAGCCGCACCTTCACCCCAGGCGCGAGCGTGTCGGAAGAAACGCGCAGCAAGGTACTGGCCGCTGCCAAGGCCTTGGGCTATCGGCCCAACGCGCTGGCGCGCAGCCTCATCACGCGGCGTAGCCGAATCATCGCGCTGGTCATGAGCTACCTTGAGAACCAGTTCTATCCCCTGGTGATCGAGAGGCTCTCGCAGAAGCTGCAGAAACAGGGCTACCACGTGTTGTTGTTCATCAGCGATCTGAACGAAGCCGATGGCGTACTTGCCGAAATCCTACAGTACCAAGTTGATGGCATTGTGATGGCGTCCACCATGCTGTCATCCGACCTCGCCAAAAACTGCGCCGACTCTGGCGTGCCGGTCGTGCTGTTCAACCGTGTGGCGGACACCAGCGCGCTGGCGCGACACACCACGAGCTCGGTGACTTCCGACAACTATCGCGGCGGCCGAATGGTGGCCGAGCTGCTGCTGGAGCGCGGGCATCGAAAGGTCGCCTTCCTCGCCGGGCTGGAGAACTCGTCAACCAGCGTGGAGCGCGAAAAGGGCTTCAACGAAGCGCTGCGCGAAGGTGGCGGCTCGGTCTTCAGCCGCGCCGTGGGCCACTACAGCTTTGAAGGCGCGCAGCAGGCGACGCGCGCGCTCTTTGCTGGCGTCGATCGGCCCGACGCAGTCTTCGTCGCCAACGATCATATGGCGATTGCCGCCATGGATGTACTTCGCATCGAGTTGGGCCTGCGTATACCGCAGGACGTGAGCGTGATGGGCTTTGACGACGTGCCGCAAGCGGCCTGGGGCTCGTATCAGCTCACCACCGTGGTGCAAAGCGTCGAGGACATGGTCGATGCCGTGGTGGATCTTTTGCATGACCAGATGCAGGGCGAAGTTCGTCCGCGCAAGGTTGTCATCCCCTGCCGCGTGGTGGAGCGCCAGTCGGTACGGCCAGCGCCCGGTGCAAGTCCGAAGTGATGATCGCACCTGTTTGTTGCCTGCTGAAATATTCAGCAGGTCCAGGCAATTGAGGGCTGGGCATGCGTCACATCATCATTTTGATAACAGCGCACAG
>DFWY01000061.1:0-4048 GCA_002381615.1 Polaromonas sp. UBA4122 | reverse complement strand
ACGAAAGTCGAAAGATTTTTTCTAAAATTTTTGTATAGATTGGATAGAGACATGAATCGAAAATCACTCAAAGTGCTGACAGCCTGCGCCCTGGCTGCAATTGCCCTCGTGGGAGGCGCTGCGCAAGCACAGTCACTCACCACGGCTAGCCAGTTGCCCGGCAAGGTGCACCTGTTGCCAGCAACGCTGGAAACCACCCAGTGGGGATGGTTTAACAACGCTCAGCCACCCGTTATGAAGATCGATTCGGGTGACACTGTTGTGATGGAAACGATGATGCATGCCCACAACCAGATCGTTCCTGGCAAGACCATCGAAGAGCTGAAGAAGCTACGTACTGACTTCCCTGGACGTGGCCCGCACACGCTGACCGGTCCTATCTATGTGAATGGTGCTGAACCAGGCGATGTGCTCAAGGTACATATCAACCGAATTGTTCCCCGTGCCTACGCAACGAACTTTAACGTTCCGGGTATGTTCGGTGAATTCCCAAAGGAATTCCAAGATGGACAAGTGAAATATCTGTATCTCGATATGGACCGCAAAATCACCGAATTCCTTCCCGGAATTGAGATTCCATTGCGCCCGTTTCCCGGCACTATGGCCGTTGCACGCGCTGAGCCTGGCCAATACTCCAGCGTTCCACCAGGCGAATACGCTGGCAACATGGATATCCGCGAGTTCATAGAAGGTACGACGCTTTATGTACCTGTTTTTGTAAAGGGCGCTTTGCTGTGGTCGGGTGACTCTCATGCAGGGCAAGGCAACGGTGAAATCAATCTTTCGGCCCTCGAGACCGCCTACAAAGAACTCAACATCACTGTCGAAGTTCTCAAGAATATGAAGCTGGACATGCCTCGAATCGAGACGAAATCCAATTGGGTCACCATGGGCTATGACAAAGACCTGAACCTTGCCTATGACCAAGCGAAGGCACAAACAATCAAGTTCATCCAGGAGCAGCGCAAGGCAAGCGCCGCTGATGCAATTCGTGAAATGCCAACGGTCTCTGATTGCCGCGTTTCAGAGGTCGTAAACATTAAAAAGGGCATTTACTGCATGACGCCAAAGGACGTTAACGCCAAGGCTATGGCCGAGCATCCAGTTGCCGAAACCAGTGACAGCTATGTCACCGTTGGCCGCGATGCCGATGCGAATAAAGCCATGGATGCCGCATCCATGTCCATGATCAATCTGCTTCAGCAGAAAAAAGGCCTTACCCGACTTGACGCCTACGGCTTGGCGTCCGTCGCCATGGACTGCCGCATAGGTGACATGAGCGCAACACAGAAGTCCATTCACTGCCTGATGCCGAAAAGCCTCTGGACAGTCGCCAAGAAGTAATTAAGCAGTAATGGAACTCAAGCCGTTTTGGCGGAAAAGCGGGCGCAGCGGCGCTCGCTACCTTTTTGTGGCCCTGCTAATGGCGTTGCCGTTGGTGGGGCGGTGCGCTTTGTCAGTAGTCACAACGACTCCTGATCTGAGAAGCATTACAGAGGCGATAGGCGGCGAGCGTGTTCATGTCACATCGCTTGTGCCTGATGCCGGTGACGCCGAAAACTACGTCCCCAGGCCGCAAGACATCGAGCGGCTTCATCAGGCCCAGGTCGTGGTAAGAATCGGTCTTGACTATGACCTCTGGCTTGACAAGCTCACCAGCAAGGCGGCAAACCCTGCAATCGTTCGCGGCGGTAAAGGCCTTGTTGATGCCTCCGGTGGGATCACTCTTCTCGAAGTTAAAACAGGCGGCTTCGGAGGCGACGGACACGCCCACGGTGCAGGTAACCCGCACTATTGGCTTGACCCAGAAAACGCGGTCTATATCACTGCGAACATCACAGGTGCGCTCGCCAGAGTTGACCCGGCCGGGTCCAAGTTCTACGAACAAAAGAGAAATGAGTTTTTGGCACGACTGAAGACCATGATCCCTGTTTGGCAGTCCAAGCTTGCTCCGTTGAATGGTCTTCCCATTGTGATGTACCACAACACATGGCCATACTTTGGTCGCCGCTTCAGGCTCAATTTTGCAGCTTCTATTGAGCTAAAGCCAGGCGTACCGCCAAGTCCCTCAGCGCTGGCGAGCTTGCTGCACCGAATTCGTGAAGAGCACATCTCAGTCATCGTCCGTGAGCCACAGGAGCCTTCTCGCGATGTTGATTTTCTTGCTGAAAAGACTGGTTCACGGGTAGCTGTGATGGCTGCTTCTATCGGCGATACCGATCAGGCCCGAGACTACTTTTCTCTCTTTGATGCCAATGTTGCAGCGCTCGTTGCAGCTTTTTCAGGCCACCCGAAGTAGAACACCCCATGTCCGAGCTTTACGATCTTCTTGCCCTTCCTTTTCTCGCCAGCGTGCTGTTGATCGGGATTCACTGTCAGTTCGGTCTCCAGGTCCTCAAACGCAGCGTAGTGTTCGTGGACCTGGCGCTGGCTCAATGTGCGGCGCTGGGCGCGACGGTAGCGTTCATGCAGGGGCACATGCCTCAAACCGCTGCAACCTACGCCTGGTCGCTTGGGTTCGCCTGGGGTGGCGCTCTCTTGCTGTCACTGGTACGGTTCGCGCCAAAAAAAATCCCACACGAGGCATTGGTGGGCGTCGTGTACGTTGCATCAGCGTCGGCGGCGCTTTTGTTGATCGAAAAGGCTCCACAAGGCGCAGAGCACCTTAAGCAGATCCTGACGGGAAGTGTGCTGACGGTACGCTCGGAAGAGTTGTTCCACGCGGTTCCGATGTACGTGGCCATTGGGGTACTTCTCGGTATTTCCAGTCACAGGAAGTGGCTTGAACGCACGGGTCTGACTGGCTGGCTTGCTGACTTCTGCTTTTATGCAGCGTTTGGCCTGGTGGTCACCAGCTCTGTCGCAATGGCCGGTGTATTGCTGGTTTTCTCGTTCCTCATCGTTCCTTCTCTTATCGGTCTGCTTTTTGCTGAAACTGGCATGAAACAACTGGCAGTAGGGTGGGGTGGGGGAGTCGTTGCTGCGGCTATTGGACTCATTGCCTCCTACCAACTAGACGCCTCGACCGGAGCAACAATGGTCTGCGCCTTTGCACTGATGTTGGTATTCGGGTTGATAGTCCGATCTGTTATCGATCTCAAAGTGCGCTGGTATGCTGCCTTCAAAGTGTCGGCATTGGGATGCGTATCTCTTGTTTTTATATCGGCAATGTGGCTCGCAATCCAACCGCGTGCGGATCAACCGCTGCTGGACGCTGCTGAAGCTATGGCTCCAAGTCTTCGTGAGGCTTACTTCAACGAAAAGGAAAAGGCCATTTATGAGGACGCTAAAGCTTATGAGGGTAGATACGCAGAAGAGGCTGCGCGATTGACTGGCGTCGAGGTCCGTAGCCGGTGGCAGGACGCTACGGTTGACGACAACGCGGTCAGGCGCATGTCGTCCTTTCAGCAATCCTATAACGAAATGATCAAGGGCGAGAGATTTGTGATGCAAGAGACACGTTCACGCGCAAGGGAGCGGCTGCGGCTACCAGTTGCATTAGCTGCATCTGCATTGCTGGTGGCGATGTTGTCATGGCTAATAGGTTTAGAAAAAATCAAGGTGTTCACAAAATTCGATAGCCAGAAAATTAAGAAAATAACTCCCGTGTTTGCAGGAGATTAGTAGTTAAATGCACCTGGTGTTCCCTTGATAAGTATTAACCCCCGCGCACGGGTTATGTCGCGTTAGCCACTGATGGACGTGATTCTGGGGTGGCGATTGCCAGTCCCTCAGGCCAGACGGATTCGCCCTGCCAGCGCATAAAACTGTTCGGCAAAAGACATCTCGTTGCAGCCTTCCAGCATGAGCTGCCCTTTGCGAATCATGTGCATCAATTCGATGCCAGCCAGCACGCATTTGGCTGACTGGGGTTTTGTCGCGTTGACTGTCAAGCAACCCGCTCGACTATGCTGAGGGCTTTAACTGAAAATGGTTGAAACGAGATGCTGAGCACCAAAGGAATGCGATTCCCAATCGACGTGATTCTGGTGTGCATCCGTTGGTACGCGGCGTATCCATTGAGCTAGTCGGCCCTGCAAAATCCACT
>DFWY01000148.1 GCA_002381615.1 Polaromonas sp. UBA4122 | reverse complement strand
AGATGGCGATAGCTCAACGGATAAGCCGCGTACCAACGGATGCACACCAGAATGACGTCGATTGGGAAACGCATCCCTTTGGTAGCCAGCATCTCGTTTCAAGCCTTTTCAGTCAAAGCGCTCAGCATAGTCGAGTGGCCGGCTTGACTGTCAACGCGACAGAGCCAAATAGAACGCTCTCGCCAGTTATTGCACTGAAAACGAGGGGCCCCGGATAAGGATATTTATTGACACACATTCGTCTAATCGTTAGAGTTTATGAATGAATGAGAGATCACTTAAAGACCTTCTTTACGAACAAGTCGCCCGCATCGGCAAGGCCGTCTCCAGTCCGAAGCGGCTGGAGTTGATGGAGTTGCTTGCGCAGGGCGATAAAACGGTGGAGGTTCTGGCTGGCGAGCTATCGATCGACATCAAACTGGCCAGCGCCCATCTCAAGGCGCTGCGCGAGGCCCGTCTGGTGGAGAGCCGGCGCGATGGCAAGTACATGGTCTATCGCCTCATCGGCGAGGATGTGGCACACCTGTTGGTCACGTTACGCTTGGTGGCCGAAGAACATCTGGTCGAATTGCAGATGGCCCTGCAACGCATGGCGGCTGCTCCCGACAAGCTGGTACAGGTTGGATGGTCGGACTTGCTGGAACAGGCGCGGCGCGGCGAGGTGATAGTGATCGACGTCCGGCCGCAGGAGGAGTACGAAGTGGCGCACCTGCCGTATGCACGTTCCATGCCCCTGCCAGAAATTGAACGTCGATTGGCCGAGTTGCCGATCGGTCACGACATCGTCGCCTACTGTCGCGGGCCGTTTTGCATGCTGTCCGATGAGGCCCTGAAGCTGCTCTCCGGCAAGGGCTACCGGGTGCGCAAGATTCTCGACGGCGTTGCCGAATGGCAGGCCGCTGGCATGCCGGTTGAGCGGCCGGCCGAGTCCTGATCGAAGCAAAGTTCAACCCACAGATTCAACCCGGAGGATATGTCATGACTTCCACACTTTTCATTCTCAACGATGCCCCGTACGGCAATGAGCGCGCCTATAACGGTTTGCGGCTTGCCAGTGCTTTGGCCGGCAAGGAAGGGCAGCAGGTGCGTCTGTTCCTGCTGGCCGACGCCGTCGGCTGCGGCAAGGCTGGCCAGAAGGTGCCGCAGGGCTACTACAGCATCCAACTCATGCTCGGCAAGGTGGCCCGGCAAGGTGAGGTTGGTCTATGCGGGACCTGCATGGATGCGCGAGGCCTGACAGATGCCGAGTTGATCGACGGGCCCAAGCGTTCGACGCTCGCACAGCTCGCTGACTGGACGGCCGAAGCCGACAAGGTGCTCGTGTTTTAAGAAACAAGTCGAAGAAATTACTTTTCAAGCAACTCGCTACCAGGGAAGCCTCGCTGTCCTATTTTATTGGATGCGCAGGTTACGCCAAAGCGGTGGCGGTCGATGTCCTGGCTGGTGACGAGGAATGGTTTGTCGAGGAAGCGCGTAAAGCCGGGGTGACCCATCCAAGAATCAACCCGGCCCTCGATGCAGCCGCCAAGGCATCCAGTCCGATGAAATACTAAATCGCTATCCGCATACCGAAGGCCAACCGATGTTTACCGGACGACGCAATGTATTGCTGCTTGCATTCAGCCAGGCCATGATGCTTTCGGTCGTCGTCATGTCGGTGTCGCTCGGAGCCATTCTCGGGGCCGTCCTCGCACCAGACAAGGGCCTCGCAACGCTGCCGATTGCCATGATGGTGATCGGCACCGCGCTCGCATCATTACCCGCTGCTATTCTGATGCGGCACCACGGACGACGCGCCGGGTTCCTGACCGGGGCGTCCCTTGGTGTGACCGGCAGCCTTTTGTGCGCGCTTGCTTTGGCGAAAAGCTCATTCGTGCTTTTTGCCATCGGACATCTGCTGCTGGGCAGCTACCAAGGCTTCGCCAACTACTATCGTTTTGCCGCCGTCGAAGCTACTGACCCCAAGCACGCAAGCAGGGCGATCTCGTGGGTTGTCGCGGGCGGCGTGCTGGCCGCGTTCGCGGGACCTCAACTCGGCCAGTGGGGACGGGGCTGGGCGGTCAGTGGTCCCTTTGTTGGCTCCTATCTCACCCAGGCGGCACTCAGCCTGATCGCGCTTGCCCTGATCTCGCAGGTTCGATTGAAGCCGGTCGCTGTTGCCCAGGGGGGCGAGGCGCGGCCCCTACGGCAGCTCTTGGCGCTGCCGGCGCTGCAGGCGTCCATCCTGGGCTCAGCCATCGGCTACGCCGTGATGGTCATGGTCATGACGGCCACCCCGCTGGCGATGCTGGGCAGTGGCCTGACCGGCTCGGAGGGGACGCCGGTGATCCAGTGGCACGTTGTTGGCATGTTCGCGCCGTCCTTCTTCACCGGTTCATTGGTCCAGCGCTACGGGGCGCCGCGCGTCATGGGAGCCGGTTTCGCTCTGCTACTGGGTCACGTCACGATAGCCCTCTCCGGGATTGAGTTCCTTCACTTCCTTTCCGCGCTGATCCTGCTGGGCGTGGGATGGAACTTCGTCTTCATCGGCGGCACGGCACTGCTCACGCAGACCTATCTCCCCGCCGAGCAGTTAAAGGTGCAGGCGGTCAACGAATTTGCCGTCTTTGGCCTGGTCGCCCTGGCCACACTGTCGGCCGGATGGTTGTACGACCGCTTCGGCTGGATTACCCTGAACCTTTCGGTCGTCCCGCTGCTTGCTGTGGCATTGTTGTCCACAGCGGCCATCGGGCGGCGACTGCGCCTGCTGGAGGAATCCGTATGAATGCACCCATCTACCTCGACTACAACGCCACAACGCCGGTCGCGCCGGAAGTGGCCGATGCCATGCTGCCGTTTCTGCGTGAGCATTTCGGCAACCCCTCGTCATCGCACCCTTTCGGACGATTTGCCGCGCAGGCTGTCGCCGAAGCACGAAACCAGGTTGCCGCGCTGATCGGTGCGCGGGGCGATGAGATTGTGTTCACCGGCTGCGCCACAGAGGCCAACAACCTGGCCCTGCTCGGCATCGCGCGAGCCCTCGGTGACACGAAGCGTCATCTCGTCGTCAGTGCCATTGAGCATCCGGCGGTGATGGCCCCGGCGAAGCATCTTCAGGAAGAAGGCTGGAGCCTCACCGTGGTGCCTGTCGACGGTTTCGGCCGTGTCTCGCCGCCAGACATTGTGCAAGCCCTGCGGCCCGATACAGCGCTGGTGTCGGTGATGCACGCCAATAACGAAATCGGTACCATCCAGCCGATCCAGGAGATTTCGCACATCACGCGTGAACGCGGCGTCCTGCTGCACACCGACGCGGCCCAATCGGCAGGCAAGATTCCCGTCAACGTCGACACATTGGGCGTTGACCTGCTCACGCTGGCTGGGCATAAGTTCTACGCGACCAAGGGTGTGGGGGCGCTGTATATCCGTCAGAACACCCTCGTGCGTAACATCAGTTTCGGCGCGGACCATGAGCACGGTTTGCGACCGGGCACCGAGAACGTCCCGGCCATTGTCGGTTTTGGGGTCGCGGCACGGCTTGCGCGGGAACGACTGCCTCAGGCAACCCGCCATCTGCTTGAACTGCGTGATCAACTCCATGACCTGTTGATCGAGGCGATACCGGGTCTCATCCTCAATGGCCACCCCGATCAGCGTCTTCCCAATACGCTCCATGTATCGTTTCCGGGGACAAGCGGACGCAGGCTGCTGGACCAAGTTAGTCAGATCGTCGCTGCGTCGCTCGGTTCGGCTTGCCATTCGGAACACGACGCTGTCAGTGGCGTATTGGCCGCGATAGGCGTCGATTCTGTGCGGGCGGCCGGGGCCGTGCGGCTGTCTGTAGGCACCATGACGACGCCCGACGAAGTGAGCCGCGCTGCCAATGGCTTGATCGAGGCCTGGCGGACGGTGGCCAGTCTGTGACACCGGAAGAATACGACGCGTGGTACGACAGCCCGCGCGGACGCTGGATCGGCGACGTTGAATTCGCGCTTCTATATCGCCACCTCGAAACGGCTCCTGGCAAAAGCCTACTCGACGTGGGTTGCGGTACCGGGTGGTTCACCCGTCGCCTTGCTGCCGCAGGCCTTGACGTGACCGGCCTGGACATCGATGCCGACGCACTCGATTTTGCCCGCCAGCGGTCGGATCGCGATATATCCTACGTGGAAGGAGACGCTTGTCGCCTGCCTTTCCCCGACCAATCCTTCGATCAAGTCATTTCGATCACAGCGTTGTGCTTCGTAGACGACTGGCCTCGCGCGATTGCAGAGATCGTGCGAGTCACGCGGCGTCGATTCGTGCTTGGATTGCTCAACCGGCACAGCCTGCTGTGGCTCGACAAGGGTCGAAGTGGCGGCAAGGGCGCTTACCAGGGAGCTCATTGGCACACCCGGAGAGAACTTTATGAGGTCATTAAGAAACTGCCGGTCGAACACGTTCATTTCAGCACCGCGATTTTCCTTCCGTCAGGGACGGACTTCGCGCAGGTCGTGGAGAGTGCCCTTCCGAATAGCCTCCCCTGGGGTGCGTGCCTGGTCGTCAGTGGTGATGTCTCAAAATGACAACCTTGTAGTCCCCTCTCTGAGCAAACCAATTCCGCTACGCCTCCCCATCTGCCGGGAAGCCATAGCGGATCAGGTGTTCCAGCGCCAGTCCGGCTGGCCTCGGTCCATTCCTTCGACGGCCGCGATCTCGGTGATCGTGCGGTACTTGCCGTCCTCCAGCATTGATGCTGACTACTCCTAATAACGCTGCGAACAGCTAATGAACGTGACGGTGGTGGGCGTCTGGGAAATGAGCGTGGACATGCTCCGTCGGCTCATGCCGATGCCAATGACTGTGCTTGATGCCTGGCGCCAGAACCAAGCCAGGCTGATCAGGGTGGCCATGCTGATGGTGTTCATCATGCGCATGTTCGTGCTCATGCTCCATCGCCTCGTGCTTATGGCCATGCTCATGCCGTTCCGTCAGGTGAAGCCATACGCCCAAGCCCATCAATATGCCCGCAGCAACGAGCCGGAAGGTAATCGACTCTCCACCGATCAGGGCCAGCGCCGCTCCAAAAAATGGAGCCACCGAAAAATACGCACCCGTCCGGGCTGTCCCCAAGTGACGAAGCCCCACGACGAACAAGGCCAGGCTCACGCCATAGGCCAGAAAACCAACGATCATGGAGCCAGCCAAAATTGGCAACGTCGGCAGATGGTCCCCAAGGGCGGCAGCCAACGCCAGATTCACACTCCCCGCCACGAGCCCTTTGACCGAGGCGATCCACGTCGCGTCGGAAAGCGACACCTTGCGCGTGAGGTTGTTGTCTATGCCCCAGGCAAAGCATGCCCCCAGGATGGCCAAAGCGGGCCAAAGGCCCGCGAAGCTCACTTCGCTAGGCCAGCTTAGCAAGACCGCGCCCAGGGCGATTGCGGCCATACCCAAGGCAATGCGCCGATCGAAGTTCTCGCGAAAGGCGACCCATGCCAGGACCGCAGTGAAGACGCCCTCTGCATTGAGCAAGAGGGACGCGCCTGACGCTGGCATTCCCGTTAGCCCCACCATGAGCAGCACGGGGCCGATCACGCCACCCGCCAGCGTGGCGCCCGCGAGCCAACCCATTTCAGAGCGCGACATCTTCACCGAGGCCGCGCCGCTTGCCAGGCGATAGAGTGACAGTCCGATTCCAGAACCCAGATAGAACAGCCCGGCCAGCATCCAAGGCCCAACGCCCTCAAGCAACAGCTTCGCCAGAGGCGTTCCCGCCCCAAACAAAAGCGCAGCACCCAACGCCGAGGCGACCCCCGCATTTAAAGCTTTTCCATCAAACACCAGTTGCCTCCCGCATTTGTCTTGCCCCAACTTAACAAAACCATCTTCGTTGATCCACGCCTGAACATGGTGTCGGCATCGTCCATTTCGCCGCTGATCAGGGATTCGAGCGCAGAACTCCCAACCCGTTGAATACCACCAACAGGCTCGCGCCCATGTCCGCAAAGACCGCCATCCACATCGTCGCGCCATTGAACAAGGCCAGCCCCAGAAAAACCGCCTTGATGCCCAGCGCGAGAGCGATGTTTTGCCAAAGCACCGCTTGCGTCCGGCGCGACAGCCGAATCGCCTCGGGAATCCGGCGCAGGTCGTCATTCATGATCACCACGTCGGCGGCTTCCATCGCCGTATTCGTCCCCGCGCCTCCCATGGCGAATCCAATGTCGGCGCGCGCGAGCGCAGGAGCGTCGTTGATGCCGTCGCCCACCATCGCCGCGTAGCCATGCCGCTTTTGCAGCTCCTCGATCGCGGCCAGCTTGTCTTCGGGCAGCAGATTGCCGCGCGCGTCGTCTATCCCCGCCTGTTTGGCGATGGCCTTCGCAGTGGCGATATTGTCTCCGGTCAACATGACCGAGACCACGCCCAACGCATGCAGTTCAGCCAAGGCTTCGCGCGAGCTTTCCTTGATGGTGTCTGCCACGGCGAAGATGGCGAGAACCTGGATGCTGGATGCCAGCATCGTGACTGTGCGCCCCTGCGCCTCATGTTCGGCCAATCGCTCCTCGATTTTCGGACTGCAAAGGCCGCGCTCCTCGATTAAGCGGTGGTTTCCCAAAACCAATGAAAGCCCGTCAGTCCGCGCCTCAATGCCACGACCCGGCAGGGCAGTGAAGCCTTCAAGCTGGCCGTTTCCACTCTGGCCAAGGCCTTGGGCGATGGCTTTGGAAACCGGATGGTCCGAGTGTCCCGCGAGGTCGGCGGCCCAGCGAAGAACCTGAGACTCTGAATACTCGGAGTCGCGCAACTCAGTGGACACCAGCTTCGGCTTGCCTTCGGTGATGGTTCCGGTCTTGTCCAACGCGATGACTTTGATCTTTCGCGCGCCTTCGAGATGGACGCCGCCCTTGATCAAAATGCCGCGCCTGGCCGCCGCCGCCAACCCGCTCACGACCGTGACCGGCGTCGAGATGACCAACGCGCAGGGGCAGGCGATCACCAACAGGACCAAGGCCTTGTAGATCGCCTGCATCCACGTCCAGTCCATCAGCCACGGAGCCAAGACGCAAACTGCCAAGGCCAGGGCAAAGACGGCGGGTGTGTAAATCGAGGCGAAACGGTCCACGAACTGCTGGGTTGGAGCCCGCGATCCCTGGGCTTGCTCGACGGCATGGATGATGCGGGCGAGAAGAGTCCCCTTTGCGGCCGTCGACACGCGGGCTTCGAACGTCCCCGTGGCGTTGATCGTTCCGGCAAAGACAAGGTCTCCGACCCCCTTATCCACCGGAATGCTTTCGCCGGTCACCGGAGATTGATCAATCGACGTGGCCCCCGACACGATCACCCCATCCAAAGGAACGCGCGCGCCAGGCTTGACCCGCACGATGGCGCCGACCGGCACAACGTTGACGGGGCTTTGCGCCCAGGAGCCATCGGGCTGGCGAGCCTCCGCAATTTCGGGAGCCAGGTCCAGCAGACTTTTGATCGCGTTGCGCGCCCGATCCACCGACCTGGCCTCAATGAGCTCCGCGATGGCGTAGAGGGCCATCACCATGGCCGCCTCGGGCCACTGCCCAATCAGGAACGCTCCGCTCACGGCGACCGTCATCAGCGCGTTGATATTCAATCGGCCATTGCGCAGCGCGGCCAAGCCCTTCACATACGTCGAAAATCCCGCCAGACCTATGGCAGCAGCCGCAAGCGCCATACCCAAGCCGCTGAACATCAACGTCTGTGGAGCGGAAAACGACACTAATTCCGCCCCGGCGGCTAGCAGCAAGGCCAGCGCATATCGCGGAAGGCCCGATGGCAGCAACGGTTTGCCATGGCCATGGGCGTGATGATGTCCGTGGTGATCATGATCGTCATGCGCGCCACCATCACCTTCCGAAATCGGCACAGGCTTGAATCCGGCCTTGCGGATGGCTTCGAGCGCAAGCGGCATCGAATCAGAAGGCGCATCGATAGCCAGCGTCCTGGCCGCAAGTTGAAAGTTCAAGCTGCGAAGCCCAGGAATGGCCACCATGGCATGGCGAATCTCGCCTTCCTCCGCCGCGCAGTCCATCGTCGAAATGCGAAACACAGGGACGCCTTGGGGCACAACCGCAGGGGCGGGCGGGCTGCTCGCCTCGGGGACGCACGCGCTGCCACATCCGCATTGGTGGCTCTTGTCGTGCTCTTCGGTTACAGGCTGGCTCATGGCGCTTCCTTGCTATTGGGTTTTTAAGTCGTTACAGTATTAAAAACCCTGTAGCTGCTACAGAGTCAAGCCTCGAAGCGCGATTTGTTTCCAGGCCGCTATCAACCTCAAAGGAAGAGCATCACCATGAAGATCGGCGAACTTGCCACGCTCACGAACACGCAAATCGAAACCATCCGCTATTACGAGCGCGAGGGTTTGCTTGCCGAGCCAGGACGCAGCGAGGGGAACTACCGCATTTATGGCGACGCCCATGCGGAGCGACTGTCCTTCATTCGACATTGCCGAGGGCTCGACATGACGCTCGACGAGATTCGGGTCTTGTTGCGATTCAAGGACGCGCCAACAGAGAATTGCCGTGAGGTCAACGAGTTGCTCGATGAACACATCGGACACGTCGCTGAGCGTATTCGCGAGCTACGGCAACTTGAAAAGCAACTCAAAGGGCTTCGGGAGACCTGCCTTGGCGGACAAGACGCCCAGCATTGCGGCATCCTCAACGAACTGACGGAGATTGCCCGAAGCCCAGCCGCGTCGCAAAGCCGCGAGGGCCATGTCCATGGCGCCCATGCGGGAAGCGGCGCTCGCAAGGCAAAATCGAAACATTAGCCGGGCATAGTGACCGTCACGATCTGGGTCTTGTCGCCAACTGGTGAATTGCAGAGATTCAACCTGGCGGTTAGCGGTCTTTCATTGACGCTGGAATTGAAACGATTGATAAAAACGGGGTTTCATCGGCATTCGTGTCCGGTTAACCAGTATCTGCAAACCGATTCGATTCGCTGCCGGCCCTAGAGCTTTAGCCATCCCCGACAATTGAGTTGGTGGAGAGCGACTCCCACCACAAAGCCTGCGGCCACGTTCCAAATGCAAAGCGCTGCACACACCAAGGTGATAACACGCTCACCGCGTCCCGACGGCATTTGACTGCTATTTGCTGCCAATTGAATTCCGGTCAAAAACAGGATGACACCGAGCACGGCGCTTGGAAATAGTTGAAACAGCACACCCACAGAGTTACTGAAGAACAAGGCAAGTACCAGCAAGACAACGCCCAAGATGACCACCGAACCTCCGGTCTTGGCCCCAAATGCCACATGGCCAGCCATCCCACCAGCGCCGTGACACATCGGAACCCCACCGACTGCGCCACTGAAGATGTTCATGATGCCGGTAGAGACGGCGACACCATTCTCTGACACGGGGGAATTAGGGAAAAGCCGGTTGTTTTCATCCTTGATGGCGATGATCGCGTTGCCGAGCGTCAGCGGGATTTGCGGCAGCGCGAGTAACACCGTCCCCACGAAAAACTGGTTCCACGTGATGTCTGTTGCCGCAAGACTGGGTAACTTGAAGGTCATCGAGGTATCGACAATGCGGGCCAGCAATTCGGGATGCTGGATACCGCCCACGACTGCGCCGAAAGCGAGAAGCACAAACATCGCCGGGAATTTCCGGTTACCCATCAGCAGCACCGTTGCGGTTGCGCCAACGATTGCTACCAGCCAATCGGCTTGCATCATCTTGATTCCCTGCAGCATGAACCCTAAGCCCAGCCCCAGCACAATGCCGATGACAACGGTTGCAGGAATGAGCCTCGCAATGCGAGCCAACAGACCTGTCAGACCCAACAGAAGCCAAACCAATCCTGTGACCATCGCCGCGATGAATATGGCTCCTGGAGTGACGACAGCAGTCTGCATGGCCTGAATCGATGCGACGGCCCCAATGGCTTTCATAGGCTGAACAGGAAAAGGAGTCTTGTAGTAAATTCCGCTCACCAACATTGACATTCCGAAGGCAAACAGGACGCCCAGGGGATCAAGGTGAATCACCCCAATGTAGGCCACAACAAATGGAATCAGGGTTCCGAGGTCGCCAAACGCCCCGGCCCATTCCATGCGGTCGTAACGATTAACTTGCCGCTGCGCGACAGCCTTTTCGATCAGATTGGATTCATTTTTCATGGGCTACTGTTTGGGTGCATGAGGCACCTCTGGTGGCTCCGAAAGCAAAATGATGTTCTTTTCGTCCCTTTTTAAAGCGCCTTTTTTCTCAAGGTCAGATACGCAGCGATACAAGGCTTCGTGCGTTACGCCGAGTTCTCCCGCCAAGGACTTCAATCCTGTTCCGATTGGAAATTTTCCCTGCTGCCCTTCGGTTTCAAGCAGGTGAATCAGCCGATCTTGTACCTTATTGAGCGAAAGCCGCTCGCATTGGAGTCTTAGTCGTTTGACCTCCTTGCTCAACATGCCGATCCAGCGGATTGCAAACGCAGGATCGCTGTCCATGGCAGCACGGAATTCCCGAATGGGCACCTGAGTGATGTCCGAGGGGGCAATGACCTTGGCATCACAGTGATAGCGTGCAGATTGAAGACTCGCCTCTCCTACGAAGCCGTGCCTGGTACGCTGAAGAACAACTGAGCCGCCTTGTGCGCCAGCACGCTCCAAGACGACTTCGCCGGTCCCGATAAAGAACATGTGGGCGGGCTTGTCACCTGTCGCAAACAAGCGCTCACCCCTTTCATGCACTGAGGTCGTGCAGAAGGTGCGCAAACCAGCAGGGAGCAGCTCTGTCAACTCTTTGTGAATTTGAGTAAATTTTGAGTTCATATGATATTAATCATAATACTTTGAATCCTGGTTCATCAATACTTCGTCTAAGGTAAACACGACGAGGCATCATGACTAACTCCGTATTCCAATTTGGTCAGAGACTTCCTGAGTACGCCGTTCCTGTTCTCAACGAGCGTGCCGTTCGAGCAAGTGCCGGACTTCTATTTTTCTTCGCCATCGTTTGTTTCATGAATGCCTGGCTGATGGGAAACTTCCAGCCAACACGAATATTCGTAGTGACTTTTCTGGTGGATTTCACCATTCGGATATTCATCAACCCGCTTTATTCGCCAAGCCTGATCATCGGTCAGTGGTTCGTGCGCAAGCAGCAACCCGAATATGTAGGCGCGCCGCAAAAGCGGTTTGCGTGGGCGATTGGCTTTGTGTTGGCGCTGACCATGCTGTATCTGGTGGTGCTCAATAACGTAATTGGCCCGATCAACCTGATTGTTTGCTCGCTATGCCTTACCTTGTTGTTTTTCGAAACAGCCTTTGGCATTTGCATCGGCTGCAAGGTATACAACTTTTTCAACAAGGAGAAGGCCCAGCTTTGCCCCGGTGGTGTGTGCGAAGTGCCACCAGGCCAAGGGTCTGGCGCGACTTTGGCACAGCTCGTCATCGTGGCATTGTTTGCGGTAGTGATTGGTGTTGTCGCGCAATGGGTCTACAGCACTGGCTTGCGAAACCCAGCGCAAATGCCGCAGGCTGCCACGCCCTCAGCCCCAATAGACCCGGCAGAGGCAGAACGGTGCAAAGTGCCAGATTTCGCCAAGGCATTAGGACATGAAGAAAAGTGGAAGCTGCACAACAACTGCAAGTGACCTCCTTCAAGTTTTTCCAATACTCATTCATAAAGAAAAAACAACATGCACTTGAACCGCCGACACCTATTAGCTCAAGTGGCAGTAGCCGCTGCTTCTTTGACCATAGGCGCAGCTTGGGCTGCTCAACCTGTCGTTGAAATCATTGCATTCGCGCATCCACCCGTGCAATCAGCCCTCAAACCTTTGCGCGATTGGCTGGCAAGCCAGGGCAGCAAGTTACGTATAGTGGAGATCGACATGGAATCCCCAGAAGCAGAGAAGCGGCTTGCAGCCATTGGTTTGAAAGGTCACATACCGATCGTTGTTCTGGTGAATGGAAAGTACAAACATACTCGCAAAGACGGCAGCACAGTGGAATTTGTCAGCTTTCCCAGTGGGCCTGGGACGCCGATAGGCGTGAAAGGCGGCTGGTCTGCTGAGGATGTGCAAGTGGTCATTAAGGCACAAAAAACCTGATCGTTTCATGAGCCATCACACGTCTCCCGATGCCTTGATTCAAGCGATTGCGTTGTCGCGTCGTTATGGGGAGCGGGTTGCGGTCGATCAGGTCAGTTTTGAGGTTGCTCACGGCGAAGTATTCGGCTTTCTGGGGCCAAACGGTGCGGGCAAGAGCACCACAGCCCGCATGCTGACTGGTTTCGTGCGCCCCACCAGCGGCCGTGCATTGATTGCTGGTCTGGATATTTCTTCGCAAGCGTCGGCCGCTCGACGCCTGATCGCGGTCGTGCCAGAAGAAGCCAATGTGTATGCCGACCTGACTGTTCTGCAAAACGTCTTGCTGATGGCCGAATTGCATGGTGTTTCCAAGACGCAACGCCTGACACGAGCCGACGAATTGCTGGAAGTTTTTGATTTACAGGAGCGCAAGCCACAAAAGGGCCGTGAACTGTCCAAGGGCCTGCGACAGCGGCTCATGCTCTGCATGGCGCTGGTCAGTGATCCGCAGGTACTGTTCCTTGACGAACCCACCACCGGACTGGATGTCGCCAGCACGCACATGATCCGGGAAGTGATCCAGCGCATGAACCGGGAGCGTGGCATGACGGTCTTCATCACCACGCACAACATGGAAGAAGCCGACCAGCTTTGCCACCGGGTGGCCATCATCGACAAGGGCACGCTCGCCGCCATTGATACCCCCGTTGCCTTGCGTGGTCGCGTCTCGTCGCTGCGCTCGGTCGAGGTTCGCTTCAAACAAAGCGGCGTCAAACCTCAGGACGTGTTGACACAACCCTTCGGCAAGGTCATCATTTCGGCCAACGGTTTTCAGGTGTTTGACCCCGAACCTGGCCGTGTTGCACAGGAAATCGCGACCAGGGCGAGTGCGCTGCAACTCTCGATTGAAAGCCTGAACACTTTGTCTCCGACGCTAGAGGAAGTATTCATGTCAATCACAGGAGGTATACATGGCAGCCATTGAGCTTACGCATGAAACCGGATTTGCCGAATTTCTACGGCAAGCGCGTTGTGCCTGGGTGATAGCCAAAAAGAACGCACGCGTTTATTACCTGAAGGGTCCGGTGGTTACCTTCGGCATCGTTTTTCCGCTGTTTTTCTATCTGTCTTTCGCTGCCGGACACAACGCTCCAGTCGAGGTCATGGTGCCGGGTATTGCCGCGATGGCGCTGTTTTTCACGGCCTCGGCCGTCGGTCCGCTCGTCACGCCATGGGAGCGCCAGGCGCGCACTTACGAGCGGCTGGTGACGTCACCCGCCTCATTGGCAGCGATTGTTGCTGGTGACGTAGGTTCAGGTGCCGTCTTCGGGGCCTTACTTGCATTGCTGCCGCTGGTAGCCGCACTGGTGCTGACCAGCGCGCAGCTTAGTGCCCCGGTGCCGCTAATGGCGGGATGGCTGCTGGGCGCAACTGCGTTCTCCTCTCTTGGTGTGCTGATGGCAGCGCCTGCGACCGACACCCCCTCGCAGGTCATGATGCTGTCGAACCTGGTGCGGCTGCCGCTGATCTTCGTCAGCGGCGTGTTCGTGCCCCATGCGCAAATGCCCCAGTGGGGCCAGTGGCTGTCTCCCTTGTCACCGCTGTCGTATTGCGCCGACCTGATTCGGGTCGGCTTCGGTGGTGCCGCGTACTTTTCTGTGACGGTCGATGTTTTAGCACTGACTGGATTCAGTACCGCGTTTATGGTGGCAGCCCATTTTTTCCATCGCCGGACGCGGGATCGCGCGGCTTAATTCAAGGAGATGCCATGAGTCTTGTGAAAGCCCAGGGTCTGACCAAGACCTACCGCAACGGCGATGTCGAGGTGCAGGCTGTCAAGGCTGCCGACTTCGTCATCGAACCGGCATCGTTCGTCGCCTTCGTCGGGCCCTCCGGCAGTGGCAAGAGCACGCTGTTGAACATGATCGGCTGTCTCGACCACCCGACAGCCGGGACGCTCAGCGTACTCGACACCGACATTTCCACGCTGGACCGCGGCGCTGCGGCGCACTTCCGGGGCAGCAACATCGGCTTCATCTTTCAGGACTTCAACCTGGTTCCGGTACTCACCGCCTACGAGAACATCGAGTACCCGCTGATCATGGTGCAGAAATGGCCGGCTGAAAAGCGGCGCGAACAGGTGATGCGACTGCTCAAGGCGGTGGGCATGGAAGCCCAAGCGGACAAGCGGCCTGACCAGCTCTCGGGCGGCCAGAAGCAACGGGTCGCAATAGCCCGTGCACTGGTCAGCAACGCCAAATTGGTGCTGGCCGACGAGCCCACAGCCAATCTTGACCACGACACCGCCTACCGGATCATCAACCTGATGAAGAAGATGCGCGACGAATTCGGCACCACCTTCGTCTTCTCGACCCACGACCCGAAGATCATGTCCGAGGCGGAAGTGACTTTCACGTTGGAAGACGGCCGCGTCGTCTCCACCACCGACAATCGGGAGGCCATCCATGTTTGATATTTTCAAAATCGCCGTCCGCAACCTGTCGCGCTACCGCCGCCGCACACTGCTGACCCTTCTTCTGATTGTCATCGGCATGCTGGCGGTACTGCTGTTCATGTCGGTGACGGGTTCGTTCAAGTCGATGATGGTCGGCCAGATCACCGACTCGGTGCTCGGCCACCTGGAGGTGCATCGTAAAGGTTACGTCGCTTCGATCGACAACCTGCCCTTGAACCTCAACCTCAAACCGGATGCGATGGCCAAGGTCGAGGAAGCACTGAAACAGCTCGACACGGTGCAGACCTGGTCGCCGCGCGTGAAGTTCGGCGGCATGTACAGCAACTTTTCGGAGACCACCGCCATCCGCATCAATGGCGTCGACCCCGACCGCGAAGCGGCCACAGTGCCGCTGCTGCCGGGCCGGATCACTGAGGGCCGCAAGGACGGTCCGCTGGTAGCCAAGGGCGAGATTCTGATCCCGGTGCTGCTCGCGCGCGGCATGAAGAGCCAGGTGGGCGACACCGTGGTGCTCGTCGCCACCAACCGGGATGGCTCGGTGAACGGCAAGACCTTTGTCGTGCGCGGCGTGATCGAGGGCATTTCAGGCCCCGGCGGACGTGACGGTTACATCCACATCGACGATGCGCGCGAGTTGCTGCGCATGAAGGAAGCCGAGGTCAGCGAGATTGCTATTCGCCTCAAGAACCCGGCCCAGCTCGATCGCACCGCGGCCCGGCTGCAGCAAGCGCTGGAAGGACAAACCAACAAGGAGGGCAAGCCATTGCTGGAGGTCCATACCTGGGCCGATCTGTCACCGTTCGCGAACCTGGCGCGAATGATTGACGTGATGACCGTGTTCATCAAGATCGTACTGGTGTCGATTGTGCTGGTGAGCGTAATGAACGTGATGGTCATGGCAGTGTACGAGCGCATCCGCGAGATCGGCACGATCGCGGCTATCGGCACGCCGCCGGGACGCATCCTGTCGCTGTTCCTGAGCGAAGGCCTGCTGCTCGGGCTGATTGGCACCGCCCTCGGCACGCTGGTCAGCCTCGCGGTGATCTACGCACTCAACGTCTGGAAGATCCACTTCGTCTTCGGCCAGCAGCAGGAACTGGTGCTTGCACCGCAGATCGGCGTGCTGGAGGTAGCAACCATCGCGGCCATGGTAGTCGGTGTGGCGTTGCTTGCCAGCCTGCAGCCGGCCTGGAAAGCCTCGCGACTGGACCCGATCGATGCCCTGCGTCATGTCTGAAGAAACTGGGAGCTATTCATGAAAAAGCTGTTTATTCTGTTGTGCTGGATCCTCTGCGTTCCTGCGTTTGCCATCGACGGCACCCAACTGCTGCAGAAGGTCGACCGCAATCTCGAACCCGAGTCCTACGAGATGTACCGCAAACTGATCAACATCGAGCCGGACGGCAGCCGCACGGAGTTCGTCCTGTACTCGGTGAAGAAGGGGCGCGACAAGCTGCTAGCGCTGTTCCTGGATCCGCCGAGCGAAAAAGATCGTGCGACTTTGCGCTTGGGTGAGAATATGTGGCTGTACATCCCGAATGTGGGCAAGCCGGTACGTATCGCCAGCCTGCAGTCAGTGATCGGTGGCATATTCAACAACGCAGACATCCTGCGGCTGGACTATGCGGCCGAATACGATGTCGATTCCATGACCGAGGACAAGGATACCTACCTGCTGTCACTGAAGGCCAAGACGGGCGATGTGGCCTACGACCGTCTGAAGATGAAGGTGGACAAGAAGACCGTACTGCCAACCGTCATCGAGTGCTACGCCGCCAGCGGCCTGCTGATCAAGACGCTGACCTACAAGGACGTCAAAGATTTCGGTGGCGGCATCAAGCGGCCTGCCACGCTGGAGACTGACAGCCCGCTTCACAAGGGCTATAAGTCGGTGATGCTCTACGGCCAGATCAAGGCCCGCACGGTTAAAGATGAGGTGTTTACGTTGGAATATCTGCCTCGCGCCAAAGAGCTGCGGTGATGTATGCCAATACAGTCATGGCCACAGCCCTACTCGTGGCTCTGGCAGTTGCCCCGGTTGTCCGGGCCGAAGAGACCTTCGATGTCTCGACCTTCGAGAAAAAGACTTTCGAGTTGACCGGCTTTGTCGAACTCCGACCAGAGCAGCAATCGCTGCGCCGTGATTCAACCGGTTACCAGTTGCAGTACCGGGGCGACACACTCTCGGCCATCGATCGTCTCAGCACGGCTGCTGAGGTCTCCGGTGTGCTGCGCCACAAGTCCCTGAGCTTCCACTTCACCGGTCATGCAAGTGCTGTGAATGACTCTCAGGCAACGTCCAGCGATAGCCGTATGTACGAGGCTTACGCAAGCTGGCAGGTCGATCCGACAAGCGTTGCCGAAATAGGCAAGCGCGCAGTGCATTGGGGCAAAGGCTATGCCTTTAGCCCGGTGGCGTTCCTGGAGCGTCCGAAGGACCCAAGCGATCCAGAACTCGCGCGCGAGGGCTTCGTGATGGCTACGGGCTCGCTGGTGCGCAGCTTCGACGGCCCGCTGCAGACGCTGACCCTGACCTCGGCACTGGTACCAACGACCTCGGAACTCAACGCCGATTTCGGGGCGTCGGGACATCTCAACCCGGCGTTGAAACTCTATGGGCTGATTTATGACACCGACGTGGACTTGATTTATGCCGCTGGCGGCAGTCGCGGACCACGCCTGGGGCTCGACTTCTCGCGCAATCTAGGCAGCAATCTGGAAATCCACGGTGAATGGGCTCGTTCTTCAGATGCGACTCGTTCACTGTTGACCCCTGCTAACGGGCTGGCGATTCAGACCCGCAGTTACGACAGCTACCTGTTGGGCCTTCGTTATCTCACTGAACGCGACACGACCATCGTGTTCGAGTATTACCGCAACGGCAACGGGTACTCTCCACAAGAACTGTCTCAGTTTTACGACCTCGTGCAAGCTTCGGCTGCCAATGCAGCACTGGTCCAGCCAGCCTCTCGCGCTGCATCGCAGGGCTACATGCAGCCGAATGTGGGGCAGAATTATCTGTACTTGAAGGTCAGCCAGAAGGAACCGTTCGATATCCTGAATTTCACACCTTCCGTAACGCTGATTGCGAACGCGGACGACCATAGTTTTTCATTGGTCCCAGAAGCGCTGTACACCGGCTTCAAGAACTTGGAGCTTCGTTTTAGGTTGGCCTTGAACAGCGGCAATGCTTCAACTGATTATGGCGAGAAACCGGTTCGATCACGAGTCGAACTGCGGGCCAGGTATTTCTTTTGATGATCGCGCTGCCATTAGGCCGAATGGGACTAGCTGAGTCGGCGTTCAGTGTCGGGGGTGGCGAATGAATCTGTTCGCTGATACCGTCACTGGAGCGCAAGACGGCAACTCCGCGCAGACAGCGAATCAACAATGCCGCGGGGCAACCTGATGCCCGCCCTACGTCAAAAGGACAGTGATATGACACATGCAATGAAACATTGTGACCGTCCATGGTGGAAAAGACCGCCCGTATGGTTCATCGTCATCGCTGCGGTGTTGCTGCTCATCGGTGTCGGGATCGAAATTAAAACAGCCGGCAAAACGGCCCCGACACCCTACGGCGCGTTTCTCGATCAACTCGAGGCCGGGGCCGTCGCAAGCGTCACCATCCAAGGAACGGAGATCCGCGGACGCTTCAAGCAGCCTCCGAATAGCGCGCAACGCGATGCTTTCAGTACCCGAGCGCCCGACTTCGGCGATCCGGCTCTGATACCGGAACTGCGTAAGCAGCACGTCGCGATCGAGGTGAGCGCGCCATCGCCGTGGACCTCTTTGCTCTCACACCTCCCCTGGCCGATGCTGGTTTTCCTCGGCGCGGTGCTCGTCGCCGGACTCATCAGACTGGCGCGCGGAGGGACGGCTCGATCGGGACCTCCCGCGTCCATGCCGGCGCATGGAATGATGGGACTTGTGTCGGATCTCTTCGCAAAACAGGACCAAGCCGCGAGCCCGCCCACGCGCGACAACGACGAGCCGAAGAGTCGTTAGAACACGCCGTCGCACTTCACCGGCACAACGACCTAAGAGTCTGGTACTTCTTCTGACCGCGCCGCGCCATCAGCCCGACCGTGACTTGCGCAGCAGCAGGAACTGCAGCAACAGACCGACGCCGAAGCCGACCCCGACGTTTCGGCGGTCACGAGCATGACGGGCAATTCATGGCTATCGCGCGACTGGTCGAATTGCCTGCTGGCCAGTTGCACTCCGGGCATGAAAAGGCTGGTGCCCAGCACGGCCTGCGGGATAATGACTGAGGGGCCTGCTCGGCAAGGAACTTCCAATGACATCGCTACAGCCTGATTACGTGGACACTGACGAGTCATCACCTGACTGCGTCAATATCTGCCTTAACTGTGGCGCGCCAGCGACAGGAAATTTTTGCCCGAATTGCGGTCAGGAAACAGCCAGGGAACCGCGGACCTTTGCCGAGTTCTTTCACGGATTGATCGCCCAATACGTAGCGCGTGAGGGCCAGCTCTGGCAAACGCTGTCGAAGCTCTTCTTCGCACCGGGCGCACTCACGGTCGAGTATCTAGCCGGGAGGCGAGCGCGCTACCTGCGGCCGTTTCAACTTTATCTGATGGCCAGCGTAATCGTATTTGCGGCAGTGCAGTTCTTCGGGCTGAACCTCGGCTTGCGCTTGTACGGTGACCAAGGCGTGCACTTCCTCCGGAATTCACGACTAATCGGTGCTGAAGACCATAGCAACGGCTTGCGACTGATGCCGGTGCAGATCATCCTGGATCACTTCGATACCCCCGGTGTCCGCCGTTTCGGGGCAATGTCACTAGAAGATCGATTCACGTTCCTACGAGCACGAAGGGCTCAATATGTGTCCTACTTCGTGCTATTTCTGGTGCCGATCCTTGCATTGACTCTTGGACTTTTTTACCGCAACCGACGGCGACGTTACGCTGAACACTTGGTATTTGGCTTGCACTGCCAAACTTTCCTGCTCTTCAGCCTGCTAGTCGAGGCGAAACTGCCCACCACCCTCGCTGACGCGCTTTCCTTCTGGGTGATCGCATATTTCACAATCGCACTAAAGCGCGTTTACGGCGGTACGTGGCCGGAAACACTGGGCCGTGGTGCAGCCATATTGAGCCTGTACTTCGCGATCATTTCTGTTGCGAATCTCTTGCTTGTTTTTGCACTCTTAACCCTTTAACACACCGGATTCCAAATCAGCAACTGAATACGACTTTGAACGAAATCATCAACGATACGCGGAATTGTCGATATGACACACAAGGCAGAAATTGATGCCCGGCAGCTCTCTGCATCGGAGACACTACCGACAGGTCTGACGAGCGCCGAAGCGCGCCGGCGACTCGGTGAATTCGGGCCGAATGCCATCACAGAGGAAGCGCCGCCGCGTTGGCGCGTTTTCCTCGCGAAGTTCTCGGCCCCCATCCCGTGGATGCTCGAGGCCGCAATCGTCCTCCAGCTCGGACTCGGCCAATACGTCGAAGCGTCGGTGGTCGGGGGGTTGCTCCTCTTCAACGCAACGCTCGGCTTCATCCAGGAAGGCCGGGCGGGCGCGGCCCTCGCGGCACTCAAGAAGCGGCTCGCACCGACCGCCTTGGTGCGCCGCGACGGCGAGTGGGTCAGACGCCCAGCGTCGGAACTCGTGCCGGGCGACGCCATCAGGCTGCCGCTCGGGGCGCTGGTGCCCGCCGACGCGGCCCTCGTTTCCGGATCGGTGATGCTCGACCAGTCGATGCTCACCGGAGAATCCGTCCCGGTCGATGCAAACACCGGCGACACCGTCTACGCAGGCTCCCTTGTTCGCCGCGGCCAGGCAATTGCGGAGGTGACAGCAACCGGTACCAAGACCTATTTCGGGCGCGCGGCTGAACTCGTCCGCATCGCTCACTCCCGCAGCACCGAGCAAGCGGCCATTTTCGGGGCAACGCGGAACCTCGCCATCGTGAACGGTACAGTCGCGGTTCTCATCGTCGCCACCGCCTATGCCATGGCATTGCCGTCTGGTGACATGATCCGCCTTGCTCTCACGGCGCTGCTGGCCACGATCCCTGTGGCCTTGCCAGCCACGTTCACGCTGTCTGCCGCATTTGGGGCCCAGATACTTGCTCGGCGGGGGGTTCTGCTGACCCGCCTCTCGGCCGCGCACGAAGCCGCTGCCATGGACGTTCTATGTGCCGACAAGACAGGGACGCTAACGCGCAATGCGCTGGAGGTCGTCGATGTCGTAGCCATGCCGGGGTTCGACCGCGCGCGCGTACTGGCGCTTGCGGTATTGGCGAGCTCGGAGGCCGATCACGATCCAATCGATGCCGCCATTCGTGGGGCCGCAGCCGAAGCATCAAGTCGCGGTACAAACGAAGAGCTCGTGCGTTTTGTCCCTTTCGATCCGGCGACCAAGATCTCGGAGGCCTTCGCCCTTGATCGCGATGGAAATGAGTTGCGAATCACCAAGGGCGCATTCGAGGTGATTGTCGATCTGGCGCAGGTGCCGGCAGACGCCCGGCGCCAAGTGGACGATCTTGCCGGGCACGGGCATCGGGTCATCGCCGTTGCCGTTGGGCCGCCGCAATCGCTGCGCCTGGCGGGCCTCGTCGCGCTCAGCGATCCGCCACGCGAGGATTCGGTGGGGCTGGTCGCCACGCTGCGCGACATGGGCGTGCGGACCATCATGGTAACCGGAGACTCAGCCGTAACGGCCGCTGCGATCGCCCGCAAGGTCGGCATTGCCGGCGAAGTTTGCCCGCCGGAGCAATTTTCCGGAGAGCTGAGTACAGACAAATTCGGCGTGTTTGCGCGCGTCGTACCGGAGGAAAAGTACCGGCTGGTGAAGGCGCTGCAAAGTCGTGGCCATGTGGTCGGCATGTGCGGCGACGGTACGAACGACGCGCCGGCGTTGCGACAGGCGCAGATCGGGATCGCCGTATCCTCCGCAACCGATGTCGCAAAGGCTGCGGCTGGCATGGTAATGACCGAGCCCGGTCTCGCCGGCATCGTGTTCGCCGTGCGAGAAGGCCGGATCGCATTTCAGCGGCTTCTGACCTACACGTTCAACATGCTGGTCAAGAAGATCGAGATTGTGCTTTTTCTGGCGATCGGGCTCGGCCTGACCGGCCATGCGGTCATGACGCCGGCGCTGATGGTGTTGATGCTGATGACAAATGACTTTCTTGCTATGTCGCTCACCTCCGATCGCGCGAGCCCCGCACCGGTCCCCAGCCGATGGCGCATGCGTAACATTACTGCCGCTGCGGTCGTCCTCGGGCTATGCAAGCTCGGCTTCTCCACGGCGATGCTGGCGCTCGGAACGTTCCGGCTCGCGCTCGGCGCCGGCGAGCTGCAGACGCTGGCGTTCGTCACGCTCGTGTTCGGAAACCAGGCCGTGCTGTATGTGGTGCGTGAACGGCGTCGCATGTGGAGTTCCAAGCCGGGCAATTGGGTTCTGGCGTCATCCGTAGCCGACATCGCCATCGTCTCGGCGCTGGCGTTATTGGGCATCTTGATGGAACCGCTGACGTGGCGCACCATACTGACCATATTTTCTGCCGCAATTGGATTCGCCTTGATCCTCGACCAGATCAAACTGCTGATCTCCGCGAAGATCAAGATCGAGTAGCGTGTCAAATCAGTTATTTGGGGGAAGAGCGATATGACGCACGCAGTGGAACATTGTCACAGATCATGGTGGAAACGACCACCATTTTGATTCATCGTCATAGCTGCTCATCGTGCTCGTGATTGAACCAACCGATAAACCGGCGCTGACGCCAACAGCAAATTGGAATAAGCGTCCGCCCAGCACCGTTCTTGCCAGCTGATTGGGGGCTGCTATCACACAGATGAGGACTTGGCTGGCAGCAGGAACTGCAGCAGCAGGCCGACGCCGAAGCCGATCCCGGCATTCCACATCGACAGGCCGGCAGTGACTAGCAGGATGGTGGACGCATGGCCGTCGCGCGCTTGGTCGAACTGCCCGCTGGCCAGTTGGACGCCGGTCATGAACAGGATGGTCCCCAACACAGCCTTCGGGATGACGTCGAACAGCACAACCACCGAACTGCTGAAGCACAGGGCCAGAACCAGCAGCAAGCCGCCAAGAATGACCAGCGAGCCGCCGGTACGTGCACCGAATGCTACATGGCCTGCCATGCCCCCGGCACCGTGGCACATCGGCACGCCGCCCACGGCCGAACTGAATAGATTCATGACGCCAGTGGACACGGCCACTTGGCGATCAGACACCGGTCGCTCGGGAAACAGCCGGTTGTTTTCCTCCCTCACCCCGATGATGGCGTTGCCCAGGGTGAGCGGAACCTGTGGCAGGGCGAGAAAGAGCGTGCCGATGACCAGGTCGTTCCAGCTAATCGTCGGCCAGGCCCATACCGGCCAGCGCAGTTCCAGCCGCACCTGCTGCAGTTTTTGGAGCAGCTCCGGTTGCTGGAAGGCAGTCCACCCTATCCCAAGCAGCAGTAGCGCAAAGATCCCGGGGAAGCGGCGGTTGCGCGCCAGCAGCACAACGAACACCAGGCCCACACCGGCGACGAGCCACTGTTCGGCCATCAACCGGGCTCCCTGCAGCATGAAAGCCATGCCCAGTCCAAGGACAACGCCCTGTGCCACAGGGCGGCTGATCCATCGGGTCAGGCGCTGCGCTGCACCCGTGGCATCGAGCAGCAGCCAGATCAGGCCCGTGGCCAGGCCCGCACCGTACACGGCCCCCTGCGTGATCACGGCGGACTGGGCCACCTGCGTGGTGGCGACGGCACCCGCCGCCTTCATCGGCTGAACCGGGAACGGGGTCTTGTAGTACCAGCCACACACGATCATCGATACCCCAAAGCCGAACAGCACCCCGAAAGGGTCGAGCCTGAGTACGCTGAGGTAGGCGATGACGAAGGGTATCAGCGTGCCGAGGTCTCCAAAGGCGCCGGCCCACTCCAGCCGGTCGTATCGGTTGCCGGTGGGCGCGGTGTTTGAATGATCCAGCAAGTTCGATTCAGCCACTTCGTGCCATGCCTATATAAATGCAGCAGTATAGCGAGGGCGGCACCGGCAAAGCCTTGAAAACTGCCGCTAAAGCATGTCGTCCGGCGCGATCGAACCCAGCAATTTCGACAGGAAACGCCGCCAGATGCCGACCAACGGTTCGTGAACGTAGTGCACTTCCTTGCCACCTTCTTCGGTGTATTTGAGAGTCCTTTTCGGGCAATAAGCGCTGGCTTATGTCACGATCGACCTGGATTGTGGAGCGTACGCAAGCCAGTGTGCTTAAATTCCTGCCTGGAATGGCAATACGCATGACAGCATGTTTTTTTTCACCGCATTGGATTATTTTGAAGGACTGGACTCAATGAACACGCCGCTGATAACCGACGAACTCGACTTGCTGCAATCGCTGGTTGATCTGGAGCAGCACCCGCAGATCATCGAATTGGGCTGCGGTGCCGCACAACTGTCGCGCCAGTTGCTTGCTCGATGCCCAGCCTGCGAAGTGACCGGGCTGGAGGTAGACGAGCGTCAACACGCCAAGAACCTGCTCAACCCGCAGCAGCGCTTGCATTTCGTACAGGCCGGTGCGCAAGCGATCCCGTTTGAGGCAGAGCGTTTCGACTTGGCGCTGATGCTGAAGTCCTTGCACCATGTGCCTCTGGATCAGTTGAGTCAAGCGCTGGCAGAGGTGCACCGTGTGCTGCGACCCAAAGGACTTCTTTATGTTTCGGAGCCCGTGTTTGCCGGAGCGCTGAACGAGGTGATGCGCTTGTTCCACGACGAGGAGGCAGTGCGCGCTGCCGCCTTACGCGTGGTGCAGGAAGCGGTGTCTTCGGGCGGTCCTTGGGAGCAGGTAGCCGAGATACTCTTCGATATGCCGGTGCAGTACCGCGACTTTGCGGAGTTCGAACAGCGCATGATCGGCGTCACGTTCGTCAATCATCGGCTTGATGCCACCACTTTGCAGGCGGTGCGTGAACGCTTTGAGCCGCACATGACGGCAGACGGGGCACACTTCGTGCGACCGATGCGTGTCAACTTGCTTCGTAAGCGCTAAGCAGATTTCGGGTTGCAAGCAGAAATTGGGAATGGAAGCCTGCTTCACACGATTCCAGGCAGTTAAATTGCGACTCACCGAGCCTATCTGCACCGAAAAGGGTCGATTGGTCGCGTTTGCATGCCTCAAGTGGATGACTGGTTTGGCGGCAGGAGCGGTCATCGCGACGTACCCCACTGAGTGACGGCAGTTGGTCGGTTGCCGGTGTTGCGGTCATCGAAATCGCCGCCACATTGCTGACTGTCAAGTTGCTGGTTCCGATGTCAGGAATGGAGCAAGCAGTTCCGGAGGTCGACTGACTCTTGTGTGTCTGTTGAAGTCAGTGGCCAGTGAAATCGGCATTTCTTAGCTCGGTGACTCCAAGAGACACATTGCTGCCGCTCACCACTGGTACCGGCAGTGCATGATTTTTTTGGCTGAATGACTAATGGAGAATTCGTTTCGGCGAATGGCCGTTATGGAGCAGCAACCCCAAATGGCATCCGCCCCCACCAACGGAAGTGGGTGTTCATACTGTGGGCGGCGGGATTTCGGTCGCTTTGGACTCCGCTTCGTCGCCAATGACTGTGCTCTGGGAACGTGGTGTTGTGTCGTCGAGTTCTGATTTCACGTTCTCGCTAGTTCGTTGATTTCGCGCAAGTATTTTCAAAACGTCTTCGTTCAGTTTGCCCAGTTGAGTGAGGTCTGTGAAGAAATGTTTTTTGGGGCTCATATTCGGTATTAATCAGCTTTACGAAGCGACAGCGGATGCTTTTTTCATTTTGTTCATCGATAAAGGCAATGTCAGTGCGACACCGCACATAGAGCGTTTTGGCGGGTATGGAGCGAGCATTTGGGTTGACCTATGTCAGCAACCGCTGCAGACCTGTCTCAGACTTTCCTGCTGCCAGCGTCAGCAATGCGGATGGGGCGCCGCCGATTGAGCGACAGCTTTATGGAACCTCGACAGTGAAGTTCTTTCTGCTACCCGAAAGCTGCCACCCGTGGGCACCCGCTATTGGTCGACGGCGGGTGCTCACGTCCATCAAATGCGCGCCACCTAGCCGACTGACACCCCAAGTTCTGAGTGACCGGTATGGAGCGACCAGTTCGCAATGCTGTACAGCCGCTGTGTGTCTTCAGCGGGTACTGCGCACCACCCGACTAACCGTTCGGTTTTGATTGGCTGGCGTCCGTGATGACCGCGTTCTGGATGCTCCAAAGCGGTCAGAACTACCTTTTTTATTTGATGGCGTTCAGCCGCTTGACCCCCGCCACAAACCGCGCCAGCGTCGCCGACAGCACGCCGCGCGGAATTGTCACGTCGATCAGTTGGAAGCGACCGCATGTGGCGATGGCCTTGTCCAGCGCCGACTTCAGTTCGCTGCGTGTGTTGACCCGAACGCCATCGCCGCCCATGCCGGCGGCCATTTCGGCAAAGTCCCAGTGGCCCAGATCATTGAAGGAAGATTCGGGCTGGAAGGTGCGCAGCATCTCCCAGCTGGCGTTGTTGAACAGCAGCACGATCGGATCCCAGCCGTAGCGCTTGCAGTTACCCAGTTCCCAGCCGGTCATCTGAAACGCGCCGTCGCCCACCAGTATCAGCGGCCGCTGGCCGGTCGCGGCCTGCAGACCGAGGCCGGCCGGCACGCCGAAACCCATCGTCGCGTAGTAGCCGGGAGCCACCAGTGCCGTGTGCTCGATCTCCATCGCCGTAAACAGGCAGTCGCCCATATCGGAGGCAATCGGCATCTTGCCGTGCTCGGCCATCAGATCGTTGACGGCGGTGGCGATGTCGGTTGGCGTGATCGTCGCCGAATCAGCCACCAGGCCATGCGCAAAGGCCTGACGTGGTACGGAAAACACCTTGTCATCAGCCACTACACACGCCAGCATGCGATCAACCAGCGCCGCCAGTGGCAATTGCGGATAGGTGTGATAACCGATGGTGACCCGACCATCGAGTGCCTGGATCGTCTTGCGCATGTCGATCTTGGTCTCTGACACGGCGAAATTCGTGTCGCAAATGATCTCACCGAGTAGGAACAGGCCATCCGAGCTTTCGACCAGATGGGTGACTTCCGGAAAACCGGCGACGCCCATATAGGTACCCACCAGCGGGGCATCCTGGTCGGCGAGCAAACCGCGGCCCATGAAGCTGGTGACCACCGCAATGCCAAGGCGGCGCGACAGCGCTGCGACCTTGGCTTCCAACCCGTAACGGCGAACTTCGACGCCGGCCATCAAAACCGGCGACCTGGCGTGAGACAGTCGATCGAGAATCTCATCGACGCAGGCATTGAGCGCATCCTGATCGGTCGGCAGCGCGACTTCGGGCACGACCGGCCCGCAGGGCAGGGCCACCATGTCGCGCGGAATCTCGAGGTAGACCGGTTCGGATTTACGCAGGCAACTGGCCAGCACGCGGGCGATGTCGGCCGGCGCGCGCACGGCATCATCAAGCCGCACCTGGTCGCAGGTAATTTCCTTGAAGATCTGGAACTGTGAATCGAGCGTCTTGGCCTGATGGTGCAGCAGCAGGCCGGACCGCGACTCGCCCTTGCCGGGCCCGCCGGACAGTATCACCAGCGGGGATTTCTCGGCAAAGGCCGCCGCCACCGAGTTGATCATGTTCAACGCACCGGCACCGTAGGTTACAGCGGCGACACCAAGACCACCGTTGATGCGCGCCGACGCATCGGCAGCAAAGCCGACGCCGGGTTCGTGCGACAGGGTGTACAGCGGCAGAATCTTCGATTCTTCGATGATGCGGAAGTAAGGCAGGGCGAAATCGCCGGGGATACCAAAGATCTGGCGTGCACCATGCGCCTTAAGCGCCTGCAGCAGGGATTCGGTGAGATTCATCAGGACTCCATACGACGGGAAAGTACAGATTGTCAGTCGGACGTCACGCAGTTTGCGCTCGAAAATTGCTAAAAAACAGCTTGATGACGCAGGTTTTCAGCGGCAAGCCGGGTGATTCATGGAATTTTTGGCTGGGCGGCGTGTTGCCACTTCTGGTTCAGTGGCCGCAAGGATTGTCTGGTGAGCCTGGACTGCGGCACCGGCCACTTGCGCTTCGTGATGTTGTCGAGCAAGGTTTTTTTCAGCCCAGCAGTGCGAACACCCAGCGGTTGATGAGGGCACCGCCCACGACCAGCCAGACGAACAGGATCAGCGCCAGCAGCAGCGGCTTGATACCGGCTTTGCGAATAGATGAAATATGCGTGGCAAGACCGAGTGCGGCCATGGCCATGGTCAACAGAATGGTGTCGATCCCGGTAGTAACCGCCACCACGCTGGCAGATAGCAGATGCAGCGAGTTGAAGATCACCACACCAACGAAGGCAAAGGCGAACCAGGGCACTGCGAGCTTGGCTTTGTGCTGCGTCGCGTCTTGGCCGTCAGCCCGTGCGACACTCGCCTGCTTTGCATCATCCCGCGCCAACCAGGCCGACAGCATGATGAGAAATGGGGCCAACATCATGACGCGGACCATCTTTGCGATGACTGCGGTATCCGCTGCGTGGGGGCCAACCGAGCGAGCGGCAGCCACGACCTGCGCCACTTCGTGAATGGTCGAACCTGCGTAGATGCCAAATTCGTCGGCACCGCCGGGAATCACCTGCCATTGTTGATTCAGGTCGAACAGCACGGGGTACAAAAAGATTGCCAGCGTGCCAAACACCACGACGGTAGCCACGGCCACGGTCACTTGCTCAGCGCGGGCCCGCACTACCGGCTCGGCCGCCATCACGGCAGCAGCGCCGCAAATCGAGCTACCCGCGCCAATCAGCATGGCCGTCTTGCGGTCCATGCCGAGCCATTTGATACCGACATAACAAGCCAGTGCAAAGGTCGACCCCAGTACTAGCGCATCGGTTGCGATCCCAGCGATGCCCACATGGCCAATGTCTTGCACCGTCAGGCGCAGGCCATAGAGCACCACACCCAGGCGCAGCAGGGTTTTTTTGGAGAAGTTCACGCCCGCACCGCTGACGGCAGCAAAGCGCGGATACACCGTGTTGCCCACCAGCATGCCAAGCACGATGGCTAGCGTGAGTGCGCTGAATCCGTGGTTTTGCAGCCAGCCAATGCGTCCCAGCGACATGCCAACTGCTGCCAACGCCCCGCTGATCGCCAGGCCTGGCAGCAGGCGCAGCAGCATGTTTGAAACCGGCTTGGCGGGTATTGCGGCAAGTGTTCGTGAGGTAGTGGATACGGTCGTACTCATGGCTGTTTTCTGTGGTTTGGTGCAGTCAGGTTCGAATGTAGAGATCTCTCAATGACCCGTCAAACAGCTTATTTAAGTAAGATATACCTATTAAATCGCTATAGACAAGGACTCAAATCATGGACGTACTACGGCTCACGCTCCGGCAATTGCAGATATTTGTGGCTGTGGCGCGCAGCGGCAGCACCACAGCCGCAAGCGCTGAGGTCGCGCTGTCGCAGTCGGCCACCAGTTCGGCGCTCAATGAGCTGGAGCGCCTGCTGTCGCTGCGCCTGTTCGACCGCTCCGGCAAGCGCCTCCTGCTCAACGACAACGGGCGCGCCCTGCTGCCGCGTGCGCTGGCATTGCTGGACGGCGCGGCTGGCATCGAACAAATGTCGCGCGACGGGATTGCACAGACTCAGTCGCTGCGCATCGGTGCCAGCACCACCATCGGCAACTACGTGCTGCCGAAGTTGCTCAGCCGGTTTCTTGGGGATCTCCACCACGACGGGACCACGGCCTGGCGCTCGAAAGTCACGATAGGCAACACTGAGGCCATCTGCGACGCGGTTGCTGCGTTCGAGCTCGATATCGGACTGATCGAAGGGCCGTGTCACCAGGCGGCACTGACCGTTACGCCCTGGCTGAAGGACGAGTTGTGGGTCGTCTGTCCCCCGGAAAGCACGCTTGCCGGGCCCACCCGGGCGTCCAGTGCAGCAGAACGCCGGTCAGAGCGCGTGTCGGTAAAGACGCTGCGGAATGCGGTGTGGCTGCTGCGCGAACCGGGTTCGGGCACCCGGGAGGCCACTGACCAGCTGTTGCTGCCGCACCTGCGGTCTTATCGGCGCAGCATCGAGCTGGGAAGCTCGGAAGCGATCAAGCATGCTGCGGCGGAAGGACTCGGTATGGCCTGTCTCTCACAATGGGTGGTGAGCGACTTGATCGACACCAAGCGCCTGCGACAAATCGCTACGACACTCCCAAAAATGACTCGCCAGTGCTATTTTGTGGTTCATCACGACAAGCAATCGACGCCTGCACTGCTTCGCTTCATCGCGCAGGCCTCTTCGTTCTGCCCGACCCCCGCGGGTGGCCTCGTCGCGCAAAAAGGCATTGGGTTCGGTGCCGCATTTGTAGCCGGAGCCGGGCTTGGCAAATAGGAGGTCCCGGAAATTCAGTGGGTGATTCTTTTTTATAGCAATAAAAGTTCATTGAACTTGGACGTGGTGCTGAAGGCCCCGCACATGGACAGCTGTGCGATGACCATGCCAGGCTTTGGCGGCTATAGCGGTAAGTTCAAGAGCCTGGCCGACCTGGAGGCAGATAAGGCAGCGCTTTCTAAGCGCCGCCGTTCCCGAAGTGCTCCGGCATTTGCAACGCCACGACCTCGCCGCGCGCAGTCGCCACGCCAGCGACCAGCACTGTGGTCTCCACGACCACCTTGCGGCCCTTGATCTCCTTGACGCGACCGCGAATTTCGATCGAACCGGTGATCGGGGTGGGCTTGAGAAAGTTCACGTGCAGCGAGCCCGTGACGAAACGGAACGCGGGCAGCGTGTCCATCTCTCGTTCCTCGGCGCGGTACATGGCTGCGGCGGCCGTGCCGGTGCTGTGGCAATCGATGAGCGAGGCGATCAGCCCGCCGTAGGCGAAGCCCGGCACCGACATGTGCCAGGGCTCGGGCGTGAAGTGGGTGACCGTTTCCTCGCCCTCCCAGAAGGTTTTTATTTGGTAGCCGTGCGTGTTCAGACGGCCGCATCCGTAGCAGTGGGCAACGTTTTCGGGATAGTAATCCTGGAAGGCTTTCATGGTTTCTCCGAGGGTTGGTACAAGGTCCGGCGCGGATGCGGCCGGGTGGCGGATGCAGGAACATCAAAATCTGCTGAGTCGCGTCCTCGAGGTCGTCGAATCCTTCATGGGAGTCACACTCCATCAAAGTGACGTCTGCGCCGGTACGGCTTTGCCAGCGCCGCTGCTCCAGCACCGTGCTAACCGCCAGCGCCCATCGCTCATGGCCGGCAAACAGCAGTGTCTCGTCCGGCAGGGTGAACACGCGCTGCTTTACGCTGTCCCACAGAGCCTCGGGTGTTGCCGATCGCGCCAGGCAACGCTGAGGCAAGCGGCCGTGTGGCCTGGCGTGGTCAGCACGCGCACCAGTTCATGGCCGAAGGGTAATACATCGCCGTCGTTCACCTGACGCACTTCTGAGCCGCCTTGACGCTGCACGATGGGCGCGCCCAGGCGTTGCCAGCAACGCAGGCTCGTGCGGCATGAGGTCGTCGTGCAGGATGCGGAAATACATCTCACGTCCCCCATCGCAGCCAGGCGGCCAGCAGCAACCCCGCCAAGCATGACCACCCCGAAAAAAGCAGGCGCCAGACCAATGCCCGGGGCAAAAAACCCACGCCGCGTACAAATCCCGCGCTCATGGCCCAGAAAAGCGCCATGGCCAAGCCGTGGTCGGCCGCGCCGTCCGCTCGCGCAAACAACTGGGGGTAAACACTGCCACCCAGCATGATGGCAAGCGCCACGAGCAGGCTCGGCAGGTGAACGGCTGCGCCACCCGGCACGGCGGCCACGTCAACGCTGTCTTCGTCACGGTCGCTTTCCGCAGACGGCGTTGTTGGCATCATCGGGGGTTAGTCTTGCGCGCCTGTGCGCGGGCTTCTTCGTTCTCGCCCCACATGGCATTGAGAATGGCCAGCAACACCGCAAAACCGACACCGAGTATCCAGGCGAAATACCACATTTTGTTCTCCTATAAACAGAACTATTAATAAGCGACGTGCTCGTTTTCCTGGATGTGGGCGGCAGTTACCTTGCCGCGCATCACGCGGTAGGCCCAGCTGGTGTAAACAATAATCAGCGGCATGAAGATGACGGTGGCCCAGAACATGATGCCCAGCGTGAGATGGCTTGACACACTGTCCCACACCGTCAGGCTGGCAGCCGGCAGGGTGGACGACGGCATGATGAAGGGGAACATCGAGGCGCCTGCTGTGCCAATCACCCCGACCAGGGCCAGCGCCGACGCCACAAAGGCCGTCAGCGTGCGGCGCGCCAACAGCAGTCCTGCGGCCAGCAGGCCACAGCCCACGCCCAGCGCCGGCAGCAGCCACAGCAGCGGCTGGCGGCCGTAGTTGGCCATCCACGCACCGGCTTCGCGCACGACGGTTTTGTTCATCGGGTCCGCCAGGTTAGCCGGGTCAATGACCGAGGTGATGCGGTAGCCGTCGATGTTTTGCAACCATACCCCCGCAGCCACAAAAGCCACGACCATGACGATCGCCGCCCCCACGGCGCCTTTGACAGCGCGCGCCTGAATGACGCCTTCAGTGCGGTGCGCCAGATAAGCCCCGCCATGCATCGTGATCATGGCACTGCTCACCACGCCCGCCAGCAGGGCGAACGGGTTGAGCAACTGCCAGAAGGTACCGGTGTAGGTGGAGACCATATACCCGTCAAACTGGAACGGCACACCCTGCAGCAGGTTGCCAAACGCCACGCCGAAAATCAGCGGCGGCACGGCACTCCCGATAAACAGGCACCAGTCCCAGGTGCTGCGCCAGGTCGCATTGTGGATTTTGCTGCGGTAGTCAAAACCCACCGGCCGAAAGAACAGCGCCCACAGCACCGCCATCATGGCCCAGTAAAAACCGCTGAAGGCCGTGGCATAAACCAGCGGCCAGGCCGCAAAGATGGCGCCACCGCCGGTGATGAACCAGACCTGGTTTCCCTCCCAGTGCGGGCCGACGGTGTTGATGACGACGCGACGTTCCACGTCGTCTTGGCCAACGAAAGGCAGCAGCGTGCCCACGCCCATGTCATGGCCGTCCATGATGGCAAAGCCCACCAGCAGCACGCCCACGAGCAGCCACCAGATGATTTTGAGGGTTGGATAGTCCAGCATTCTGTGTTCTCCTTCAGGCGTTGGTCGGGATGGTGTTGTGCTGCGCAGGTTCGTGCTCATAGCGGCCGGTGCCCAGGCTGCCCGGGCCCATGCGGACAAACTTGAGCATCAAATACATCTCCACCACCAGCAGCACGGTGTAGAAGCCGACGAAGCCCGCCAGCGAGCCATACAGGCTGTTGACGCTGAGGGTGGACACGCTCAGGTGCGTGGGCAGCACGCCGTAGATCGTCCAGGGTTGGCGACCATATTCGGCGACGATCCAGCCAAGTTCGATAGCGATCCAGGGTGCTGGCAGCATCCACAGTGCCCACTTGAGTAGCCAGGGCTTTTGCATTGTGGCGGTTTTGATCGTGCTCCAGAACGCCACGGCGAAGAGCGCCAGCATGGCAAAACCCAAGCCCACCATCACCCGGAAGGTCCAGAACATGGGTGTGACGCGCGGCACCGTGTCGTTCACAGCCTTGTCGATGATCTCGGGCGTGGCCTGGTTCACGTCAGTGACATATTTTTTGAGCAACAGGCCGAAGCCGAGATCGGCCTTGTGCTGCTCGAACACCTGCCTGGCCACCGTGTCATCGCGGTTGGCACGCAGCGCTTCGAGCGCCGTCACGGCGACGACACCACGCACAATGCGCTCGCGGTTTTTAGCCTTGATCTCATGGATACCGGGAATTTCCTTGCTGATCGAGCGCGTGCCGATCAGGCCCATGAGCCAGGGAATCTCGATCTCCCAGTCGTTCTTTTGCTCGGCTTCGTTGATGCCTGCCACCATCGTGAGTCCGGCCGGGGCAGGCTTGGTCTCCCACATGGCCTCCATGGCGGCCAACTTGGTTTGCTGGGCTTCGCCCACGGTGTAGCCCGACTCGTCACCCAGCACGATCACGCTGAGCGCCGACGCCAGGCCAAAGGCCGCCGCCACGCGAAAGCTGCGCTTGGCAAACTCCACGTCGCGCTTCTTGAGCAGGTACCAACTCGAAATTGACAGCACGAACATGGCACCTGTCACGTAGCCCGCCGACACGGTGTGCACGAATTTGGCCTGTGCGACCGGGTTGAATACTATGGCCCAGAAATCGACCATCTCCATTCGCATGGTCTGGTAGTTGAACGCGGCACCGACCGGGTTTTGCATCCAGCCATTGGCAATCAGGATCCACAGCGCCGACAGGCTGGTGCTGATGGCCGTCAGCGTGGTGACCATCAAATGCTGGGTTTTTGAAAGACGATCCCAGCCAAAGAAAAACAGGCCAATCATGGTCGATTCAAGAAAGAAGGCCATCAACCCTTCGATGGCCAGCGGCGCGCCGAAGATGTCGCCCACATAGTGCGAGTAGTAGGCCCAGTTGGTGCCAAACTGGAATTCGAGTGTGATGCCGGTGGTCACGCCCAAGGCGAAGTTGATGCCGAACAGCTTGCCCCAGAAGCGCGTCATATCTTTCCAGACGACGTTGCCGGTCATCACATAGACGCTCTCCATGATGACCAGTATCCACACCAGGCCCAACGTCAACGGCACAAAAAGAAAGTGGTACAGGGCCGTGGCGGCAAACTGCAACCGCGACAGATTAACCAGTTGTTCTGAAATCACCGGATCACTCCTTGGTTTTGACGTGCTCTGGGCCCAGCAGTTGCACAGCAGCGGCGTTATCGTCCACCACCACGCGCTGCTCGCGCACAAAGCCCCACCACAAGGCCGTCAAAACGACCAGCTTGATCACCAGCACGATGGCCAGCTTTCGCACCAGGGTCTTGTCTTGTGGTTTCATGGTTACATCGTCTTTACACATTCTGCTATCAAGAAGCGCGTCATGCCAGGCGTGCCTGAAAAGTTTTGAATCCGCCCCATCCGGTATCCGACGAGATTCCGCCTCGGTAGCGGAATCAACGCTACAGGGTTGAAATCCTCCGATCATCCGGCAATCTCTGCCTCCTTGCAGCACACCAGAGCAATATAACTGACTGGGAGGCACCAATAGAGGTTACTCGCATACAGCCTGTTTCGCCAGGGACGACATTCCCCTGCTGGTGGCTGCGCAACCTGCTTGAGCGCGCCGCGCTGGGTGCCCGGCTGGGGATCAGCTAGCGCTCGCTCTCGCTCTATCGCAAGCCCAAGGCACTGGGCACCCCCCAGAACGCGACGCCTCGTGCAGCGCCCGTACCCGATCAGTACGCGCTGAGTGCAATGGCTGCACCAGAGCCGGACTGACAGCGGAATTCTCTATTTTATGAATAAAAACAGGCTATATCCCATATGGTACGGGTGAACATAGCTATCAAAAGCATAGCAATTTTGTGGGTTCTCCTTGATCTGCATCAGTAAATGGGTTGATCAATTTCTGGGCATTGCGTTGCGAGCCAGCACGGGCGCGGCTTTGCGTAGTTGTTGAGGCTCTTATCCACAGGGTGGCCCACAGAAACTGGGGGCAACGCTTCATGGGAAGCTGACCCCGGATACGTAAGCAGGGCCGAAGGCAAATTGGCTCACCTTCGCGGTTACACCAGGTGACCTTGCACCCCTTGAAATCCGCCTGCCCGCCAATATTCTGGTGTTTTCAGGGGTAGCCGTGGCTCATGCCAGCGAAAATCCTCAATTCCAGCTCGTTGCAAGGCGTTGCGCCACGCCTTGGTGTTGACCTGGACAATTGGATTTCCCTCATACGTGAAAACATGGGTCGGGTGATCGCCCTGCCGCCGTTCCAGCACTTCCATTGCGGCCTGATTGAACGGTACAGAGTGCGGCCGGCCGTTTTTGTGATCGGTACATAATGAATTGCCGTAAGGCAGAAAATAACATTAAGGAGCTTGCAATGACAGAAAGTGTTTCAGCATCGAATCCAGTCCGCATTCAATCAGAGAGTAAAGAGCGAGTTGCTTACGACCTCATGATAAAAATAGCTCCATATGAAGTTGAAGTTAAACCTCACGATCGAGACTACTGGCTGAGACTTTATGGCGAATGCCTTTCTATGGCTAATGGAACTGAACTCAGTTACGTAAAAAGTAATCGTTCACGAAATTGAAGAGTTGGAGCGTCTGGGTGGATTTGTCCAGAGATATTGATCACCTCCTCCTTTACGCTTCTTGAACGCTGACAGGTCCGGAGCAAGTCGCTCGCATCAAAGTCATGAGCGAGGACATATTGGCAATAGAGAAGCGACTGGGACTGCAACT